>JBOHIU010000118.1:0-5570 GCA_050725855.1 Xanthobacteraceae bacterium | reverse complement strand
GCCGGCGTCCGGCGCGGCGACATTGTGCGCGGTCGCGGTCGAGACCGATCCGGCCACCGGGCTCGCTTCGCGCGTCGGCGCGGTGCGGCTCGGCGGTGTTCTGGAACCGGCGATGCCGGCGTTTTGGTAGTAAGTGCAAGGTTTCCCGGCGAGGAATTTGGGACGATCCCGGAACAGCGGCGCACCACCATAGCAGGTCGAAGACGCGCGTGAACGCGCTTATCGTGCTGCGCCGCATCCGGGAAGCGCCGGCCGACTTTATTTTCGCGCGGCGCGACATTATTAGACCGTCATTGCGCGGAGCGCGTCGGTGGAAGCAATCCAGGGTCGCGAATAGTGATCTGGATTGCTTCGTCGCCATCGCTCCTCGCAAGGACGAACGGGACTTGTGTCATGGCCGGGCATTCACAGTTCAAGAACATCGTGCACCGCAAGGGGCGGCAGGATGCGGCGAAGTCGAAGCTGTTCGGCAAGCTCGCGCGCGAGATCACCGTCTCCGCCAAGCTCGGCACGCCCGATCCGGCGATGAATCCGCGGCTGCGCGCCGCCATCATTGCGGCGCGGGCCGAAAACATGCCGAAGGACAACATCGAACGCGCCATCAAGAAGGCGGCGGGAGGCGACAGCGAGACCTACGAGGAAATCCGCTACGAGGGCTATGGGCCGGGCGGCGTCGCCCTGATCGTCGAAGTCTTGACCGATAACCGCAACCGCACCGCCGGTGAGGTGCGCGCCACCTTCACCAAGTCAGGCGGCAACCTCGCGGAGACCGGCGCGGTCGCCTTCATGTTCGACCACCTCGGCGTCGTCGAATACGACGCCAAGGCCGCGACCGCCGATGCGATGTTCGAGGCGGCCTTGGAAGCCGGCGCCGACGACGTCGTCTCCAGCGACAACGGTCACGAGATTTACGTCTCGCCGGATCGCTTCGGCTCCGTCACCAAGGCGCTCGAAGCGAAATTCGGCGAGCCGCGAAAGTCCTCGCTGGTCTGGCGTCCGCAGAACACCGTGGCGGTCGACGACGAGCAGGGCGAGAAGGTATTGAAGCTGATCGAGAACTTGAACGACAGCGACGACGTGCAGAACGTCTATGCCAATTTTGAGGTCTCGGACGCGCTGGTGGAGAGGATGAGCGCGTAATCACCCTCAACTTGCGGCAAACAGCGCCAGAGCGGCGAGGGCGACGACGAGCCCGGCCCGCTTTCGGAAACCGAAAGCTTCGTGAAACATCGCCGCGCCGATCAGGGCAGTGAATACAAAGCCCATTTGCGCCACGGGAACGAGCACGCTCGCCGCGCCGAGCGCGAGACCGTGCATCAGCGACACGAAGGCAACCGCCTGCGACAGCGCCGCCAGCGGCGGATATCGCAATGCGCCCGGCGTCGGGCGGAAGCGCCGCTGCGCCAGCCAGCCGAGCGTGGTGGCGGTCGGGGTGAACACCCAGGCCTGGGCGACAACCATCGTCTCGGGCAAGACGCCATGCTGCACGCCGATCTTGTAGAACAGGTTGGTGAAGGCCATTGCCACCGTGGCGATCAGGATGCGGACCAAGCCGCCAGCCTGCAGCGACGGCGCCTTGGCGCCCGGCGTGTACAGCAACAGCCACACCGCGATGAGCGCGCAGAGCAATGCGGCGCATTTGGCGACCGTGATCGTCTCGCCGAGAAGTATGATCGCCAGCGCCGCGGTGAGCATGAAATTGAGCCGGAAGATCGGCGCATTGGTTGAAACCGCTCCGCCGCGCAGGCTCATGGCGAAATTGTACATCGCCACCGACAGGAACGCCCCGGCGAGCGCGCCCCACAACGCCGGCCGATCCAGCACCAGCCGGCCGGTGAGCCACGCGTATAGCGTGACGCCGGGGCAGAATATCCAGGACTGCAGCATGATGAATTCGCCGGCCTTGATGCCGGCGGCGGCGCCGCGTTTGTAGATGAGATCGCTGACGCCGAAGCACAGCATGGCGACGAGCGCGAAGCCGAGACCGGGAGTCATGCGAGGACCGCGGTTTGCGTCAAAGGGACCGCTCCCTTATCAGCCGACGCCGCGCTTCGCGAGCGGCGCCCGTGCATTGCAACTATTCCATTTCCAGGATGAAAAGACCGGCGTTGTAGTCGGTCGCATAGATCAGACCCGCGGCATCGACGAAGACGTCGGCGGACTGGATGACCCGGGCGCGGTTTGGCCGGCGATCCATCATGTGCGCGGGTGCCGGCGGCACCCAGGCGCCGGTTTCGACCGGCGCGCGCGGATCGCGGATGTCGAACACCCGGATGCCGGCATTCTGATAAGTCGCGAAGATGGTCTGCGAACTGACGAAGCTTCCCGGCCGGTTTTCGTGGATGTTGTGCGGGCCGAAATGACCGCCTTTGGCCTTGTAGTCGGCCTCGACGGGTTGCGGAAACGTCGCAACAATGTGCGGATCGGCCTTGTCGCGGTTGTCGAAGACCCAGATGGTCTTGACGCCATCCTCCTGGCGATCGAGCACCGCCTCGTCGAGCACCACCAGCAAATCGCGATCCGGCAGCGGCAGGCAATTGTGCGTGCCGCCGCCGAATGGCGGCGCGCCGTCGCGATGCACGATCAGCTTGGGCCGGGTGCGGTCGGCGACGTCGAGCACCACCATGCCGGCGTCGCGCCATGCGGCATAGGCAGTGTCGCCATGGACGATGGCGTGGTGCAGGCCATAGCGTCGCGTCGCGGGCCAATGCGGGCTCTCCCCCGCAGCGGCGTTCATGCCGGGAATCCACCAACGGCCGGCCTCATGCGGCCTGGTCGGATCGCGCATGTCGATGGTGATGAAAATGTAGTCGCTAAAACCGTCGAGCAGGGCCGAGGCGTAAGCAAAGCGCCCGCCAACATACCACAGGCGGTGAATACCGCCGCCGGCGACCGGCATGAAGCCGATGCGGCGCGGCGCGCCCGGGTTTGCCAGATCGTAGACCGCGAGACCGGCTGTCCAATCGCGAATCGTGTTTGTTTGGTGCGCGGTACCGACGACCTGCCCGAGTTGTCCCTGATAATAGGCTTTTTCGTCGGTGAATTCGGCGGCGGCGAACATGTTCTTGGCGTTGATCACGAGCAGCAGATCGTCATGGGTCTGCAAATGGATGTTCCAGGTGTTCGGTGGCGCGGCGATGTAGGCCACCGCGCGCGGATTTTTGGCGTCGCGCACGTCGAGAACGGAAAAGCCGTTGGAGAACATGTGGCCGACATAGGCGTGACCGCGATGCACCATGATCTGGACGCCGTCGGCGCGGCTGCCCTGATCGCTGTGGCCGACAAGCCGCATGTTGCGCGCGTAGTCGGGTCGTGGCAGCTCGCTCATTTGTAGGCATCCAGAAAATTAGGCACGGCAATCCAGTCGAGCATGGCGCCGTCGTTTTGCAGGAGCGCGTGCATGCGCCGGTCTTCCTCGGTTTTCAGGTTGACGCCCATATGCGTGCCGAGCTTGCGGCTGTGCATGACGATGACGTTACCGATCGGCTGGCGCGCGGCATTATAGGCTTCGAGCGCCGCGTCGATATCGTCACGGTCGCGCAACGCCGTAGCGAGCGCCGCGGCGTCACCGCCGGCCTTGGCAACGCCGAAGCCCATGTGCGGACGCGCATTGGCGGCGGCGTCGCCAACCATGGCGGCCCGCCCGAACACGATGCGCGGGGCGGTAAAATCGTAGATCGGCGTGATGAAGGGCTGCGTGAGCTTGATGACGCAGTCGAGCAGGACCGGCGGCATGATCTCGCGGGCGTCGGCCCGCATCGCCTCGATCAGGTCCTGGCGAATGAGCGGCGGCGGCACCGAGAATTCGTGCTGTACGCCGTTCCGGTCCACGTTCATGTCGCGCAATTGGTCCGCGTCGGCGACGCGATACCAGATGAAGTTGAAGCGGCGATGACCGGGGCGAAGGTCGTCATTGAAGCCGGCGATCGGGTAGGTGATTACTTCCTGACGCGGCGGCAGGTAGAACACGAAATAGGGGAAAATGTCCTTGCGCGCTCGGGGTGTCAGTTCGGCCTCGTTGGGCGAGCCGCGCCAGATGTAGTAGCCGGCATAAGTCGGCTGCAGCTCCGGGGCGACCTGGCCGCGCACCGAGGAGCGGATGCCGTCGCCGCCGACCAGAATGTCGGCGCTCTCGACGCGTCCGCCATTGAAGTGAACGCGTACGCCGCGGCCATCCTGCTGGACGCGCTCAAACGCCCAGCCGAGATGATAGCGCGCGGGATCGATCGTGGCGCGCAGCAGCCGCTGCAGGCGGTCCCACGAGGTGAGGATTTGCCGCAGCGGGCGCTCCGCGGTAATGCGGCCGTCGCGATCGATCGCGAACCGCTTCGGGACCTCGACGCCCAGGTCGCGCGTGCCGGCGCCGCTTGCTTCCAGCGCCTCGAGGAGTTCCGGGTGCGTGGTGATGCCGGCGCCCCGGCCGACCAGTTCGACGCCGGAGCGCTCGTAAACGTCGCAGTCCCAGCCGATCCGGCGGAGGAACGCCGCGCTGAACAGCCCCGACATTGAGCCGCCGATGATGATGGCTCGGCGCTTCTTCGATCTTGGTCCCGGCATTGCGTGTCGATGCTAAAACAAGCGATGCTGATGAGTCATCATGGTCCACGCCTGCTTTGCCCGCGGCCGGGGCTGGTTTATCACGAGGCAGGATGATCCGCCCGATTCGCATTCTCGGCATCGATTCCGGACTCCGGCGCACCGGCTGGGGCGTGATGGAGATTTGCCTCCGACGCGGTCCTGGGAAAGCTCCAGCGCGTGACGAAGCGATCATCTAAATTTCAATTCGGCCAGATCGCCAGGACGTAGCGCATTGATTTTCTCAAGAATTTCGGTTTGATGAAGCCGGATTTGCTTCCAACTGGTTGTGGGCAAGACCACTATTGCCAATCGGCGTTCGGCAAGGTTCTGCTGATAGCGGATGCTTTGATCGGTTGTGATGATTGCATCGAATTCGATTTCGGCTGCGGACAATAACTTGCCATTGTCCAGCTCGCTCCAGCCCATTTCCTTGGCGGTAGAGACCGAATGGCCCGACAACGCGCGCCGGAGCGGCGCAGGCGTGCCGTGGTCAAAGAGTATCTTCACTTGAAGGCTTGCTGCTCAGGCTACAAGGCTTTGTTCGGTGTGGCGCAATACCTGCCCGACTTGTTCTCGCGTCACACCGGGGAACCACTCCAGAAATTCATCGACCCGGGCGCCATCTTCCAGGTTCTCGAACAAGGCCCGGACTGGCACCCGACTATGTTTAAATAGCCACTCGCCGCCGCCCTTGCCGGGAATGCGCTCCACCGCTGGGCATTCGCTCCAATCTAGCATGACAGGATTCTATGGGGGCGCATCCCTGGCCGCAAGCCGCTTGGAATCTGCCGACTTTGCCGATTGTTCTCGGCAGGTCTATCAACGCTTCGGATGATCCGCCCGATTCGCATTCTCGGCATCGATCCCGGGCTCCGGCGCACCGGCTGGGGCGTGGTGGAGATTGCCGGCAATCGCCTCGGCTTCCTGGGCTGCGGCTCGGTGATGACCAACGACCGCGATTCGCTCGCGGCGCGGCTGCTTGCGATCCATGA
>JBOHIU010000117.1:0-24056 GCA_050725855.1 Xanthobacteraceae bacterium | reverse complement strand
GTTCATGGCGGCAAATCGAAACTATGCGCTGCCTCGTCTGGCGGCCAGGGTCACAAATATCGCCGCTGGTCGCAGCAGCGCATTTTGAGCTTTCCTTTCCGCGGATAGATACTTCCGGCAGTCGGCGTCCTGCCGCCGGGATCGTCATTTCTGAAGCAAAGTATAAACCTTCAAAATAGAGGTTTCGTTAACCTTAGTAACTTGGAATTACTTTGTAATTTAACAAAGCTTAACTTGCTCATCACCATAAAATCTATCGTTCGGATTGGCTGAACCCGATTTCTTCTCCGGCATTCTTGGCCGACCCGCTTCATCCAGTGGTCACCCTCGGAGGCCCCAATGCGGAAGCTTCTTGGCATGGCGCGTTTTGGCAGATGCCTTGGCGGCGTGTGTCTCGGCGCTGCCCTGATGTTTACCGGAAATGAGATGGCGTTAGCCGCTGATCTCCCGGGAGGGCCATATTACACCACACCCGAACCGCTTTCGGCCAATAGCTGGGCGGGCCCCTATCTCGGCGCCACGCTCGGTTACGAATGGGGCAGCGTGGACAACAATCCGACCAAGCCGTCCGGCATCGCCGGCGGCGTCGAGGCCGGTTACAACTGGCAGCGCGGTGCTTTCGTATTCGGCGGCGAGACCGATATCCAATTGTCCGACGCCGATGACACACTATCGCCGTTCGAGTTCTCCAATCCCTGGTTTGGCACGCTGCGCGGGCGTGGCGGCGTGGCCTTCAATAACGTCCTGCTGTTCGGCACGGCCGGTTTCGCCTATGGCGACCTGCGCGCCGACTCCTTCAACCTGACCGAATCACATACATCCGTCGGCTGGACGGCAGGAGGCGGAGTTGAGGTCGCATTCAGCCCACGCTGGTCGGCAAAGGCGGAATGGCTCTATCTCGATTTGGCGGACCGCACGTTTTCGCTGACCGGCGCCAATAACGGGTTAGCTGCCGACCTCTTGCGCATGGGTGTGAATTATCACTTCTAGACGCGACATGAGGGGCCGGCCGCGAAACCTCCCGTAAGGCCTTTATCTTGTCGTTTGCCAAGAATTAGCGATTATTTTACCACGTTTCGGCCGGTGCTAAGACATAGTTAGCTATAAATGTGACATCGACAAGTCTATTTTAGCCACAAAATCGTCAGAAATTAGAATAGGCGTGTGTCTTTTCAGCACTAGACGGGCGAACGACCGCGAATACTATGCCGCCACTTTCGAGTTATGGAGGGTCCTCGATGAAACGGATTGTTCTCGCGTGTGCCGGCGTTCTGGCGCTGGGGGGCGTGGCCGCGGCGGCCGACCTACCGCCCGCCGCTGGCCCTGGTCCTTACTACAAGGCGCCGGTCTATGCACCCGCTTATAATTGGAGCGGGTTCTATCTCGGTCTCAATGGCGGCGGCGGCTGGGGCCGCTCGACCTGGACGCACACCGGCGGCTTCGATACGTCCGGCGGATTGGTCGGCGGCACCATCGGCTACAATTACCAGGTCAACCAGGCGGTGCTCGGCGTCGAAGGCGATATCGACTGGGCCGACATCAACGGCACCACCAGCGTCGCCGGGTGTCCGGCGACGTCGTGCAAAACCAGCGACGACTGGCTCGGCACCATTCGTGGCCGGCTCGGCTATGCGGCCGGCCGCTTCATGCCCTACATCACCGGCGGTGCGGCGTTCGGCGACATCAAAGGCTCCGGACCGGGGCTCGCCGGCGTCGACAACACTAACGCCGGCTGGACGGCAGGCGGCGGTATCGAATTCGCCATTGCCGGACACTGGACCGCCAAGGCCGAGTATTTGTATGTCGACCTCGGCAGCGTGAGCTGCGGCGTCGCCTGCGGCGCTGCCACGCAGAACATTTCGTTCAAGTCCAATCTGTTCCGCGGCGGCATCAACTACCGCTTCTGATCAGCTTCGCGGTTCTTCGGAACCTGAAAACCCCAGGGCGCGAGCCCTGGGGTCTTTATTTGTTCAGGACGGTTTGGTCGCCGCAAAGGCCGGCACCTGCGCGGCGAATCGATCGAGCCAGGCGACGAGTCGCGGATGCTCGCTGCGCCAAGTGCCGCCGAAACGGAAGTCGCGGTAGCCGAGAGCGCAGGCGAGCGCGATCTGTCCGACATTCGGCATCGGATCGAGCGGTGGCGCCGGATCGAGCACGGCCAGCGCGCGCGCAACCTTCCCGGCCTGCAGTTCAAGCCATTTCGGCTCGTGCATTTCCGGATTGCGAAACCGCCCTTCGTAAACGGTCAGAATCGAGGCATCGAGAATACCGTCACACAAGGCCTGAAGGCGCAGCGCTTCGAGACGCGGCTTGGCCTGTCGCGGCACGATTTTGCCGCCGCCGGCCCGATCGTCCAGATAGTCGAGAATGACGCGCGAGTCGTAGATCGCGCTGCCGTCCTCTACGATCAGGACCGGGATTTTTCCCAGTGGATTTGTCTTGCGCAACGAATCGTTCGGATCGGTCGTATCCGCGCGCTCAACCGTAACGTCGCGGTCCAAGCCGAGGAGCGCGACGGCGATTCGCACCTTGCGGACGAATGGCGAGGATGGAGAGGAACGCAAAATCATCATTGAATCACCCACAGCAAAGTTTCACCCGGACCCACGAGCGGCATCCAGGATCGGACGACGATTGGGAATCCTAACTGCGTGCTTGCGCAATCAGGCAGGATATCAACCTGTGACGACGAGATTGACAGCTTTCGGGCCCTTGCCCTTCTTGTCCGGCTCGACGTCGAAACTGATACGCTGCCCCTCTGCCAGCGATTTCAGTCCCGCACGCTCAACGGCGGTAATATGCACGAACACATCGCGGCCGCCATCATCGGGCTTGATGAAGCCATAGCCACGCTCGCCATTAAAAAATTTCACAGTCCCCTGCATCGCCATTGAGCGACTCTCCTTCCCACGATTGCTTCGCCACCGGCCCCCACGGCGCGGCGGCTCGGCTTGTGCATCCACCTCGGGCAAAGAACGTCGGCTAACAGGGCCTCAGTCACTCCGCCGGCCCCCCACAGGAGGCGGAACGTCCAAGCCAGCAACAGTCCGGAACATAAAATTAGACTACTTTTAACCTGTGGAGAAGTGGGCAACTAGCGCCCCTAGCGGCCTGGGACGACCCAGTCGATCCGCTGTGAGCCCCCCTCCGGCCGCGGAGCGAGCGTTCGGACAAGCGCCGGCTGCAATATCCGTAGATCCTCTTCGAGCGTGAACGGAGGGTTGACCAGGATAAGCCCCGAACCCGCGAGAGCGCCGTCCTCCCGGCCACGCCGCAGCATGATCTCGCAGCGAAGAATTTTTTGGATGTCGAGCCGCTGCAGCCGCTTCGCCAGCGCGTCCGGCCCCTCGCGCGTCTTCATCGGATACCAAAGAATGTAAACTCCGTTCGGCCATTTTCGGTGCGCTCCCGACAGCGATTCGGCTAGTCGGCCGAAGTCCCCCGGATCCTCGAATGGCGGATCGATGAGCACCAGGCCGCGCCGCTCTCGTGGCGGCACATAGGCCCCGATCGCGGTCCAACCGTCGATGGCCAACGCCTTGGTGCGGCGATCGCCGTGCAAGACATCGGCGAGGGCCGCCACGGCCTGGGGGTCGACCTCGCAGGCGATCAGACGATCCTGGGCGCGCAGCATTTTCTGGACGATCAGCGGCGAGCCCGGATAAATGCGCAAGTCGCCACTGGAATTATAGCCGGCAACGATCTCCAGATACGGCGCCAGCAGATCGTTGGCCCGGCCGTCCATGCGCGCTGCCGCTTCAAAGAGTCTTGCAATCCCGTCACGCCATTCGCCGCCGCGACTCGACTCATCGGACGCCAGCTCGTAGCGGCCGGCTCCGGCATGGCTGTCGATGACACGGAAAGCCGCCGGCTTTTGCCGCAGGTACAGAAGGATGCGCGCCAGAACAACATGCTTGTGCACGTCGGCAAAATTTCCTGCGTGAAATGCGTGCCGATAATTCATCGCAACAACTACGATTCCATCGCCGAAAGGCGTTGGGGATGGCAAGCGAGTTCAAGCGCCTCGATTGCAACGGCCGAGCCTACTCACCGTTGGATTGGAGGCATCAGCACGCGTGCGCGCCGGCAGCTGTCGCCGACGATTTCGGAACAGGCGCGGTATTTCAAGTCCTTGGAGAGGCATAGCCGCACCTCGGTCAAGCGATTAGCCTCGCATTCTATGGCAATGTCCTCCGCCGTCAGGCCAGGATTGGCTTTGATGAACGCGTCCTGTATCGCACCAGGGCTGACGCTGAGCGGCTTGTGCAGCTCGCGATATTGCGTCGGTATCGTGACCTGCGCGCGCGCCTTGCGGATGGTCCCGAAATAGTCAGGCGCGGAAAGGCCCGAACACGTGCCGTGCCGATCCCATTCGCTGTAGACAAGTCGCGGCGAGGCCATCAAATCCAGCATTTCCGATACTATTGAACGGCGAAGCCTCGGCGCCGGCCTCTGACAATTCTCCGGATAGCCGTGCTCATCCTGCGGCCATAGTCCGTGGACAATGAATGAATAAGCTCCGGAGCCGCACTCCGCTTGCGGTGGCGCGCGATGGGTGCTCCGTTCCGCCATCTCCGCACAGAATGACGGCGACCATGACAGCGACAGAACGTAAAAGTCGAATTGTCCGGGCGCATTGTCGCGCCTGTCCCATGCTCTTGCCCAGGCCGATACCGGACTTGCCAGCGCGGCAAGGAGCCAGAAAGCGATCAACCAGTGAACAAAAGGTCGGTCCATGATGTGTTATGTGACGGGCTGGTCAGAAGCCAATCGACGGGCGGGAGCATAGCCAGCTTGCGATGACGAAAAATTCGGTTCGGCAGCGATCAGGGTTTCGCGGCACGGCAAGCCGGATTATAGGCCCAGTCGCGATCGAGACCGACGACACAGAAATTCACGCCCCATCCAGCCCCGATCATTCCGGTGCCGGAGGCGATTGAATAATAGATCGCGTGCCGCGCTCCGTCATTGATCAGCGCGGTGCCGCTGCAGAAGCGGCGCGGAATGGACTGTGCGGCCCAGGGCAGATACGCGGTCTGGCGGATGTCTTCGATGCCGACGATTTTTAGTTCCGAATTCCAAAATCGAGCCTCCTTGGTGTGGAAATCGGCAACGATTTCGTCGAGCGCCGGCGCGTAATCGCAGGCAGGCATGTCACGATTGTAATTCGGCCCGGACAGCCAGAAGTTCTTTTCCAGCCAATTCGCGGCCCGTGCCGACGGCATCGAAACAATGCCGAGCGTCAAACCAATCAGCGACGCGGACAACAAGCCGGGCGCGACGCGCATCATGCGACTGAACATGGCCTTTCCCCGTAAGCGCAAGAGCGTGCCGTGCTGCTCCCCTGCGGTCAAGGTTGTGCACGGTGAAAGCAGTGGAATTGCTTGAGATCGTGACAATCCTGCCACGCCGACGTCCTTGGTCGGGCACGCTGCTCAGATACACAGCCTAAGGCGACCGCGGCCTTTATTTCCGCGCCCAAGTCACTAAGCTGCTCACGGTCGGGCCATCGGGGCTGGAGGTCGTTGCGATGCGCGGGTATGCGGCTATCTTTGTTGCCTCTGTCATCCTTGCAGCCGTTTGCACTGGCAATCCCGCACGAGCCGGACTCGCCGGTCCAGGTCCGTGGATTACCGGCAACGATACCGGCGGCATTATCCCCTACTCTCCGGCGGTGGCGGGCACCTATCGGCAGCTTGCCGCGGATTATTGCGCGCGGTGGGGCCGGCTATCCCACATCACCAGCGTGCGCCGGCAGTACGGCTATTTCATCGGCTTCGCCTGCATCGATAAGCCCTGGGTCATCCATTAGACCGTTGCCAGTCTCCGATCGCTGCCTGAACCAGCGCAAGGGCGGCGACGGCGGCGGTATCGGCGCGCAATATGCGTGGGCCAAGCGCGAGCCGCACCACATGAGGCAGCGCCAGCAAAGCGGCGCGCTCATCATCGGCGAAACCGCCTTCAGCCCCGATCAAGAGCGCAAGCGGCGAACCGCGCGTCACTGAAGCAAGCGCCGCCATCGGGTCTGCAACGTCGGCGCGCTCGTCGCAGAAGATCAGGTAACGGCTGGCCTCGCGCGCGGCCAGCACGCGCGAAAGCGGTTCCAGCTCCGCGATCTCTGCCACGTTGAGGACGCCGCACTGCTCGGCAGCTTCGATGCAGTTGGCGCGCATGCGAGCCGTGTTGACGCGCATCACTTGGCCGTGGCGCGTGAGCACGGGTTGCAGGCGCGAGACACCCATCTCCACCGCCTTCTGCACCATGTAATCGAGGCGCACAGCCTTGAGCGGCGCAAACAGATAATGCAGGTCGCATGGCACCGTCTGCGAGCGCGTTTTGACGCCAACCCGGAGAGAGGCGGTCCGTTTTTCCGCCTCGATTGCGGCCTCCCATTCGCCATCGCGGCCATTGAATACGAGGACGCGAGCCGCGGATTTAAGCCGCAGGACCGTCAGAAGATAGTGCGCCTGGGGGCGATCGAGAACGACAACGCCCCCCTCGCCAAGCGGCGCTTCGACGTACAGCCGAGGCACCCGAAACTCATAGCTGGGCATCGTTTCATCCCGAAAACGGCGGACAACGTGCTTAAGAATGCCTTAACCCCGTTGCCGCTTTGGTGCCAGTATTGGAACGTCCCTGTCGAATAGGGTGCTGGATGACGGATTCTGCCCCCATGTCGCCGAATTCGAAGCGCCTATTACCAATGCTTGGAATCTGGCACATTGTGGCGGAACGGAGAGGACGCGACATCATGCGGAGTGTCGCCAAATTGGGCCTTGGGGCCGCAACGGCGCTGGCGCTTTACGCGGCCGGGATCGGGATCGCATCGGCGCAGGTGCCGGGAGGAGTGTCCTCGCCATGCGACAGCTTCATTCCATTGCGCAACAGCGCCCAGCAAAAGGGCGCGGCCATCGCGGTCGCGGAAAAGCGGCACGCTCCACCCAAGGAATTGTGTGCCGTGGTGTCCCGCTTCTACGTGGCCGAGGCCGCGGCGCTGAAATTCCTTGAAAGCAACAAGGCCTGGTGCGGCGTTCCGGATGTGGCGATTGCGTCGGCGCGCGCCACGCATGAAAAAACGCTGAAATTCCGCAATGCCGTCTGCAACCCGGCCGCACAAGTGCGGATTCCGACGCTGAGCGACGCCATCGGCACGCCGACGCTCGACACCGCGAAGAACACCAAGACGAATACCGGGACCTTCAACACGCTGACCGGCAATCCGCTGGCCCGATAAATGGATGGACCGGCCGGTTCGGTTGCGGATGCCACCGGCAACTGGGTCGACACGCTCGCGCCGGCTTGGCTCCGGCCCTATCTGCGGCTCGCCCGGCTAGATCGCCCGATCGGCTCCTGGCTATTGTTGATTCCGTGCTGGTGGTCGTCGGCCCTCGCCGCGGTCGCCGCGCGCGCTCTGGCGCCCAGCATGGCCCACATCGTCCTGTTCTTCATCGGCGCGTTTGCGATGCGCGGCGCCGGCTGCACATGGAACGACATCGTCGATCGCGATCTCGACGCGGCCGTCGAGCGAACGCGCTCGCGACCGATTCCGTCAGGCCAGGTCAGCGTCGCCCGCGCCGCCTCGTTTCTTGTGCTGCTCGCCCTCATCGGACTTGCGGTTCTCCTTACCTTCAATCGCTTCACCGTGATGCTCGGTATCGCTTCATTGGCCATCGTCGCGATCTATCCCTTCATGAAGCGCATCACCTACTGGCCGCAAATCGTCCTTGGACTGGCTTTTTCTTGGGGCGCGCTGATGGGCTGGGCGGCCGCATTCGGCAGTCTCGCGGTCCCTGCCCTCCTGCTCTATGCCGGCTCGATTTCCTGGGTGATCGGCTACGACACCATCTACGCGCATCAGGACCGCGACGACGATGCGCTGATCGGCATCAAATCCACTGCCTTGTTGTTCGGCCGGCGGACCAAGCCGATGCTGGCTGTGTTCTACACGCTCGCGGTCGTTCTTTTCGCCGCTGCGGGTTTTTTTGCCGGCAGCGGCATCGTCTTCGCGCTCGGATTATGCGTCTTTGCCGCTCACCTCGCGTGGCAGATCATTCGACTCGACATTGCCGACCCGGACAATTGCCTCGCCGTCTTCAAGTCCGACCGCGACGCGGGCTTGATCCTGTTCGCCGCCCTGCTGCTCGACGCTGCGCTACGCCGAATTGCATGACTGTTGTTCCATGCGCGCGGAACGTGGCCTTGCCCATTCCGGCGAACACAGTCAGGATAGGCCCAAAATCGGCTGACGGCCCGCACCTCGATTTGGCGGGCGTCCGATCGGGCGACAGAACAATGATCCGTAGGGAGCGATCCATGAAATCAACAATCAGGTTGAGCCTGACCACCGCTCTTGCGTTGGTGCTGTGCCAAGCCACATCGTTCGCCCAGACTCCGGCAGCGATTCAAGGCCAAGTGACCTCCGCCGCCCAAGGCGCCATGGAGGGCGTGGTCGTCACAGCGCATAAGAACGGATCGATCGTGTCGGTCAGCGTCACCACCGACGCGAAGGGCCATTACGCATTTCCGGAAAACCGGCTCGACCCGGGACATTATACGCTGAAGATCCGGGCGGTCGGTTACGACCTTTCCGCGCCAGTCGCAGCCGACGTCTCCGGCAAGCAAACATCGAGCGTCGACCTTAAGCTCTTGCCGGCCAAGGATCTGCCTGACCAGCTCACCGACGCCGAGTGGATGATGAGCATTCCCGGCACCGACAATGAAAAGGCCGCTCTGCTCAACTGCACCAGCTGCCACACTCTCGAGCGTGTCGTGCTTTCGACGCATAATGCGGACGAGTGGATGCAGGTGGTCCATCGCATGAAGGGTTATGGCGCGGTGAGCCAGCCGATCAAGCCGCAGCCGATGCTGGACAAAACGCGCGCCGGAACGCCGGAAATGTACAGCAAGTTCGCCGACTATCTGGCGACCATCAATTTGAGTTCGGTGGACAAATGGCAGTACCCGCTCAAGACCCTGCCGCGGCCGACCGGCGACTCCACCCGCGTGATCGTCACCGAATACAACCTGCCGCGGCCGACCATCGAGCCGCATGACATCCTTCGCGATAAGCAGGGCAATGTCTGGTACACCGACTTCGGCGAAATGTTCATTTCCAAATTTGATCCGAAGACGCTCAAGCTCATCGAATATCCGATCAAGACCTTCAAACCGGACGCGCCGGTCGGCCTTTTGAGCCTCGCCTTCGACAAGGAGGGGATGCTCTGGTTCGACACCATGTACCAGGGCGCGCTCGGCACGCTCGATCCGAAGACCGGCGCCACCAAATACTTTCCGTTGCCGGCAAAGTGGAACGATAACCGCGTGCAGCTGAACTTCGTCGGATTGCGCCACGACGTCGACAACAAAGTTTGGACCAAGGACGTCGGCACCGGCTACGTCTACCGGCTCGACTTGGCCACCGGCGACTGGCAGCGACTCCACCCGACTGACGCGCTGCCAGATGCGGCTCACCATCACTACGGCATCTACCAAGTCATTTCGGATGCCCAGAACAACCTGTGGATGGCCGAGTTCAGTGAAGGCTATCTCGGCAAGATCGACGCCAAGACGCTGAAGGTGACGTGGTACGCGCCGCCGACGCCGCACGCGCGGCTGCGCCGCATGGAGATCGAGCCGAACGGCGACATCGTCGTCACCGAATATCGCGGCAACAAGGTTGCGGTGTTCGACCCCAAGACGGCGAAGTTCACCGAATATCCGCTGCCGCCCTACACCTACCCATACCGGGCGAACTTCGACAAGAACGGCGACATCTGGGCCTCGACCATGAGCACCGATCGTGTGGTGCGTATGAATCCGAAGACCGGCCAGACCGACCAATATCTGATGCCGTCGGATACCAACATGCGCACGGTCTATGTCGACAACAGCACGACTCCGGTGAGCTTCTGGGTCGGCAGCAACCACGATCACGCGTTGGTCCACGTCGAGCCGTTGGATTGACGTGTTTGCGCCGCACCGGCGCTGCTCATCCCCCTCCCTTGCATGGGAGGGGAAATCTCATTCAACTTTTGGCAGGGCACAGGCTTGCAGCGGTCTTTCCTATTCCGACCGCGTGCACTTACGAGGGCGATTGAAAACATGTTCAAGGGTCTTTTTGGCTTGCTGCTGGGAACAGTGGCTGTTTGCGCAGTCGTCGCGCTGCCGGCGAACGCTGCCGACGACATCGTATCGCGGCTGGAAATCTGCGCCGCCTGTCACGGCGCAAACGGCACGCCGACCAATCCCGCCACCCCTGTGATCTGGGGACAACAGGAGAACTATCTATACAAGGAGCTGCACGACTTCCACAGCGGCGAACGCACAAACGCGACCATGTCGCCGATGGTAAAAGCGTTCGGCTTGGACGACCTGCGCAAGGTGGCGGCCTATTTTGCGACCAAGTCTTGGCCGGAACCTCAACAGAGCGCTTCGGCAGCTTCACCGCCTGAGGGAATTGCCATGTGCCGCGCTTGTCATGGGCAGAATTTCGAGGGCGGTGCGCCGGCGCCGCGCTTGGCCGGGCTCAGTTACGATTACCTCATCGTCGCCATGCGCCATTTCGCTGACGGCCAGAGGACCAATAATCTCGACATGCCCGGCTTCATGAAGGCCCTGACCGACAGCCAGCGAGAAGCGATCGCGCACTATCTTTCGAACCTCTGACCCGCGCTGCCGGCGAGAATGAAACGCCGCCATATCCGATCCGCGACCGCGGCCGGCTGCCTTTCTAATGAGGGCTGAAATCCTGGTCCGGGAATGCGGACCGGTCCGGCGCCTTGATGACCACGAATGGATGATCGAGAGCGGTGTGGCAGGCGTTGCAGCCCGCCGTGAGCTGATTGTAGGCTACGGTAAATTTTTTCAGATCCCTTTCCTTGATCGCGGCATCGACAGCGTTCATCGGTTGGCTCACGGCTGCGTCGACCAATTGGCTGACAGGCAGCCCGTGGAACTTCGGTTGCGCCTTTTCGATTCCGGCGAAAGCCTGGCGAATCTCGAAAAGCGCGTAGGCGGCGAGCGGCCAATTCTGCGCCTGCCCGGCCAATCCGAGCTTGGCATGACGGGGCTGAATCAGAATGTCCATCATGTCGCCCAGGGTCAGTTCGTACGGGATCGGCGCCGCCGCCGGCGAATCCGGCGGCGCCGCGGTCTGCGCAAGGGTAACCGCGACCAACGTAGCTGCGAACAGCGGCACCAGCGGAGCGACGAGCAGCAGACGCTTTTTCATTGCAAACCCGAAAAAGTTGCAGAAACGGAATGCTCACTGCTTCTGGAGATAGCAGTCGACCTCGATTGGATCCGTCATGTCGCCCGGGGTGTGCGGACGCCGCACCACGTTCGCTTGCTTGTAGCCTGACTTGGCGCAGGAGATCTGCACCTCGTCGGGATTGACGCTTTTGCCGAAGCCCGGAAGCTTATACAGGCCCAAAATGTCGCTGGCCGTCACCAGCGCGCCGCCCTTGAGGTCGCCCGTGACCTTGGCGTCGTTGATACCGACGCCTCCAACCTCGCGGACAAAGCCGAAAAACGAGGGGCCGTCAGCTCCTCCTTCGATATCTTGATTGGTGAGGCTTACCCCCCCGGCCCGCGCCAGAATTGGAACGAAACAGATTGCAGAGACGATGACAGCGAATGGCAGACGAGCCATGCTTGCACTTCCCGTTTCGCCCCGATCGAGCCCCGGTGCCCGGCGCCCTACCCCTTGGCGCGAGTGTAGCAGACAAGCTCATGGACGCCAGACGATCCAGAAAATCGAGCAGGCAGGAGCGCCGACATCGGCCTGTGCTTTCATGCCGCGGCAGAAGGTGTGGGAACGCGATGAGACTTGGCGTTTCGCCGCACACGGAATCCACCACCGACAAAACGACGCCTGCGCGGATTCGCGCTGCGCCGTATGCAGAACCGAGTCGTGTTTGCCGCATCGCCCGCGCTCGACAAATCGCTCCGCTGGGCTAGAGTCGTCGCAACCAATCAACGTCAAAAAGGGAAGGATCATGGGCGGCGTTCTATCCACCAATGCCTTCTGGACCATATGGCTATTCGTTCACCTGATCTTGGCGCTCGGTCTCCTCGGCGCTCTCACCCATCAGGCCGTGGCCGTCATGTTGCCGGCGCGTCAAGCGAGCGGCGGCGGCATTATTGCCCGTTACCGCTCGGTGCGCGCTTCCGGCTATGCTACGGCGGTCTGCACGTTATGGGTGCTCACCTTCTTCATCGGCGCCTACATCTACACCGCCTATACCATTTACATAAAGATTCCGCTTATCGCAGGGCATTATTTCAAGACGGGCGCCTTCTTCGATTTCAAGGAGCATGTCGCATCGCTCGGCCTGCTGCTGCTGCCGGCCTATTGGTACTTGTGGAAGAACGCCGACAACCCGGAATATGACAATGCGCGCAAGGGGGTGACCATCGTGCTCGCCTCGTTCTGCTGGTTCCTGTTCCTCGTTGGCCACTTCCTCAACAATGCGCGGGGATTCGGATCATGAGCCAGACCATGACAACGAAATCCGCGAGCGCCGGCGCTGCAACGGCAGCCGTCAAACAATCGGCGCCGCGATCGTCATTGGCGGCGTCAAGCAAGTTCAGGGCCTTCGTCACCACCTTTTCAATCACCGGCCCCGTGGTCTACTGCCTCATCGTGTTTCTGAAGCTGCCGCTCGTGACCTATTTTCCGGCCATCGAGCGGCTGGCCTGGGGAGCCGCAGGCATGCATCCCGACACCGGCCCGAACATGCTGTGGTACGGATTCACCCTCACGACCATTCTGATATCGGCCGGACTCGGCATCATCGCCATGTTCCTGCCCGAGCGCATCACCGGAAAATTCCCGCTCGCGCTGCTCTGGATATTGCCGATCCTGGCGATTCCTTATGTGATCTATTCGCTGATGTTTTGGTGGCGGCTCGCTTTCGGGGGGTGAGGCGCCGCGCCGGCGCCCTCGCAGCCGCCGGCAGTGGGCGGCGGCGTCTATTGGATTCCGGCAGCTTGCAGATATTGCAAGTCGACGAATCGCTGCGCTGATGGCAGCGGCGGCTTGAGCAAGCCTGCTCCAGCCATCATGGCAATCACCTGCTGCAAAGCTTTAAGATCGATTTCTCCTCGCTTCGGCAGCACATCGTGACCGCCTTGCAGGAACAGATCGAGCGTCTGGGCCGCAATGGCGTCGGAGCACCCGGTCGTTTCGGCGATAACCTTGACGACGCGATCACGATCGGCGGGATTCCGAATAAAAGCGAACGCCGCAGCCATCGCGCGCACGAAACGAACCATCGCGACTGGGTGCGTCTGCGCCCACGATTTGCGCGCCGCCGTCACAGTATAAAGGTATTCCGGCACAACCTCGTCGGAGCGCCCGAGCAGCGAATAGCCTCGCGCGAGCGCCTGCAAGTCCTGCGGCTGGCCGAGCACCACCGCGTCGCAGTCGGTGTGCGTCAGGCAATACATCCGCTGCGGCGTTCCGTCTAAAGTCTGGACGCCGTAGCTTTCGCGCGTCAGTCCGTGCTCGGCCAGGAGTTTGCGCATGGCGATCGTGATTGTGCCTTGCTCATCGGCAAGACCGACGATCTTTCCCTTCAGATCGGCGTAGGATCTAAGCGCGGGCCTAGCCACCAGGCTGTAGATCGCGTTCTTGAATTCGGTGTCGACGGCGACCGCGTCCGAACCCGCCATCGCCGCGCGAATGAGGAACGGCGTGGCGATGTGCGTGACGTCCATCCAGTTGTCGTTAAGCGCGTCGATCATCTTATCCGACCCGCCCGGCACCGGGATGATGACTTGTACGTTGAGCCCCTCGCGTTGAAACAAACCCTCGCGTTGTGCGATCGAGACCGGCAGCGAAAAGATGCTGTGGACCGCCGAGTACGCCTGCCCATAGCGCAGATTCAGCATTTGCGGCGCGGCGGCATGCGCAAAACACAGTCCCGCCGCCGCCACGCCGACCAGGATGCGCGCTGCCGCTTGTCCGATCCGTGCCAGCATCGATTCCGCCTTCCTTCGGCACGCAGTCCAGGATTTCCGTTCGAATGCGAGGCGCTGCATAGGCATCGCCGGACAGCAAAGCAGCCTTTTGAGGACAAATGTAGCCGCCGTCACGCGCTTTCGGAGGCCGCGGCAATGTGCTTACACTCCGCCATGACAACCTCCGCGCGAGCCCGTGTCCTTGGCGCCGCGAGCCGTGCCGGGCTTCCGCGCGTCGCGGCACTGGCGCCGGATTGGCGGGCTATGCTCGCGACGGCTGTCGCTCAGGAAATCGACGGACAGCGATTCTTCTTGTGGATTCCCGTCGCCGCCATGGGCGGCGTTGCTCTCAACATCGCGGCGGACCGCGAGCCGGTATTGTGGCTGCCGGCGCTGCTGACTGCACTCTCCGCGGCATTGGCTTGGATCTGCCGCGCACGGCCAGTCGCGCTCGGGCTTTGGGTGGCGCTCGCCGCGGCTTTTGCCGGATTTCTGTCGATGGGATTGCGCACCGAGCGCGACGGCACGCCGATGCTCGATCATGTCCGCACCGTCAGATTGCAGGGCCTCGTCGAGGAGGTCGATATCCGCCCGGCCGGCGGCCGCTTTATCCTGCGCGTCCTTGATGCCGAAAGATTGCCCGCGCGCCTCACGCCGCACCGCGTACGCCTCACAACGCGCAAGATTCCCGATTTTTCCGCCGGCGATTACGTGGCGCTTACGGGACGGTTATGGCCGCCGCCGACGGCGGCGCTTCCAGGCGGCTACGATTTCGCTCGGGACGCCTATTTCGAGGGCGTCGGCGCTGTCGGATTTACGCTTGGCACCGTTTCGGTTCTGCCGCCGCCGCGAAACGCGTCCTGGCGCCAGCGTTTCTTCGCCACGATCGACCGATCGCGCAACCGGCTCGCGGTACGGGTCGATACGATTATTGGCGGCAACGAGGGTGCGATCGCTGCCGCGATGGTGACCGGCAAGCGCGATTTTCTGTCCAACGATGCCAAAGACCTTATCCGCGAGGCGGGCATTTTCCACATCATCACTATTTCCGGCCTGCAGATGACCCTGGTGGCAGGCATTTTCTTTTTTGTGGCGAGGCGGCTGTTCGCATTTTCGCCGACCCTGGCGCTCAGCTATCCGATCAAAAAATGGGCCGCCGGCATCGCCATGCTTGGCTCGCTACTCTACGACATCGGAACGGGGTCGCGCGTCGGCACGGAGCGGGCGCTAATCATGACGTTGATCGTGCTCGGCGCCATCATGCTCGACCGCCGCGCGCTCTCCATGCGCAATCTCGCCCTCGCGGTGCTGGCGATCGTTGCGCTCGAGCCCGATGCCATTCTCGGCGTCAGCTTTCAGCTCTCGTTCGCCGCGGTGGCCGCGCTCATTGCCGCCAGGGAGGCCCGCTTCGCGGCGCTCGATCACCGCCGCGAACCTATCCCCGGTGCCCGCGACGGCGCGCAGCGTCGCGGCGCTCTGGCGATGCACCTTGTCGAGAAGCCGCTCCGTCTCGTGCTCGCGGCCTTTTGCGCGACCTCCGCTACCGCCTCGTTCATGGCCTACCATTTTCACGACTTGAGCCCGTACGTGCTAATCGGTAATCCGCTGACGCTGGCGATCATCGAGTGCTTCGCGGTACCCGGCGCGCTGCTTGGAACAGCGCTCTATCCGCTCGGACTGGACGCCCCGGTCTGGCATTATGTCGGCTTCGGAATCAGTTTCATTCTCTGGGTCGCACGCTTCATCGCGGCGGCGCCGGGCTCGACGCTGCATGTGCGCGCGTTCGCGCCCTATGCGCTTACATTCCTCAGCCTTGCAGTGATGAGCGCGGTTTTGTGGCGCAGTTGGCTGTTTCGCGCCGGCGCAATTCCGCTAGCGGCGCTCGGCATCATCGGAGCACTCAATGGGCCGCGTTACGACGTAATAATCCCGCCTTCGGGCGATCTCGTAGCCGTTCGCGGCTCCGATGGAAACCTGCAGATCGTCGGCAAGCATTTCAATGGCTTCACTGCGGAACAGTGGCTGGAAGCCGATGGCGACGATCGCGCTCCCGCGACGGCGCGATCTTCCCATCCCGCCTGCGATCGCACCGCGTGCATTGCCGCGCTGCCCGCGGGACGCACGCTCAGTGTCGTGTCGGCACCCCCGGCTTTCGAGGAGGATTGCGTGCGGGCCGCGGTCGTTGTCAGTTCGCTTCCGGCGCCTATCGATTGTTCTGCGCAAGTATTCGACAGCAGCCGTCTCGCGCAAACCGGCGCGGTGGGGTTGACCTGGAATGGGTCGCGATTCGTCGTAGCCACTGACCGTTCCGTTCTGGAAGACCGGCCGTGGTCGCCAGCGCCGCTGCAAGCATCGGAAAGAGTCGTCGTCCCACCGCCGTCGCGCCGAACGCCGGGCGCGGATCCCGCGGATCAGTAGTTGCTGGAGCGCGCTCGCACGATGTCAGCATTATGGCAAAAAATTGACTCGTCGCCTCAATGCCGGCGCAGGAGTCGGCACGAGTCGGAATGAGTCGGCATGAGTCGGCATGAACCGATCGCTTATCGGCACGCTTTGTTTCGTGATCGCAAAATCCCCAAACAAACATCATCACAACAGCACGGAGCCGCGAAGCGGTCACATTTCCATGCGGCCATGGCGGGGTGGAGCCGCCTGGGACGGGCGGACAACGGGACGGGGGTTTTTGATGAGCGTTCTCAAGCCGCGCGGATCCGCCGAAGTGGAGAAGTCGCCGGACGTCGAGGTGGAAGGCAATATCCGCGAACTGGTGCGGCGAGACAGTAATGCCCTGCGCCACTCCGAAGGCGACAGCGAGCTTGCAGCCAGTAGCCTGAGTTCATTGCTGCGTCGGGTGTCGGGAAACTCCGCACGCGAGATCGACAATCTGATCGGCGAACTGCGAATCCTGCGCGACAAGCTTCAGTCCGACAGCAGCCGCGTCGAGCGAGAGATTGTCGAATATGCCGCTCTCAGCCAGTCGGTGATCCAGTTGACCAAGATCATCGCCGATGGCGTCACCCAGGTGAAAAGGGTGCCGGACGCTCCGAGCATCAGCGAATAGGCGTAAATGACCGGCGCCGCAGCCGCCGCGGCGCCCTCGCCTTAATCTCGTGCGATGATCTCGCGCTCGCCGCGATGAACCGGATGTGTTGTCGCCGATGTACCGGGCTGGCGGCGCATCAGCCGCGCGGGCCGGCGGCGCGCGATCGCACTGCGCCGCCGGCGCCGCCACGTCGGCGCTTCAATGCGCAAGGATGTGCCTAGCCGCGCGAACGGCTCGCGCAAGCTGCCGTCTGCCTCGGCGACAAGCAACGGCAAGCCAAGGACGCGGCCCCACGACTGCCATTCAGCAACGATGTCGTCGCCTTCGCGCGCGGAAAATAATGGCAGGGATAAAGACGGATCGCCGTGTTCGAGCACCACGGCGATGGAACCCGCGGTCTTGTTGGCTTCCGCACAGACCACCCGAATCGCGACGCCGCGGAACGCGGCGACCGGAAGATTGAGCGCCATGCGCATGCCGCGTACCGATCGATGCAGGACGACGCGCTCACGGTGCAGATCGACGACGCGCAGCCGCTCGTCGGCAGCCTCATCGGTTGCGGTGAAGCGCACGGGCAAGGAGAAGGGGTCGAGCCGCATCGCGGTCACCATCGCGCTTACGCGATGATGGTCTCCGGCGCGGCCCGACCCGGCAGCAAGCCTGCCGGCTTCCATTTGACGCCTCGAAACTCGAGAACTCCCCACGGGCTGTTGCCGCCCAGTTGCCGCAACATTGCCAGAAGGCGGTCGCAATCGGCTTAACAACGCTGGTTAAAAGCTGGTATTTGGGCTCGAATGGATCGCATGATTGACGAGACGTTGCCAAAGGGCGGCAGTTTGCGCGAAATTCATCGCCGACAGGGTGCTTTTGCGATTGCGCACGGCATTGACCGAGCACATTTGTGCCTTATCCCTGCCCCTCCTCATGGACCGAAGTAAGCCCGCCAATGTCATCGTCGCTGCTTGACCAATCCGCCCTGTCCGAACTCGCCGAACGTCTGGTCGCCGCAGCGCGACGCGCCGGCGCGGATGCTGCCGACGCGATTGCAGTACGCGGCGTCTCGCTCTCGGTCGATGTCCGCGACGGCGCAGTCGAGGAATCGCAACGCTCCGAAGGCGACGATGTCGGCTTGCGCGTTCTGGTAGGACGCAAACAGGCCGTCGTTTCGACCAGCGACATCAGGGGGGACGGTCTCGAAGCGTTGGCCGAACGCGCCTTGGCCATGGCGCGCGCCGCGCCCGAAGACAAGTTCGCAGGCCTTGCCGACGCGGCGCTGCTCGCGCACGACTTTCCCGCCCTCGACCTCCTCGATCCCGAAATGGCTTCGGTCGATATTTTGGAGGAACGCGCCCGCGAGGCCGAAGCGGCGGCACTCGATGTAGCCGGCGTCACCAAATCCGGCGGCGCTTCGGCCTCCTCCGGCATCGGCGGCATGGTTCTCATCACCAGCCACGGCTTTCACGGCGCCACGCTGTCGTCCAGCCACTCGATCGCGATGTCGGCGATCGCGGGTGGCGGCACGTCCATGGAGACCGATTACGACTACACCGCGACGCTGCACGCGTCCGATCTCGAAAGCCCGCGGGAAATCGGCCGCAGCGCCGGCGAACGCGCGGTCAAGCGCCTCAATCCGCGAAAGGTCGCGACGCGGCGCGTGCCGGTCGTGTTCGACACCCGCATTGCCGGCTCGCTGGTCGGCCACCTTGCCAGTTCCGCCAATGGCAGCGCGATAGCGCGCAAGACTAGCTTCCTGCGCGAAAAACGCGGCGAGCAAATATTTTCTCGCGGCGTCGACATCGTCGACGATCCGTTGCGCAAGCGCGGATTGCGCTCGCGTCCGTTCGATGCCGAAGGCATGGCGGCGCGCGTGAATAAAATCGTCGAGGACGGCGTGCTGAAGACGTGGCTCCTGGACTGCGCGACGGCCCGCGAGCTCAACCTGCAAACCACCGGTCACGCGCAACGCGGGGTCTCCTCCACGCCCTCACCCGGGCCGAGCAATCTGCATCTCACCCCCGGCGCCAAGACACCGGCGGACTTGATCGGCGAAATCGAGGACGGCTTTTTCATCACCAGCTTGATTGGCATGGGAGTCAATCTGGTGACAGGCGACTACAGCCGCGGCGCCACCGGGTTTTGGATCGAGAACGGTGAGTTGACCTATGCGGTGAGCGAGGTCACGATCGCCGGACATTTGCTGGAAATGTTCACGAGCCTGGAGCCGGCGAACGATCTCAGTTTCCGCTACGGCACCAATGCGCCGACCGTGCGCGTGGAGGGACTGACCGTTGCCGGCCATTGAGGCCTTCGACGCGGCGCAAACCGCCAAGCAGCTTGCGGAAAGCGTGCGCGAGGCCGGTCAATTGGCCTTATCGATGTTCGGCAAACCGCTCAAGCACTGGACCAAGGGCGCCTCTTCGCCGGTGTCCGAGGCCGATATCGCCGTCGATGCGCTGTTGCACGAGCGGCTCGGACGCGACCCTGGGATTGCCTGGCTCTCGGAGGAAAGCGTCGACGATCCGGGCCGGCTGTCGTCTTCGCTGATATGGATCGTGGACCCAATCGACGGCACGCGCGGCTATATCGCCGGCTTGCCGGATTGGGCGGTTTCGGCGGCGCTAGTGGAAAACGGGCGGCCGATCGCGGCATGCCTGTTCGCTCCGGTAACCGACGAGTTCTTCGTGGCGGTCTCCGGCCAAGGCGCGACCTGCAACGGCGAACGGATGGCTGCCAGTTCCGGAGCGGAGATTGCCGGCATGCGGATCGCCGGGCCGAAGAATTTTCTTGAACGCCTGGACGCCATCGCGCCGCCGTTCTCGATCGTGCCGCGCGTGCACTCGCTGGCCCTGCGCCTCGCACGGGTCGCGCAGGGTTCCATCGATGCCGCCATCGCCGGGGGCAATAGCCACGACTGGGACCTTGCGGCAGCCGATCTTTTGGTGCACCAAGCCGGCGGCGCGCTGACGCCGTTCAACGGCGAGCCGCTCATATACAATCGCGCCGTGCCACGGCACGGGATGCTTGTCGCGGCCGGACGCGACCGGCACGCGGCGCTCCTTCAACTCCTCAACGATCCGCACCTCGCGCCGCCTCAGAGCGCGTAACGCTTGGGCCGGGCCGATAGATCGAATCCGATGTCGGATAACCAACCTCAAGGCAAGCCAGCGCAATTGCTGCACCTCGTGTTCGGCGGCGAATTGGAAAGCGTCAGTGGCCACGATTTCAAGGATTTGAAAAAGCTCGACATTGTCGGCTTCTATCCGAACTACGCCAGCGCTTATGCAGCTTGGAAGGCAAAAGCGCAGGGAACCGTCGACAATGCGCAGATGCGTTACTTCATCGTGCATTTGCATCGCCTGCTCGACCCGGCGACATCCGGCTCAAAATCCTGAGCGACAATTCGAAGCCGGGCCTGAAAAATGCAGACGCCCGTCGACTGACGTGGCAGACTATGTGGCAATCCGCGCCGGCGTGCAGGCACATAAGACGGGACGCGCCGATCGGCCATTCTGGGGGAGAGTTGAGTTTGCCCGACCGTCCGTCGCTCGCGTTGCAGTTCTATAAGCTCGGCACGAGCCTCGCGACGCCGCTGACGCCACGTTTTCTTGCCATCCGTCTGAAGCGCGGCAAGGAACACCCCGCGCGCCTCTCCGAACGCCGAGGTGAGCCGGGCCTGCCGCGTCCCGATGGGCCGTTGATCTGGCTGCACGCCGCCAGCGTCGGCGAGTTTCTTGCTGTCGTTCCGCTGATTGAACGCATCCGCGCGCAGGATTTCGCCGTGCTTGTCACCTCTGGAACCGTGACGTCGGCGGCGCTCGCGCAACATCGTCTGCCGAAGGGGGCGATCCACCAGTTCGTCCCGCTCGATGCACCATCCTTTGTCCGCAGATTCCTCGATCATTGGCATCCCGATCTGGCTCTCTTCGTCGAGTCGGACCTGTGGCCAAACCTGATATTGACCAGCGCCGCGCAGAAAATTCCGCTGATCCTGATCAATGGCCGCGTGTCCGATCGCTCCTTCGGCCGCTGGCGGCTCATTCCGGGTGCAATCACCGCGCTGTTGAGCCGGTTCGATCTTTGCCTTGCCCAGTCGACCACCAACGCCGAGCGCCTTTTGCGGCTCGGAGCGCCGCGTATTACCTCGACCGGCAATCTGAAACTCGACGTACCGCCTCCGCCGGTCGATCGGCCGACCCTGCAACGTTTCCATGCGCTCATCGGATTACGTGCAGTCGTTGCCGCCGCGTCCACCCATCCCGGAGAGGAAAACGCCATCATTGCCGCCCACCGGCGGCTGCGCGTCAAATTTCCAGCGCTCCTCACGGTGATCGCGCCGCGTCACCCGGAACGCGGACCCGACATTGCCGCTATCGCCGAAGCGGCCGGTCTGTCCGTCGGGCTGCGCTCGCGCGGCGACCTGCCCAAACGCGACATCGACGTTTACATCACCGACACGCTTGGCGAACTGGGCTTGGTTTACCAGATCGCTCCCATGGTTTTCATGGGCGGTTCGCTGGTCGGCCACGGCGGCCAAAATCCGATCGAACCGATCCGGCTTGGCGCCGCGGTCATGCATGGTCCGAACGTATGGAATTTTGCCGAAATCTACGCAAAGCTCGATCAGGCGCACGGCGCCGAACTGATCGCCGACGAGGCGGCACTGATCGGACGGCTTGGCGCCTGGCTCGCCGATCCGGCGGCGTATGCCGCCATCGCCGATGCCGGAATGCAAACGGTGCAAAAGCTATCCGGCGCACTGGATCGCACGCTCGCCGCGCTTCAGCCTTATCTATTGCAGCTGCGGCTTGAGCAACGGGCGTCCTAATGTCCCCATTCCGAAGTTCGCAGGATTATACGGCACGCTCGTTTGCGAACTCGCAGCACGACCCCAACCGCGGCCATTGTGCGGACTTCTGGATCGCCACACGAGGAGCCTGAACACTCGCCCGACTACCGGCGCCCAATTCCGGATATATCGCCCTTATGCGCGCACCATCATTCTGGTGGAAACCCGGCCGCGGCGGATTGCTGAGCCCTTTGGCGGCTGCTTATGGAATGGCAACCTGGCTGCGCATGCAAACGGCCGGCCGCAAGGCCGGCTTGCCGGTCATCTGCCTCGGTAACCTGACGGTTGGCGGCGCCGGCAAAACGCCGGCGGCACTCACCGTCGCGCGCTTGTTGCTCGCCGCGCGCCAACGGCCATTCTTCCTCACTCGCGGCTATGGCGGTCGGCTGCCCGGTCCCATTCAGGTCAACCCCGCTTTCCACAATGGCACCGACGTCGGTGACGAGCCGCTGCTGCTCGCCCGCCTAGCCCCGACCATAGTGGCGCGCGACCGCGTCGCCGGAGCACTGTTGGCTCGGCTCGGCGGCGCCAGCGTCATCGTCATGGACGACGGATTCCAGAACCCGTCGGTCGAGAAGGATCTTTCGATCCTGGTCGTCGACGGCCGGCGCGGCATCGGCAACGGCCGGATCATTCCGGCCGGCCCGTTGCGCGCCCCTTTCGGCGTTCAGATTGCGCGGGCCCAGGCGCTTGTCATTGTCGGGGCGGGGGGCGGCGGCGAAGCAGTCGTGGAAACCGCGCGTCGCCGTGGTCTTGCGATCTTTCACGCTCGCCTCGAACCCGATTGCCAGCACGTCGCATCGCTTCGCGGACGTGGGATCTTGGCCTTCGCCGGTATCGCCGATCCGCAGAAATTCTTCGCAACGCTTGCCGACGCCGGGATACCGGTCACCGAGCGGCTCGAATTCGCCGACCATCACCGCTATACGGCGGCGGAAGCACGAGCCTTGCTCGCCCGCGCGGACGCGCAGAATCTGATGCTGCTCACCACGGAAAAGGACCACGTCCGTCTCGCCGGTGACCCGGAACTCGCCGCGCTCGCCGCCCGTGCCGCGGCGCTGCCTGTCCGCTTCATCATCGACGAAGAGCAGGTCTTTCGGGACTTGATCATGACGGCTGTGAGGCGTGGTTAGCACGCCTCCGGCTGCTTAGGCGTGTAATCGCCGACGTGGCGCCGCAGCACCGCTTCCGGCGAGGCGTAGGCCTCCTGCAGATCGACGCTCCAGTATCGCAGCTCTTCCAGCGGAATTTCCACGCCAGTGACAGCGCAGCGCACGAAGGCGCCGGGGCGGATGACGCGAAAATCGCCGTCGAGATATTTGATCTCGGCCTCGCCGGGCATTGAACGGTCGGTGCGATTGAGCAAACGAGACTCCCTCTGCGGCTTGGCGGGTCAATGCTCGTGCAACATAATCGCTCGCAGGCTGCTGCGAAAGCCTTTCGCCGCGATAGGGCCAAGCTGCGCCGCGCCTGCCGCGATGTCATCATCGTGGCGTTCCCCTCACCGTCCCGCCGTCATTTTACAGCGTGGTCTCATCACAAATTCCGGCTAAGCTTCCAGCCTTTGGAGGCCCGTACCATGGCCGCGCTCCCGCAGGCACAGCATTTCGACTACATCATCGTCGGCGCCGGTTCGGCCGGCTGCGTCCTCGCCAACCGATTGACGGCCTCGGGCCGGCATCGCGTGTTGCTGCTGGAGGCCGGCGGCCATGACCGGCACATGTGGATTCACATTCCGCTCGGCTTTGCCAAGCTGTTCGACAATGCCAAGGTCAATTGGCTCTACACCAGCGAGCCCGAGCCGGAGCTGAATAATCGCCGGGTGATCCAGCCGCGCGGCAAGGTGCTGGGCGGATCGAGTTCGATCAATGGCCTCCTGTACATTCGCGGCCAGCACGAGGATTTTGACCACTGGCGGCAGCTCGGCAATACGGGCTGGGCGTTCGCCGACGTACTGCCCTATTTCCGCCGCGCCGAGGATCAGGAGCGCGGCCAGAACGACCTGCACGGCGTCGGCGGGCCACTTTCGGTCTCCGATGTATGCGAGCCGCACCCGCTGTGCGAAGCGTTCCTCGCGGCGGCGGAAAAGGCCGGCATTCCGCGCAACGACGATTTCAACGGACCGCGCCAGGAAGGCGCCGGCTATTTCCAGCTCACCGCAAAGAACGGCCGCCGCTGGTCGACCGCCGCGGGTTATCTGAAGGA
>JBOHIU010000116.1:0-7849 GCA_050725855.1 Xanthobacteraceae bacterium | reverse complement strand
GGCGCAGGCGCGCGACATGATCGCCGAGGGCGAGACGCTCGTGGTCGACGTGCGCGACGCGCCGGAAGTGGCGGCGAGCGGCAAGATCGCCGGCGCGGTGCATGTCCCGCGCGGCATGCTGGAGTTTCGCGCCGATCCGGAGTCGCCCTATCACGACAAGAATTTTGCCAAGGGCAAGACGGTCATCGTCTACTGCGCCTCGGGCGGACGCTCGGCGCTGGCCGGCAAGACGCTCAAGGAGCTCGGTTACGACCGGGTCTATAACCTCGGCGGCTTCAAGGATTGGGCCGACTCCGGCGGCGCCATCGACAAGTAGCGCGACTCACTAGTATCCCGATTCCGAAGTTCGCAACATTGTGCGGCCCCCTCGTTTGCGAACTTCGGAATCGAAAGGACACTAGCAAGTTAGTGATCTAGTGTGGCTTTGGTTCGAAAGTCCGCATCGCGAGCCCGGCCGTAAGAATATGCGGACTTCTGAACCGCCACCGCCACACTGGTCCGAATGATCAGCGCATCGCCGCGGCGATGTTGCCGCCGTCGACGGTGGTGACGTCGGCGGTGGTTTTCAGCTCAAGCGCCTGATGCAGGAACGCTTGCGCCACGTCCTCGGCGGTCACTTCGCGGCCGAGCAGATTGCCGCTCATGTAATCCTTTTCGGAAAGGCCGCGCGCTTTGGCGCGGGAGGCGATCATCTGCGGTGTGAGCAGGCCTGAGCGGATACGGTCGGCGTTGACCGCATTGGCGCGGATGCCGTCGCCGCCATAATCCAGCGCGTATTGCCGCATGAGCGCCAGCGCCGCCGCCTTCGGAATGCCGTAGGGGCCGAAGTTCGGGCCCGGATTGACCGCCTGTTTGGAGATGTTGAACAGAAGGCATCCGCCGGTGCCCTGCGCCAGCATGATCTTGACGGCGGCCTGCGCCACGCGCTGATGGCCATAGAAATTCAGTTCGAAGCTTTGTCGCAACACCGCTTCGTCGATCTCGCCGATACGGCCCTGCCAGGCGGCGCCGGCGTTGGAGATGACGGTATCGACGCCGCCGAAATTTTCCGCCACGGCCTCGAAGGCCGCATTCACCGAGGCGGCATCGGTCACGTCGCATGCGAGGGGGAGTGCTGTCGGACTGATGCCCTTTGCCGCCTCGCGCGCGGCGGCGAGGTTCACGTCCAGCAAAGCGACTTCAGCGCCGGCCGTCGCGAAGGCTCGCGCCGTTGCGGCGCCAATGCCGCCGGCAGCACCGGTGACAGCCGCGATCTGTCCGGCCAGCGGCAGCCCCCTCCCTGACCCTCCCCCGCCTGCGGGGGAGGGAAGGTTGGGGGCGAGCTTGGCTTGTTCGAGCGGCCAATATTCGCAATCGAACATGTCGGCCTCGGAGATCGACTCGAAACGGCCGATGGCCTCGGCGCCGCTCACGCCCTCGATCCAGGCCTCGGCGATGTCGGCCGCGATCCCTGCATCGCGCTTTGTTGGTCCAAGACCGAACAGGCCGAGCCCGGGAAGAAGGACGACGCGGGGCAGGGGATCGAGTTGTTTTTTCGTGCCGCCGCGGCGTTCGTTGTGACTCACAAAATATCGCCGATAGTGGGCCGCGAAGGCTTGCACCCCCTGCCGTGCGGCACGCGCGAAATCGTCGTGCCGGCCGGCCTGCGCTTCGGGCAGAAGCAAAGGCCAGTTCTTGGTGCGGATGGTGTGATCGGGGGTTATCACGCCGCTTTGGCTCAGGCGCGGCAGAACTTTGTCTTGCAGGAAGGCCAGGATGGGGTCGCTGACGCGAAATTCGCAGATCAGCCGTCGCCAGGCGCCTTCGACCTTTTCATCTTTCTCGCTGCAGGCGCCGCGCACAATCGATGCGATTTGCGCTAGGCCCGTGGGCTTGCGCGCCATGGCCGCGATCGCGACCGATTTCCGGAAGCGTCCAATGAAATTCTCGGCGAGCGAGACCATCTCGATCATGCGCTCGTAGGATTCGCGGGCGTCCGCGCCAAAGGTGACGATACCGTGCTTGCCTAAGATCAGCCCGTCATTCGGCTTGTCGCGCTCGAAAACCTCGATCGCCTTCTTTGCCAGACCGAAACCCGGCATGACATAGGGCACATATCCAAGCCGTCCACCGAAAACATCGGCGCATCTTTTCTCGCCGTCCGGCTGATCGACGATGCCGAGTACGGCTGTGGCGTGGGTGTGGTCGACGAATTTGTGCGGCAGAAAAGCGTGCAGCATCATCTCGACCGACGGATTGGGCGCTGACGGATCGATCAGGCTGGCGCGTTCGATGGCGACGAGGTCCACGTCGTCAATACGATCGAGCGCGCGCAGCTTGCGCATCGGAAGGAGCCGTACCGCGCAAAAGCCGGCCGGCTCGATCGCCGCCATGTCGGCGCCAGTCGCCTTGACGCGCAAAACCTCCACCTCTTCACCGAGGCGGTCGGTCATGCGCGCTTTCAACGAAGTATTGCCGCCGCCATGAAGAACGAGCTTGGGGTCGCGGCCAAGAAGCCGCGTGGTGTAGATCCGCAGCGCGAAATCCCGGTCGAGACCGTATGTGGCGGATTGGGCGATGATGCTTTGGGCGTCATCATCGACCCAGCCGCTTTTCATGGCGCGCTCCAACGTGGCGAAATGAGAAAGCGCGGTCCGGCTTACCCGGCCGACTTGCGCGACCACCAGCCGGTTCGGCGCGGCCGATCGGCGCTGCCGCTCTCTTCGATCTCCGGATTGACAGGTTCCGGGGAGGAAGGCGCCGGCGAAGATGTGTCTGCCGCGGCCTCTCCGCCGCCGGCGCCCGGAGCCGCCTCGCGAACGGTCGAGCGCCGACGCGTTGGCGCTTCCGAGTCCGGGGCGGACGGCTGCTGCAAGGCTTCGGCAACCGGCGCTTCGGGCGTTGCCTCATCCGGTGCAGGGTGAGGTCCGGGCAATTCCGGATTGGCGTCAAGATCGGCGACAGCGTGACGGAGGTTTGGTTCCGCAGCCGCCGGCCAATCAGGTTGTTCAGGCACGATTTCGGACGAAGACCCTTCCGGCGCCAGGCCGTGGCTTTCATGGCCGTTCTGGCCGCCATGCTCGCGCTCGTGGCGGTTGCGCCGACCACCGCGGCGTCCGCGCCGACGTCGCCGCCGATCGGCTTGCGGTTCGCCGTGATCGTCACGGTCGGCAAATTGCGGCTCTTCGGCCAGGGGCCCCTCATCGCCTTCTTCGGCCGTTGGCGATTCCGCCTCGGCCTGGTTGAGGGCTTCGCCTTCGAAATCGCCGGTCGCTTCGATCGCTACCGGCTCGCCCTGCCGCGGCGCCTCGCCGCGATCGCCGTCCTCGCGCCCGCGCCCGCGCCGCCGTCGCCGCCGCGGGCCGTCATCGCGCTCTTCTTCATTGGCCTCGGCCTCGATCTCTCCGGCCGCTTCAACCTCAACGTCGCCGGCTTCTTCGAGATTGTCTTCCTCCTCCAGCGGCGCGGCTGCCGGGATTGACTGCTCCGCGAGAGCACGCGCGGCTTCCGGGGTATGAACCTGTTCGCCGCGCTCGATGACGAAGGCCTGCGGTGCGTGCACCGTCTCGTCAGCCGCGATGGTGATGGTAATGGCGAAGCGCTCCTCCAGGGCGCGCAAATGCGCGCGCTTCTGATTGAGGACGTATAGCGCCACGTCGGGGCGGGTGCGTGCGATCAGGTTGTGAGTGGCGGCGCGCATCAACTGCTCTTCGAGCGCACGGAGAACCTGCAACGCCAGCGAGGACACCGAGCGCACGTGGCCGGAGCCGCCGCAATACGGACATTTCTCGGTCGAGCTTTCTAGAACGCTGGCGCGGATGCGTTGCCGCGACATTTCCAGCAGGCCGAAATGCGAAATGCGGCCGACCTGGATACGGGCACGGTCCTGCTTCAGACATTCCTTAAGCCGCCGCTCGACCGAGCGGTCGTTGCGCTTCTCGTCCATGTCGATGAAATCGATGACGATCAGCCCGGCGAGGTCGCGCAAGCGCAGTTGGCGTGCGATTTCCTCCGCTGCTTCCACGTTGGTCTTAAGCGCCGTGTCCTCGATATGATGTTCGCGGGTGGCCCGGCCCGAGTTGACATCGATGGCAACCAGCGCCTCCGCCTGGTTGATCACGATGTAGCCGCCCGAGCGCAATTGCACGACCGGAGAGAACATCGCATCGAGCTGGTTCTCGACCCCGTGGCGCGACAACAACGGCTGAGTATCGGAATAGGCCCGCACATTCTTCGCATGGCTCGGCATGAGCATGCGCATGAAATCCTTGGCTTCCTGGTAGGCCTCGTTGCCGGCGACCACGACGTCGTCGATTTCCTTGGAATACAGGTCGCGGATCGAGCGCTTGACCAGCGAGCCTTCCTCGTAAACCAGTTTGGGCGCCGTGGATTTCAGCGTCAGGTCGCGTACGGTTTCCCACAGCCGCAGCAGATATTCGAAATCGCGCTTGATCTCGGTTTTGGTGCGGCTCGCGCCCGCGGTGCGCAGGATCACACCCATGCCTTCCGGCACTTCAAGGTCCTGGGCGATCTCCTTAAGCCGGCCGCGGTCTTCGGCACTGGTGATTTTGCGGGAAATGCCGCCGCCGCGCGCCGTATTGGGCATCAAGACCGAATAGCGGCCGGCGAGCGACAGGTAAGTGGTCAGCGCCGCGCCTTTGGTGCCGCGCTCCTCCTTGACAACCTGCACCAGCATCACCTGGCGACGCTTGATGACTTCCTGAATTTTGTACTGACGGCGATAGCGGGGGGCGCGGTCCGGAACCTCCTCGAGGGCATCGGCGCCGCCGACAGATTCAACGATCTCTTCACTGGTGTCGCCGTTTTCCGTATCGCCGTTTTCAGCGTCGTCGTCGTGACCCTCGCGGAGCTGTGTTTGCTGGTCGGCTTTCTCGCCACCGGAATGGGAGATCGCGTCCGTCTCCGGGTCAAAGGGAGCCGTATCTGGCGCCGAAGCTTCGGGCGTTGGGGTCTGCCTCTCGGATGCCATCGAATCGTCGGTGCCGCCTGCCGAGGTGCCGTTGTCGGAAACACCGCCTTCGGCCGACAGGTCTTCGGAGACCGTTTCGGCAGTGACCTCGGCGGTGGAAGGGTAGGGCTCGCCGGGCTCGGCTCCGGCCGGCTCTGCCCGCTCGGCCCGCGCCTCCGCAATCTCCTCCGTGCTCGGCATCTCCGAACCGACTCTCGGGTCTTCGTTTCCTCCTGCTGTCAGTTCGGAATTCTCGAGCGTTTGCCCGGCCGCTTCCTGTGAACTTTCCCAGGTCTGATCCGAACCGGCCGCCTGCGCCCCCGGAGCCTCCCTATCGGGATCGGAGCTCTCGGTATAGCCGCTGCGAACCACGTCGTCGCCCCGACGAGAGGCAACATGCCGGCCGCGCCCACGGTGCCGATGATGCGAGCGGCGGTCGAGTTCGTCATCGGCTGCGCGCTGCGCCTGCTGTTCCTCGTCGATGAGGGCCTGCCGGTCGGCAACCGGTATTTGATAATAGTCCGGATGAATTTCGGAGAACGCCAGAAATCCGTGACGGTTTCCGCCGTAGTCGACAAAGGCGGCCTGCAGGGACGGCTCAACGCGCGTCACCTTCGCCAGATAGATATTGCCCCTTAATTGCTTACGGTGCGCGGATTCGAAATCGAATTCCTCGACGCGGTTGCCGCGCAAGACCACCACCCGGGTCTCCTCCGGATGGGTCGCGTCGATGAGCATTTTATTGGCCATTTGCAAATCTCATAGGGCGCCGTCCGCCGTCGCTTCCCCGCCGGATCGGCGTTGGCGGACGGTGACTGGCCCTGTTGTCGGTGAAGGGAAACGGATTGGACATCGAGGGAAAACGATCCAGGCCCGCCCGAGGCGCAAGCAAGCGCCCGGGCGCTGCCGCACGCGAACGATCTGACCTGGAATTGCACCTCGAACATGGACTCCAAACCGCAGTGTGGGGCGGCAGCGCCTAGCGCGGCCGCGGATTCTTTCGAGCGCTCACGGTCTCGGCGTAAACCCGACGTCGGCAACGCGTGGCGCTGCTGACATGCGGTCATACGCGAGGTTCCAGTTGTCCTCTTCCCTGAGGGTATCGGCGTCGCTTTAGTTCCACCGTGCTGGTCGCCAGATCGTGTCGACCTGTCGCGCCAGAGCAGTTTCGAAAGCGGCGTCCGCCTCGCTCCCGTCATCATCCCAGGGGAGACAATCCAGACGGACGTGCCGGATGCCCAAACGCGACGCAACCGGAACCTTTCACCGTCAGCCCTTCCTTCATAAGGCCCTGGACGGGGAATTTGCAAGCGGCCTAATGGGGTTGGACACGGAAAAGGCGCTCTTGCCTATACTTGGATGGGGGCGCGGAGAGTTAGGTTTGAGTTAACCATGTGTCCCTAATGGACTAATACGGCGAAAGAGGTTGGGAGCCGATGGCCGTCCGGGCAGCGAGCGGGGTGTTCCTCGCTGTGCTCTTTTGCGGGACGATACTTGCTGCCGACCGGCCGATCGCGGCGTCGGCAGGCGACTCATATCCGGTCGCCACAGCCGTGAGACTTGGCGGCGACGACTCCGATACCCGATTTGTCATGGACCTCAGTGGCAAAATCGATCTGCACGCATTTACGTTGGCGGATCCCTATCGCGTGGTGGTCGATATCCCGGAAGTCATCTTTCGTTTGCCGCCGAAGGCGGGCGAGAATGGACGGGGGCTCGTCAAGGCGTTCCGCTTCGGCCTGATGATGGAAGGAGGTTCCCGCATTGTTTTCGACGTCACCAAGCCGGTTCGCGTTGCCAAGGCCTTCGTCATGGCTCCGGCGGATGGCGATCCGGCGCGCCTCGTTATCGATCTGGTGCCGACGGATCGGCAGAGTTTTCTGCGCAACATGGAGATGGAAGATAAGCTTCTGACCGCGAGCACGCCGTCACAGCCTCAGCCGCAAGCCGAAAAAGGCGATAGCCGGCCTCTGATTGTGCTCGATCCCGGCCATGGCGGCATCGACACCGGCGCAATTGCCCGTACCGGACAAATGGAAAAGGATATCGTGCTCGACTTCGCCAAGAGACTGCGTGCGCTGCTCGAAAAATCCGGCAAATACAGAGTGCTGATGACCCGCACCGACGACACTTATATTCCGCTCGACGAGCGGGTGCGCATCGCGCGCAAGACCGATGCATCGCTGTTCGTGTCGATCCACGCCGATTCGCTGCCCCGTAACGAGGGCGACGCGCGTGGCGCGACGGTATACACGTTGTCCAATAAGGCCTCCGATGCGCAGGCCGCCAAGCTCGCCGATAAGGAGAATCGCTCCGATGTCATCGCCGGCGTCGACTTGAAAACCGAATCGAACGATGTCGCCGGGATCCTCATCGATCTCGCCGAACGCGAAACCAAGACCTTTTCGGTGCAGTTCGCCCACGATGTGGTCGGCGATTTGCGCGGCGTGACGCGGCTCCATAAGCAGCCGATCAAATCGGCGGGATTTCGGGTGTTGCGCGATCCGGATGTACCGTCGGTGCTGGTGGAATTGGGATATGTTTCCGATCCGCAGGATTTGAAGTTGCTCATGTCCGACGCCTGGCGCGACCGGACGGCTGCCTCGATCGCCAAGGCAATCGACACATACTTTTCCACCCACATGGCGGGCGCGCACGCGGGGATGCACTAGACGACCGATTCCATGAAACCGCTCATATCCAGCGCCCGCTTTTGGCCCGTAAATCCGGCCGTTTCCAGGGGCACCAATATGATTCGAACTTTGGAAGCGCCCGACTAGACGACAGATTCCATGAAACCGATCATGGAACGAGTGGTTTGCTTGCGGATTCCTCGTTTACGATTGGCTGAACGAGGAATGGATCATGGCAACGTGGCGGCATGCTGTTGAACTGGCAATG
>JBOHIU010000115.1:0-10045 GCA_050725855.1 Xanthobacteraceae bacterium | reverse complement strand
TATTCGCCGAACAGCGCCAATCCGCTCTGCGCCGTCAGTGATTCGTCGCTCGCCGCCAGCTTGAACGGCAGCACCGTCTGCGACGCCCCCATCGCACCCTCCAGGTGAATCGCCCACATCGGCCAATAAGCGCCACCTTCTTCAAACGATGAGTCTTTTTCGAGTCGCCGCTTTCTTCACTGCGGATTTTGGGGACTCCTGCAATTCAATCTGCCGCCATCGACATCATTGCGCGGACTTCCCATTTGCCCTATTGCCGACACCGGCAACAACCTCCCCCTATTTCCCCCACGCGTCCGTCCGGCTGTCGCGTCAAGGCGCCGCGCAGATCGCACGAAGGTGAAAACAATGAATCTCTCACGCCGTAGCCTGCTTGCCGCCGTCGCCACGGCTTCGGCTGGCGCAATCCTGCCCCGACCGGTGTTTGCCGACGCCTACCCGTCGCGGCCAATTCATCTGATCGTGCCATTCGCGGCAGGAGGCAACGCCGATATCGTCGGCCGGCTCGTCGGCGATCAGATAGGCAAGGCGCTGAACGGAACCGTCGTGGTCGAAAACCGCGGCGGCGCCGGCGGCGGGATTGGCGCTGCGTATGTCGCGCATGCAACGCCGGACGGTTACACGCTGCTCGTCGGTTCCAACGGTCCCCTCACCGTCAACCCGTTCATTCACCTCAAGCTCGGCTATGACCCGCTGAATGATTTTGCCGCCATCGCGCTGACGAGCTACGTGCCGCACGCACTGATTTTGAGCAACAACGTGACGGTAAAGACCGTCGCCGAGTTCGTCGCACAGAGCAAGAAGGCGCCGATGACCATCGCGACAAGCGGCATCGGCAGCGCCACGCATATGACATTGGAGCGCTTCAAGGCCGCAACCGGCGCAAACATCACACATGTGCCGTATCGCGGCGGCGGCGCACTGATGCCCGACCTGATCGGCGGCAGCGTCAATGGCGCGATGACCGAGTTCTCCACGGCGCTCCCACTGCACAACAGCGGACAAGCGCATATCCTCGCCATCGCCGCGACGCATCGCTCGAAGCTCGCGCCCGATATTCCGACCTTCGAGGAAGACGGCGTGAAGGACTTTGTCGCCCAGAGCTACATCGGCATTGTTGCGCCGGCGAAAACCCCCGCGGACATCGTCGCCAAGCTGCAGGCGGCGGTGGCGAAAGGCCTCGCGGCGGGCTCTCCCGCGGCCGAGCGCCTGGTCGCGCTTGGGTCCGAGGTCGCGACCCCCGAGCAGATGACCGCGAAGGGCTTCACCGATTTCATCCGTGCCGATTATGCGGCGATGCGCGAAGCCGCCAAGCTCGCCGGCATCAAGCCGTCGTAACGGGATCCTCCGGGGCCACCTCGCAATCCGATCGGTTTGTTCGATGTGGGGCGCGCCGCGACTTCTTGAGCAGGTCGCGACGGCCCCGGTTTTCGCCGCGACCAAGCATGTCGAGGCATCGCGCGCGAACTAGGAGTCTTACCCTGGCATCAATGACGCCGGCGCGATGAAGGCAGTCGGCCTTTGCCCACATGAGCTTCGCCGATGCCGGATCCCTGATCGGGAAAATGAGATCGATGTCGAGCACGCCACGCATGTCTTTTCAACGGCGCAGCGCATTGTGCGTTCCTGGAACTGATCTTTGCGCAGCCGCCGGAGGCAAGACGCAGCAATGTCGGCCACATAACGTTTTGCCAACGCTTACGAGGATCGATCGCGGCCAGACCCCTCATCCCTCTCTATAACAGGCCAAGCGGGCAGGATTGCTTTGTCCGAATCCTATTCCGCAAATCACTCGCCACCGTTTTCCTCGCCGCCATCCTCCGTCAGCCGCTCGACCGAGGCGACGCGCTCGCCCTCCGCGGTGGAGAATACGATGACGCCCTGCGTCGCCCGGCCGGCGATGCGGATGCCGTCGACCGGGCAGCGGATCAATTGGCCGCCGTCGGTCACCAGCATGATCTGATCGGACTCCTCGACCGGAAAAGAAGCGACAAGGCTTCCGTTCTTCTCGGTGATGGCCATGGCGACGATGCCTTTGCCGCCACGGCCGGTGGTCCGGTACTCGTAGGACGAGGTGCGCTTGCCAAAGCCTTTTTCGGAAATGGTCAGCACGAATTGCTCGTTCGCGGACAGATTGACGTAGCGCGCCTCGCCGAGTTCGATCGCGCCCTCGGCTTCTTCGCCGTCGGCGCCATTGCTATTGCCGGTCGCGGTCTCATCGCCCTCCTCCACCGCGCCACGCCGCACCGCGTTGGCGCGCTTGAGATAGGCAGCGCGCTCCTCGGCCGTGACCTCGACGTGGCGCAGGATCGACAGCGAAATCAGCTTGTCGCCCAAGCCTTCCTTATCGCTTCCGGGATTGATGCCGCGCACGCCCATTGAGGTACGGCCGGAGAACACGCGCACGTCGTTGACGGCGAAGCGGATGCACTGCCCGGCGGCGCTGGTCAAAAGTACGTCTTCGTTCTCGGTGCAGATCTGTACGTCGACGATCGAGTCGCCCTCGTCGAGCTTCATGGCGATGATGCCGGAGCGGCGCACGTCGACGAAATCGGAAAGTTTGTTCCGCCGCACGGTACCGCGGGTGGTGGCGAACATCACGTCGAGCTTGTCCCAGGTCGACTCGTCCTCGGGCAGCGGCATGATGGTGGTGATGTTCTCGCCCTGTTCGAGCGGCAGGATGTTGATCAACGCCTTGCCGCGCGCCTGCGGCGCGGCTTGCGGCAGCCGCCAGACTTTTTCCTTGTAGGCCTTGCCGCGCGAGGAGAAGAACAAAACCGGCGTATGGGTCGAGGCGACGAACAGCCGAGTGACGAAATCCTCCTCGCGAGTCTGCATGCCGGCGCGGCCCTTGCCGCCGCGGCGCTGAGCCCGATAGGTCGACAGCGGCACACGCTTGACATAACCGGCGTGCGACACGGTCACCACCATATCCTCGCGCTGGATGAGATCCTCGTCTTCCATTTCGCCTTCCTGATCGACGATCAGGGTTTTGCGCGGCGTGGAAAACTCGGTCTTGATCTTGGTTAGTTCGTCCTTGACGATGGTCTGGATGCGGGCGCGCGAGCGCAAGATGTCGAGATAATCGGCGATTTCGGTGGCGAGCTTGTCCAGCTCGGCCTTGATCTCATCGCGCCCGAGCGCGGTCAGCCGCTGCAGGCGCAGATCGAGGATCGCTTTCGCCTGTTCGGCGGAGAGCCGGGTCGTGCCTTCGGGCGAAACCACATGGCGAGGATCGTCGATCAGCGTCACCATGGCGGCAACGTCGCGGGCCGGCCATTCGCGATTCATCAAGGCGTCGCGCGCCTCGCTGGCGTCCCTTGAGGTGCGAATGAGCCGGATCATCTCGTCGATATTGGCGACCGCGATGGCAAGTCCGACCAGCACGTGGGCGCGGTCGCGCGCCTTGCCGAGCAGATGCTTGCTGCGCCGGTAGATCACCTCCTCGCGGAAAGTGACGAAGGACATCAGCAGGTCCTTCAGATTCATCACCCGCGGGCGCCCGCCTTCGAGCGCCACCATGTTGGCACCGAACGAGGATTGCAGCGCCGTGAAGCGGTACAGATGATTAAGCACCACGTCGGGCACCGCATCGCGACGCAGCTCGACCACCACGCGGTAGCCGTCGCGGTCAGACTCATCGCGCAGAGCGGCAACGCCCTCGATCTTCTTGTCGCGCACCAGTTCCCCGATGCGCTCGACCAGATGCGCTTTGTTCATCTGATAGGGAATTTCGGTAAAAACGATCGCCTCGCGCTCGCCACGCAGGGTCTCGAAGTCCATCTTGCCGCGCATGACGATCGAGCCGCGGCCGAGATGATAGGCGGCGCGAATGCCGGCCCGGCCCAAAATGATGCCGCCGGTCGGGAAATCCGGCCCGGGCACGATGGCGATCAGGTCGTCGATCGACAGTGCCGGGTTGTCGATCAGCGCCACACAGGCGTCGATCACCTCGCCGAGATTGTGCGGCGGAATATTGGTCGCCATGCCGACGGCGATGCCGCCGGCGCCGTTGACCAACAGATTGGGAAAGCCCGCCGGCAGCACCAGCGGCTCGCGCTCGGAATTGTCGTAATTGGGCTGGAAGTCGACCGTGTCCTTGTCGAGGTCGCGCAACAGCTCCATGGCCGAGCGGTCGAGCCGGCATTCGGTGTACCGGTAGGCCGCCGGGTTGTCGCCGTCGACCGAACCGAAATTGCCCTGGCCGTCGATCAGCGGCAGGCGCATGGAAAAATCCTGCACCATGCGCACCAGCGCGTCGTAAATCGACTGGTCGCCATGGGGATGGTATTTGCCCATGACATCGCCGACGACGTGGGCGCATTTCACATATTTCTTGTCGGGCGTGTGCCCGTTTTCGTGCATCGAATAGAGAATGCGCCGATGCACCGGCTTGAGCCCATCGCGCACATCGGGAAGCGCGCGCGCCACGATCACGCTCATGGCGTAATCGAGGTAGCTCTTCTTCATCTCGTCGGTGATCGAGATGGGCCGAATGTCGGAGGGGCCGGAACTGTCCAGCCGTTGGTCGTCGTTCTCTGCCAAAGGAAATCTCGCGGAAAAAGGTTCTTTTGCTTAGCCGATTCAGCCCGCTTGCGCCACCCTCAACGCACTCCGGCGGCCGGCAATTTTCATATGGGAATTCAAAGGCTTATGGTCAAGACGGAGCGATCGCCCGGAACCGTCCGCGCGGACATGCAATAATCTCGGAAAAGCTGGCGAATCGAGCCGGCGAAACGGCGAAGGCGCGTTCGCGCGCGATGTCATCAGGCGATTTCAGCAGGCGGATTCATGGCTTCCCATTTTCTCATTTCCGCACTGGTGACTTTGTTCGTCGTCGTCGATCCCGTCGGTTTGGCGCCGACCTTTATCGGCGTCACGGAGGGCATGTCCGCGTCGCTTCGCCATCAGGTGGCGCTACGCGCCGCCGTCATCGCGGGCCTCATTCTCATCGGCGCCGCGCTGATCGGCGACCGGCTGCTCGCCACCCTTGGCATCTCGCTTTCGGCGTTTCGCATTGCCGGCGGCCTGCTGTTGTTCTCGATCGCTACCGAAATGGTCTTGGGCGTGCGCATGCAGCGCGAGGGCGCCACCGCCGGTCAGGCCGTCGAAGAGCGCGCCCGCGATATCGCCGCCTTTCCCTTGGCCATTCCCTTGATGGCCGGCCCCGGCGCCATCACGGCGACGGTGCTGCTGGCGGGCCGCGCCGACCGCGATTGGCTTCTCCTCGCCCTGCTGCTCGCCGTCGTGATCGCCGTGTCGGCGATCTGTTTCGCCGTTTTCCTGCTCGCCAGCCGGATCGGGCGGCTGATGGGAGTGACGGGAAATATCGTTCTGGCGCGCCTTCTCGGCGTGCTGCTGGCAGCGCTCGCGGTCCAATACGTCGTCGACGGTGTGCGTGCAATTTGGTCGGGTTGAAATATCCGCAATGCAGCGGCAAGACCTTGCGGCAAGGCGTCAGGCGCCGCGCATCAACGCACTTCGAAGGAGAATGGCCGTCTGGCGACCAAGGCGAGTGGCGCGCGCGGCTGAGTGAGTAGCCCGTCGCGAGTGTGCACTTCGACGTCAAAATGCGCGCCCTGCAGCGATGACTCGCTAAAGCCGTGCAGCCCGATGAAGGCCTTGGCTTCGAGGTGGGTTTGACAATTGGCGCATCCGTCGACGTGCCATCGGCTGAGCACAGCCTCGGTGCCCAGGTGGTGTTTTTTACCGCCGATCGTGGCGAAAGCGGAAATCATGAACGAGCCGCGTACCGCCGCGCGATTGATGCCGCGGACGCGAACCACCTTGGTGCTGTGGTCCTCAGGCAGAGCGGCCAGCGCCGCAAGCATGACTGGATCCTCGAGCGAGCCCGGACCATAGGTGTAGCCGAGCTGCGTCTCGATGTTGATACAGTCGCGCGTTGTGAAAACCGTGCCGTCGCTCTTCTTGAACGGGTCGAGCGGGCTCTCCAAGGTCAGCCAAGAATTCGGAGCGACGCCGGGCGTCGGGCCCTGGCTGTCCACCGAATTGGTGCCGGGATATTGGGCTATGACGTCAAGCTTGTCGGTGCAGCCGTGCTTCTTCTGCCAAAGCCAGAAGACGCGATCGACAAAGCAGTGGTGGAAAAAGAAGATCGGATCGAGGCCGGCGGTGTCGTTCTCGCCCATATCGCCGTTGGCGCCGGCGATCGGCGAAGTGTCCGACTGATTGGGCACGTCGAAGCCGCCCACCGCGAGATGAATGCTGTTGTGAGGCGATTCCAGCGGCATTGCCGGTGCAGCGCCTTCGGCCAGATTCTCATTCCATTGCGCCGCCGAGGTGGCGTTCGAAAATACCGTATAGTTGGGCGCATCAAGGCAGGTCTGATATTTCTTGTAGACGTCGGTGTGGACCGGCTTGCCGTCGACGACGATGGCGTAGTGCAACCAGTTGACGATGTTCTGGTTCAATAATCTGACATTGGTGTCGTAGTCTTGGTATTGCGCGTTATGCGCCGCCGTCTTTGCTTTTTCTTCATCATTGCCAACCAGCCCCGAGAGCGGGTAGCGCACGGTCTTATAGCCTTTCGGCTTGCTATAGTTCGGATTGTCGCCGCTGATTTGGTCGACGATGTTGGCGGGAAGCGCAAAAGAGCCCAGCGGATTCGCGATGGTCTGGCCGTCCAGTTCGAAGTTCTCCTGCGTCAGCGCCCAGGGAATGCCGTTGTTGAGCGAGTCGTCGCTGCATTCGTCCCAAAATGGCAACATGACCTCGGCGCACCCCGGGATGCTCTGCAGTGCCTGTTCCAGCTTGAACAGATAAGCGCGATGCCAAGTCGGAAACAGGATATTGCCGTGCATGCAATATCCGCCCCAATAGGAGGAGTTGCCCCACCCGGCGCCGCGGAACGGCTCTCCGTGATAGCCACCAAGCATGAAGAACGATCGGGGGTCTCCGGGAGGAAGCTCTTTGATGCCCTTCCAGGCGCGCATCAGATCTTCCAGCGGCTTCTTGTTGCCACGGCTGTAGTCGTCCTGAAGATCGGTCAGCGATCGACGAACTCTCCGCGTCGGGTTGGCGCTCATGCCACTCTCCTGAATAGGCAGACGTTGCACGCAGGCGGGAAGCGGGACGGCTTTTAGCACAAACTGAGACTGTGATACATCGTAAAGTTGTGATACCGAAATAGGGGATGACGCTTGAGTGGGGTCCCTCGAAAGCCGGCGCCGATCGGTCACTTGCCCCGCAAAAAGGGAGGCCTGAATGCTCATTGGCATGCCGGTGTATGACGGCGTCGACATGCTCGACGTGGCGGGTCCCTTCGAAATGTTCCGTTGGGCCGGGTTCGACACGGAACTGGCCGCCGGGACGACCGCAACGGTGACCTTCAACGGCGGCTTTTCCTTTAATCCGACCACGTCGTTCGAACGCTCCGCTGCTTATGACGTTTTGTGGGTGCCTGGCGGCGAGCCCCATGCGCTCGCCAAGCTGATGGCCGACCGCACCTATCTCAATTTCCTGACGGCGAAGAGCCGATCTGCTCGCTACGTGGCCTCGGTTTGCGAAGGGGCTTTGCTCCTTGCCGCCGCCGGCCTGCTCGACGGATACACAGTCACTACCCATTGGGCGTTCATTCCATGCCTCAAAGAACGCTTCCCACGGGTCAAGATCGCGAACGGCTATCCGCGTTATGTTCTCGACCGCAATCGACTCACAGGCGGCGGAATATCGTCCGGCCTCGACGAAGCGCTCATGCTTATCCAATTGCTCGGCGGTACCGAGGCGGCGATGCAGGTGCAGCAAAACACCCAATATTATCCAGAGCCTCCGGTGAGCAGCGAGATTCCCCCGCCAGGACCGTGCCCACTGCCCCAGCCGTGAGCTCCTAACAATATCGACGTTTCCGCGCGGCCTGTTGCGACCTGGAAGAGCCGCTAATCACACGTTAACCATCAGCGCCCATCCTGATCACATGCAATCGGCAACCTTTCGGGTGCGGCCAGCCGAGCCCGCCGACATCCCGGATCTGATGCGGCTCAAGCGGCTTCTGGCGGAGGGCGAAAATGCGCTGCATGCAGTTCGCGCCAATGCGGCGGACTGGCTGCGCGACGGCTTTGGCGCCGATCCGGGCTTCTGCGCCTTCGTCGCCGAAGAGAAGGCGCGCACCGTCGGTATGGCCACCTGTAGCTGCCGCACGATTACCGGCTGGAACCGCCCGATTCTGTTTCTGCAAGATTTGTTCGTCGAAGCCGACTGCCGCCGCCGCGGCATCGCCCGCGCCCTCGTCGCGCGCGTCGCCGCCTACGCCCTCGAGATCGGCAGCCCGATCGTGGAACTGACGGTGCGCGCCGACAATCCGGCGCAAGATTTCTATCAGCGCAGCGGCTTCATGCCGCTGCCGGAATGTTTAACTTATGTACTGGCCGGACCGGCGCTGACCGCGCTCGCCGAGCGCGACCAGAGAGAAATAGCGAACAAAGAGTCGCTTGCGCTGGCCAGTTGACCTTTTTCAGAACTATCTTTGTTGCATGGCCGTGTTCGACCGCCGCGTTCGCATGAATCATGAAAATGCAAAACCGTGCCGCTAATACCAATGCGGCTGCCAGATCATCAGCGCCATGATGGCGACCATGCCGGCAAGTCCGGCGAGCGTGATCGCGCTCCACAGCCAGAACATGTGCCGGTAGGCGTCGGGCAACGGCTTGCCGTTGACGGCGGCCTCCTGGGTCACCTTGCGGATGCGCAGCTCGACGATGAGATTGGCGAGCCAGGCCGCCACGACGGCGACATAGATGGCGACAGAGAGTTCGAACCAATATTCGTCAAGATGATCGCCGATGGCGACGGCGAGCGGATAGCCAGCGAGCGGCTGCAACGCTATGGCGGGAATCATGAGCGTGAATTCGGCCCGCACGGTGAACAGCGCGGTGACCGCCGCCACCGAAGCGTTGCGCGAGCGATAGGCGAACAGCATGAACAGCGCGATGCAGATCCATGTGCCCAGCATCACTGCCATGGCGATCATGTGCACGAATTTGATGGCGAAGATGACGTCGAGCATGGCGGCAGGTCATTTCAGGGAGCGCGCAATGCGAGCCCCGCACCCATCATCACAACGCCCAAGCGTGCGGCGTCTTGGTTCCAGCTTGAACAGCGCGGTTATGGATTGCGGCTCTCGCTCGCGATGGGTCGTCTGGAATGACGGCAGCAACGTGTCAGAACGGAATATCGTCGTCCATGTCGCCGCGTCCGCCGCCGGCTCCCGCCGCCGCGACTTTCCGCGTCGGACCGGGCGAGCCGAAATCGCTGCCCTCATCGGCGCCGGCGTCGCCGCCGCCCGCCCCGCCCGAACCGCCGGCGCGATCGAGCAAGGTCAATTCGCCGCGAAATCCCTGCAGCACCACCTCGGTCGAATAGCGGTCCTGGCCGGACTGGTCCTGCCATTTGCGCGTCTGCAGTGCGCCTTCGATGAAAACCTTCGAGCCTTTCTTGAGGTATTGTTCGGCGATCCGGCACAGGTTCTCGTTGAAAATCACCACCCGGTGCCATTCGGTCTTTTCCCGCCGCTCGCCGGTCGCCTTGTCGCGCCAGGATTCCGAGGTGGCGAGCCGCAGGTTCGCCACTGGCCTGCCGTCCTGGGTTCGCCGGATTTCGGGGTCGGCGCCGAGATTGCCGATCAGGATTACCTTGTTCACGCTTCCCGCCATGACACGCTCCGTTCGCTACAGCTTGGTTCGGCGCCGCCATCACCGTAATGCCGCCCCTGCCCCCCGCAAGGCCCACCGCGAGGCTTTCGGCCTTATCCACACGACCTTTGCACCGGCAAACCAAAGCCGGCCAGTTATGTTCATATTTTGTTCCACCGTGATATGCAAGCGTCATTGCCACTTTGCACAAGCTCGATGCGGAGTTTCAAAGCGCTGTGACTTCGCGTCGGCCTTCAGCGCGGATTGTGTCGACTGTGGAAACTTGGCCGTTGTGGCATTTCGGTGACATCCTTTTGAAGCGAGATCAGATACTTATTGGGCGACGCAGAGACGCGGATCGAGTCCCGAGCGGGACAGGCCCGGCAAGAGGTTCGACA
>JBOHIU010000114.1:0-19445 GCA_050725855.1 Xanthobacteraceae bacterium | reverse complement strand
CCGCAGATTGGCCAAGGACTGGGAGTGCTTTAATCACAAAGCACTCGCATTCCTCAAGCTCGCCTCTATCCGCCTCATGCTGCGAAAGCTATGCAATCCAAAGTAATGTTCTCGGACAGACTCTTAGGATTTTGCTTCGTCAGTCGGCCGGTACGTCAGGCGCTTGCCCTCGATACCCTTAAGAGCAGCCGCCGTCCGTTCCCCGTCATTGAAGCCGAGTTTGGCGCGGTGATTGTGCCTGAACTGAAACTCGTTCAGGTAACGTTGCAAATGTTGCTCACTGCAGAACCGATAAGTGCCGCGCATCGAGCGCTTGAAGTTGTCGAAAAAATTCTCGGCCGAATTAGTGTGAGTGCCATCGTTGGCGACGAAAAAGCCGTAGCCCATTGAGCCATGTTCGACGGTTTTGTGAGTAGCAAATTCCTTGCCGACTTGGAGATAGAGATTGCTTTCGTCGGTATGTAGCGCAGACTTGCGATCTGCGTTGGTAACGAGAATTTCGCGGACGGCTTTTTTATTCGCTCGCTTAACGTGGAAAGCGCGGGCGCGGCCGTGAGGCTCAACGAACGCGACCACGCTGGCCTTGTGACTGTGACCTTTGCGATAGCTCTTGGCGCGCTTTGACGAATTACCGTAGTACGTCTCATCCGCCTGAACGGATTTGCCTCCGCCGCCCATGGGGCTGGGGCTCAATTCGTTCATGGCTTCGCGCAAGCGATGCATCATGAACCACGCCGTTTTGTAGGAGACGTTCAGCGTCCGGTGGATTTCGTGAGCGCTCACGCCGTTCTTGCCGCTGTTGAACATGTGAGCGGCCATCAGCCACTTAGTTAAAGGCACTTTAGAGCGCTCCAACACCGTGCCCACAGTGACCGTGAACTGCCCCTTGCATTCGTTGCAGTAGTAGAGCCCGGGACGATGCGAGCGCCTCACGCCTTCTACCTTGGCGATCTTCTCAGGATCGCTGTTGCCGCAATGGCGGCAGATAGGACCATCAGGCCACAGCTCGGCCTCAAGGGCTTCGCGAGCTTTGTCTTCATCATGAAACATGGGGTTCTGGAACGTGGCGGCTTTGGTCATGGCGGCTATCCCCTATGACTGGAAGCCTAAGCCTTTCCCTTACTTTTGTCAAGTACATAAATGCGACAAATTTCCCATATCATGGAGCGCTACGGCTTCGAGACGATCGATGAGCCCGAGCCGTGGCCGCCGCGGGAGCGCATTCGTCTCGTCGGCGAAAATATTCTGATCTCCATGATGGTATTCGCCCAGAACGCGGACACCTTGCGAATGGACACCCTCCGCCGGGTTCGCGTGCCGGTCTGCGTCTCGCGGTGCGAACTGGAGCGCAGGTTCGAAATCGCATGAACAGCCCTCGATAGACTAGAGAGCACGCTCCCCTTGGCTGTCGCGCCGCTTAAAAATCTCGGCTATATTGTGGCGGCGGGCGGCAACCTTTTTGGCATGGAGAAGTTGCTTGTCCGGGTGGAGGCAAGCGGAGGCCCGCTTATGACGCTGTGGGATTCCGCAAGGCGAAGTGCCGAAACGCCGTACAGCCACCCGTGGCTGGCCGAGACCATTTTTGCGCTCGACGCAAAGTTGCGGCGCCGCCATGGGGTCCTGGAATATAGCTGTCACCCCTCCTGCGTTTTCCGCATCCAGATCGCCCGCGCGCGCCGCCTGCTTACGCTTGCTGACGGAACACGCTTGGAGCCCGGACAGCGTATTGCAAGGCTGCACTTTTGGAATGAACACATTCCACCGGTGCCGCAGCATGGGACGACGATCCTTTGGGCGCGACAGCTGCAGAAAAGCATTTCAATCTCGTTGCGCGAGCTCGCGCATTATCTATCCTCGCGGCCAGATTTGAACGACGTCTTTGTTATTTGCGGGGATGTCCCATCGGCGACCAGGGCGCAATGGCAGCAAATCGAATATATCATGGCCTATTACGGTTTCGAGACGGTCATGAGGTCCGAACGATTGCCATTGGGCGAACGGATCCATCGGTTTGGCGAAAACGTTTTGATCTCGCTGATCGTATTTGCGCGGAATGCCGCCGCGCTTCGGCTCGACACGCTCAGCCGCGTACGGGTACCCATTTATCTCTCTCGCCGGACCCTTGAGCGGAAATTTGGTCGCATAGACAAGACGGCTCCCGAAGCCGTGGAGGTACCATGAGTATTGTCGAATCGATTCCCGATGCGACATCGTTGTTTTCGTCGATATGCGACATCTGTCTCGCTGCAGCATTCATCGGCTGCATACTCATGCTGTTCGAGGCCGGATTCGTGCTGAGTTTTCGCGACGAAGAGTCGAAGGCTGGCGCCCCGCAGCCGCCGGTTACCGTCCTTAAGCCGCTGCATGGCAGCGAGCCGGGACTGGCGAACCGGCTCACCGCGTTTTGCCGCCAGGACTATGATGGTCCCATTCAGATACTGTGCGGCGCGCGCGATCCCGGCGCGCCTTCCGTGGCGGCTGTGCGTTCCGCACAACGCCAGTATCCGGAAAAGCCCATCGAACTTCACGTCGATCTGCGCCGGCATGGCGGCAACCGCAAGGTGTCGAATCTTATCAATATGCAGCCGCGCATCCGGCATGACATTGTCATGCTGTCGGACAGCGACATTATGGTCCATCCTGGCTACATGCGGTCCATCGTGGCGCTGCTGGCGGGTCCCCGCGTTGGCGCCGTGACTTGCCTTTATCACGGCATCGGCACCAGCGGCGTATGGTCTCGTGTTTCGGCACTCGCCATCAATTCGCATTTCCTGCCGCAGGCGATTACCGGATTGACCCTCGGGGTGACCAAACCGTGCTTCGGCGCCACCATCGCGTTGCGGCGCTCGATGCTCGAACGGGTAGGCGGCTTCGGCCGTTTTGCCGACGAACTTGCCGACGATTATGCGATCGGTGCCGCGGTGCGTGCCGCTGGCTATGAAGTGGCTACCGCACCATTCCTGGTAGGACACTGTTGTTTCGAAAACAGTCTGCGGCAGCTCATGCTGCATCAGATCCGTATTGCCCGTACGATTAAGAATATCGACCCCATCGGATACGCCGGCACCGTCATAACCCATCCCTGGCCTCTCGCCCTCCTTGGCATGTTGTCAGGGGGTACCGCCGCAGCCCTGGTGGCGGTGGCCGCGCTGGCTTCACGGATAGCATTATGCCGCTGCGTAGAGCGGCGGTTCGGATTGCCGCGAGAGAAGTATTGGCTTATTCCGCTACAGGACCTCATTGCTTTCGCGGTTTACGTAGCGAGCTTCTTTGGGGCGACGGTTCACTGGCGAGGGGCCGAGTATCGCGTTGCGGCCGACGGCACCCTCATCGAGGAAGACCTGAGGCGCTCATGATGCGGACTCTATGTCTCCAAGCCCCCTCCTTCGACGGTTTCGACGGGGGAGCGGGATCTCGCTATCAGGCAAGACGGGAGATACGCTCGTTCTGGTACCCGACTTGGCTCGCCCAAGTCGCGGCTGTCGTCCCTGGCAGCAAGCTGGTCGACTCGGCACCACACGGACTCACGCTCGCCGACATTGTGAGCACGGCGCGGAACTACGATCTCGCGGTTCTGCACACGTCGACTCCTTCGTTCGCTTCCGACGTCCGGGTGATCGAAGCTCTGAAGGAAGCCAATCCGAGCCTGAAGGCGGGTTTTGTCGGCGCCAAGGTCGCGGTCGAGCCGGATGCAAGCCTGAAAACGTCATCGGCGATCGATTTCGTCGCCGGCAACGAATTCGATTTCACCATCAAGGAGATTGCCGAAGGATGCGATTGGAGCCGCATCAAGGGTTTGTCATACCGCGATGCCCAAGACGCTGTGCAGCACAATGAACCGCGGCCCAATCTGGAGAACATGGACGAACTGCCGTTCGTCACTCCGGTCTATAAGCGGGATCTTACAGTTGAAAGCTATTTCATCGGCTATCTCAAGCATCCCTACCTGTCGCTCTATACCGGTCGCGGCTGCAAATCGCGCTGCACGTTTTGTCTGTGGCCGCAAACGGTGGGCGGCCACCGCTATCGCACCCGCAGCGTCGGGCACGTCATCGACGAGATTCGCTGGGCGAAAGCAGCCTTTCCGCAGGTGAAGGAATTCTTTTTTGACGACGACACCTTCACCGACGATCGCCCGCGCACCGAGGCGATCGCGCGCGAGCTCGGCAAGCTCGGCGTCACCTGGTCCTGCAACGCGAAAGCCAATGTCCCGCGGGATACGCTCAAGGTGATGCGCGACAACGGCCTGCGACTTCTGCTCGTCGGTTATGAAAGCGGCAATCAGCAAATCCTGTACAACATCAGGAAAGGCATGCGGGTTGACGTGGCGCGGCGCTTCACGCGCGATTGTCACGAACTCGGCATCACGATCCATGGCACTTTCATCCTCGGACTTCCCGGAGAGAGCAGAGAGACCATCGAGGAAACCATCCGCTTCGCCACCGAGATCAATCCGCATACCATCCAAGTCTCGATCGCGGCGCCCTATCCCGGGACCGAGCTGTATCGCGAGGCGATCCGGCACGGCTGGCTCGACGAAGAACATGCGGAGCTTGTCGACGCGAGCGGTGTGCAGATCGCGCCGCTGCATTATGCGCACTTGAGCCACACCGAGATTTTCCAATCGCTCGAGGACTTCTACCGGCGCTTTTACTTTCGAGCTCCGAAGATCGCGTCCATCGTCTCGGAGATGGTCCGCAGTCCCCAAATGATGAGACGTCGGCTTCGCGAAGGGATCGAATTCTTCTCCTTCCTGCGCGAGCGCCGGCAACTGGTGCACTGAGGCCCGTTGGTCGGCGTGGCGTCCGGGCGCGGGCTTACCTGCGGCTCAAATAACCCTCGTCTCTGAACCAGCGGATCGCATCGTCGAGGCTTTGCACATAGGGCCGCGGCTGAAATCCCAGTTCGCGCTCGGCCTTTGCGGCAGTGAAGAACATCCGGTGCGCCGCCATGCGGATGCCGTCCACGGTCGCGAATGGCTCGCGTCCGGTAAGGTGCGCCATGGCCTCCGCCGCATAGGCGACCGGCATCGCGGCGGCGCGCGGAATACGCACCCGCGGCGGTTTGCGGCCGACGAGACGCGCGATGTCGGCCAGCATGTCGGCAAACAGCACGTTGGATCCGCCAAGGATATAGCGCTCGCCGACGACCCCTCGCTCAAGCGCCGCGAGGTGACCTTGGGCAACGTCATCGACATGGACAAGATTGAGCCCTGTATCGACGAAGGCCGGAATTCGGCCGCGTGCCGCCTCGACAATGATACGCCCCGTCGGAGTAGGTTTCACGTCGCGCGGACCGATCGGCGTCGACGGATTGACGATAATCGCGGGAAGGGCCTCGCTGCCGATCATCCCTTCGACCAGACGTTCCGCGGCTATCTTGCTGCGCTTGTATGCGCCGATGCCGTTCTCCTCGGACAGTGGCACCGATTCATCAGCCGGCGTTCCGACGTGCCGCAAACCCAGCGTCGCGACACTGCTGGTATAGACGACCCGTTCGGCGCCGGCGCGAATTGCCTCGCGCATGACGTTGCGCGTGCCGTCCACATTGGCGGTATAGATTTCGCGCGGGTCACGGGCCCAGAGCCGATAGTCGGCGGCGACATGAAAAACGTATCGCGCGCCCTGAGTCGCGCGTCGAATCGACTCGATGTCGCGGATATCGCCCTCGACGAACTCCAGATCGAGATCATCGAGATGAAAGCGGGGACTGCCAGGGCGAACCAGCGCCCTTACTCTAAAGCCGGCGCCGACCAAGATTTTAGCAACAGCCGAGCCGACGAAGCCCGACGCGCCTGTGACCAACGTTTGGCAATACATGGCGCTGCCGAGCCGCTTGTGTTAATGTCCCAACATAGATTCGGGGTGCCTCTTCGCGTATCCGACCACGTTCAAGCGTCGAAGTGCAACGTTTATCCACTGTTTCGGACCGGGTGCGGAACTAATGGGGGAAGCCGCACGTTGTTATGCAGTTGCATAGGCATGCAGTTTGCACAAGAAATTAACCGCGCTTGGCGTTTAGCCGGATCAGTTGGAGAGCGTCTCAGGACGTAGCCTCTTCGGGGGGGTCTGATCGGAGTTTCTGACAGACGCGGGAGTCTGGTCTAACTCATGGCATACGAAGCGCACGTCGCAGGCCCTGAACTTGCAGAAAGCCTGCTGGGCGACCGAGACGCAGGCCAAGGGGCCGGTCTAGGACGCACGCATCTTCGTCACACCGTCATCGCCTTCGTCGGCATGGCTTTCGAGGCCAGTATTGCGGCCGGTCCGGGCGTATTGGTCTTTTCCCGGGACTCAAAACACGAACTGGCCACGGCGGCAAAGAACGCCGCACGGCTCGGGCATCGCGGCATTATCAGTTTCGGTGTCGCCGGCGGGCTTGCCTCACATTTGCGGCCGGGCGATTGGGTGGTCGCATCCGCTATCATCGAGTCAGACAAGACCGTGGCGACGGATGAAGCGTGGTCCCGCAGACTCCGCGATGCGATCAAGGGATCACACCACGTCCCGATCCTGGGCGTCGATGAGCCAGTTGCCCAGCCGGAAGACAAACAGACCCTTCATCGGGTAACAGGCGCGGCCGCGGTCGACATGGAATCGCACGTTGTTGCCCGCGTTGCCGCAGCGCATGGCCTTGCCTTCACGGCGTTGCGCGTCATTGTTGATCCATCGGATCGGGCCATTCCACGCGCGGCGCTTTTGGGCATGGGGGCCGGCCCACGCGCCGACGGCGCGGCGGTGTTGCGTGACCTTCTGGCTCGGCCTTCGCAGTTGCCGCTACTCATGCGCGTGTCGTGGGATGCGTATATTGCCCGCTGCGCAATGCAGCGTGTCCGCCGGCTGCTGGGGCCGCATTTCGGCTTGACGGATTTAGGTGTGTCGGAGGCGGCGGGCTCAGACTTGGTAGAAGGTTTGGAATCTGCCGAGGTTGCATCTTATCGCTCGCCGCTCTGAGGCAGATCAGATCTCCGCCAGGCACCAGGGCGAATCTGCTGTTCGTCCTGGGTTAGGGTCTCGGACCGAGTATCATCGAATGCCATCGGCCACGCACGGGATTGTGCGCGGCCCATTGTTTCCAAATGCCAGACGGCTCAAGCCTGAGAAATGAACTTGGTGACCAGATACGCACCCAGGCCTTCGACGCCGCCCTCGCTGCCGTGGCCCGATTCCTTGACGCCGCCGAACGGCGTTTCGGGCGTCGAAATCGCGATTGAGTTGACGCCCACCATGCCGGAGTCGAGCGCATCGCCGATCGCGGCCGCGGTGGCGTTCGACGACGTGAACGCATAGGCCGCCAGCCCGTATTCCAGCGAATTGGCGCGCTCCACCACTTCGTCGAAGGTCTTGAACGTGACCACCGGCGCCACCGGCCCAAATGGTTCTTGCGTCATGATCTTACTGTCGTCAGGCACGTCGGTAATTACTGTCGGCTCGTAGAAATAACCCTGATTGCCGCGGCGCTTGCCGCCGGTCTGGATCTTGCCGCCACGGTCCTTGGCGTCGTTGACGAACATCTCCATCGCCTCGATCCGCCGCGCATTCGCCATCGGCCCCATGGTGTTGCCCTTTTCCAAACCGTCGCCGACTTTGACGCCGCTGGCGTATTCGGTGAACCGCTTGAGGAAGCGCGAATAGACATTTTCCTGCACATAAAAGCGCGTCGGCGAGATGCAGACCTGCCCGGCATTGCGATACTTGAACGCCGCGATGGTGTCGGCGGCCTTCTCCGGATCGGCGTCGGCGAACACCACGACCGGCGAATGGCCGCCAAGCTCCATCGTGGTGCGTTTCATGCCCTTGGCCGCAAGCGCGGCGAGGCGTTTGCCGACCGGGATCGAACCGGTGAAGGATATTTTTCGGATCGCGTCTTTGCTCAACAAATATTCCGAGACTTCCGCCGGAACCCCGAAGACGAGGTTGAGCACGCCCGCGGGCAGGCCGGCATCGGCGAAGCAGCGCACCATCTCGACGCAGGCACCCGGCGTCTCCTCCGAGGCTTTGAGAATGAGCGAGCAGCCGGCCGCGAGCGCGCCGCCGACTTTGCGCGCCGGGGTCAGCACCGGGAAATTCCACGGCGTGAACGCGGCAACGACGCCGATCGGCTCCTGCACCACGAGCTGGCGCACGCCCTTGCCGCGCCCCGGCACGATGCGGCCGTAGGAGCGCCGACCTTCTTCGGCATACCAGTCGATGATGTCGGCAGAGGTCATCACCTCCGCGCGTGCTTCCGGATAGACCTTGCCCTGCTCCAGGACCATGATCTTGGACATCGCGTCATAGCGCTCGCGCATCAGATCGGCGGCCTTGCGCATGATCTTGGCGCGGTCGTAAGCCGAGGTGGCGCGCCACACGATGAAGCCTTTCTTGGCGGCATCGAGTGCCGCGTCGAGATCGGCTCTGCTCGCGTGCGGCAAGTGGGCGAGCGGCTTTTCCGTCGCCGGGTTGATCACGTCCTCGCCTTTGCGGCCGTCGCGGCCGAGCCATTTGCCATCGATGAAAAGTTCGAGATTGCCGTACATGCCGTCCTCGCTGCGGATTGTTTGCTGAGCCTGCCCGTTGGGGCAAGGATTAGCAGGTTTTCCCAACCTCGTCATGCGCGGGCCAAGGCCCACATCTGGTCAATCGTGATTGCCGGGACAAGCTCGGCAATGATGGCTCACTCCACCCGTGTCGGATCAATCACGAAATTGGTGAAGCCGCCGTTGCGGTCGTCCATTCCGGCAAGCACCTCGTTGACCTTGGACAGCGGCGCCACGCGATGTTCGAGGATGGAAAGGTCCAGCGTGCCTGCGGCGGCCATCGCCGCCATCTCTTCGCCGTCTCCGGTGGTGAACCAAACCGATCCCTGCAAGCCGATGCGGTTGGTCATCATCCAGAACGCATTGAGCGGCAGCGTTTCCATGATCGCGCCGACGTTCACCGCCCGGCCGCCGCGGCGCAGGCAGAACAGCGCGCGCATCATCGCGCTCGCCGGCGCGCCCGGCGGCAGGCAGTCGATCATGCCGTCGACGCCGTAGCCGTCGGTCGCCTGCTTTGCCCAGGATACGAGCGGGTCCGCCGGTGCCGGCGGTGCGTCGGGAATTGAAAGAACATCGATCCGCTCCGGCGCAAGCTTCCGGACCCGATCGAGCAAAACCTGATTGCGCCCGGTGCCGAGGATTTTGGTCGCGCCCATCGCCAAGGCGAGTTGAGCGGCGTTGAGCCCGAGCTGGCCGCTGATGCCGTTGATGAGCAGTGTCTGACCAGGACCGACGCCGATCTTCTTTAGCGCCGCATAGGCGGTGCCGAGATAGCCGAAGCGTGCGGCCACTTCGAAGCTCAAATTGTCCGGCAACTTGACCAGCGCGGTTGCCGGCGCGGTGATGAACTGCGCCAAGCCACCATAGGGATAGGCGCGCATGATCTCCTGCGAGCGGCCGAAATAGCCCTGCAGCGTCCAATTCGGACAATCCTCCGCGTGGCCGCTCCGGCACATCCGGCACGAGCCGCAGAAGCGCCCCGGATTGACATAGACGCGCTCGCCCGGCCGCACCGGCCACACTTGATCGCCTACCTTGGCGACCACGCCGGCCGGATCGAGACCGAAAATTGCCGGCAGCGGCGGCATCATCTTGTTGTCGGGCGTGAGCGTGCCGAAGAAATTGCTGATCACGCGCGCGAGATTTGGCACGACGCCGCAGGCCTTGACCTCGACCAGCACGTCGGTCGGCCGCAGCTCCGGCACGTCGATGCGGTCGAGCGTCATCGGCTCGCCGTAGGCATGCAGCCGCGCCGCGATCATGCTGGACATGCGTTACCTCCCGTTCGCCGCATGAACCTATCATCCGCCACGATGAGCCGACGCACGAAATCGTTCTCGCGACGCGATCCGCGCCCGAGCTTTGCAAACGCGCACGCTCCCCGCATGGGGAAATGGAGCGCCGGGAGGCGCCAAGGTCGTGGGCCGCGCCACGCGGGCGAATGTTACCACTCGCTCGCGCTTCGGGCGCGGCGCGCGCCACAGAACGATTCCCTTACGAGAACCGCCTGCTTCGGGCGCGCTGCGCCTCCCGGCGCTCCACCGAAGCTCTCGCCACATCCCGCGCTGTCCGGACGGCGCGCGCTGGGCGGGATGATTCGCGTGTTACACAAATAGGGACGAATTGTCAAGTTAAAAGTGACGACTAGCCTCGCAAGGGCGTGAGGTCGATCGATCCATCGAACAGCTTATTGGCGAGCTTCAACGCTGCGGCGGCGCGCTCGGCGCTCCAGCCGCCATGCCGGACGTTGAGCAAAAACTTCTGTTCAATATCGGCGCGCGTGAGCGGCTCCTGCGCGCCGCCGCGCATGTGCGGCTGGCGCTCTTCGACGACGGAGCCGTCGCGCAAGGCGGCGCGGATGTGGCCGGTGAAATTTTTCGGATAGGGATTTTGCGGATCGATCCGGTAACGCACCTTGCCGGCGAGCGCGACGACTTTCTGATCGCGCACAGCCGCATCGGTGAAGTCACCCAAACCGACATTGCCGCGAACAAATCCGGCGGCGATGCAATACGGCGTGGAAAATTTTCCGGCGTAGCCGTTGGCGGGTTTTTGCTTGGCGGCGAGCGGCTCCCACAGCCGATGCACCGTGCCCTCGCCGACCTCGCAGACCATCTCGGCGATGTCATCGGCCTTGATACCGCGCGCGGCCAGCCGCCGCGCGCAGTCGATATACGGATGCGTCATGGTCCCGCATGGGTAAGGCTTGAAGGCGAGCGTCTCCGTCACCCAGTTGTGGCCGAAGCCGCCGACCAGCGCGTCATAGTCGCCCTTGGTCGTGTGCGCGAAAGCATGAAAAAATCCATGCACGCCTTCGAACACCGTGCGCGGGCCGGAAAAACCGGCGCGGCCTAACAAAGCCGCTTGCAGGCCCGATTGCGCCGCCCAGCCGGCATGGAGCCGTTTGGTCCAGGCGCCTTCCGCCAGATATTCGATGATGCCCGAAGCCATCGATCCGGCGGTGCCGAGCGCATCGACCAGTTGTTTCTCGTTGAGCTTCAGCGCCGCGCCGATGCCGGCCGCCGCGCCCATGGTGCCGAACACCGCGGTGGGATGAAAGCCGGCCTTATGCGTCAGCGTCGGCGCCACCGTGGCGAGCCGGCACATCGTCTCGACCCCGACCGCAATGCCGACAAGCGCCGCTCGGCCGTCGAGCTTATGACGCTCGCAGGCGGCCAGCACCGCCGGTACGATCACCGCGCCGGCATGGACCGGCCCGCCCTCGAAGGTATCGTCGAAATCCTCGCCGTGGACTGCGGTGCCGCTGACCAGCGCCGCGCCCGAAGCCGTCAGCGTGCGGGCATGGCCGATCACGGTGCATGGGCCATCATCCTCGCAGGCCGCCAAGGCGGCTTTGACGTAATCCTCGTTGCGCGCGGTGACCGCGAGGCCGACCACGTCGAGCAACAAATCCTCGCACTTCCGCTTCACCGCATCGGGTAAGCGCGCGGCATCGAGCGCGCAGATTTTCTGCGCGAGGGTTTCCGCGACGGCTACTTCGGGAAGGTCGTTGGAAGACATGTGAGCTTCTTGCTGAAATTCTTTTCCCGGGCGCAGCGCAGCATGGAGCGAAGTGAAGTGGTGCGCTGCAGTCCCGGGATCGTTACACACTCGGGCAGAGCCGAGTTCGCGAAGACCCCGGATCAGCGGTGCATCGCTACGCGCTGCACCGCGTCCGGGGAACGTAGTCTCAATACCGGTTCGCGATCGGCAATTCCTCGGCCGGGAACTTGGTGATGATGCGGTGGCCCTTGTCGGTGACCACCACTTCCTCCTCGATGCGCGCGGCTGAGAAGCCGTCCTTGGCCGGGCAATAGGTCTCGAGCGCGAACACCATGCCTTCCTTGATCTCGGTCGGATGATCGAGCGAGACCACGCGAGAGATGATCGGCCGCTCGTGGATGGCGCAGCCGATGCCGTGACCGAACTGCAAGCCGAACGCCGTCATCTCGTCGGGGAAGCCGAAATCTTGCGCCTTCGGCCACACGCTGCACACCTTGTCGGTGGTGACGCCCGGCTTGATCAGCTCGATGGCGCGCTCGAGCCATTCGCGGCAGGTCTTGTAGGCATCGTGCTGCGCCGGGGTGGCGCGGCCGACATTGAAGGTGCGGTAATAGCAGGTGCGATAGCCCATGAACGATTGCAGGATGTCGAAGAACGCCTGATCGCCGGGGCGCAGCATGCGGTCGGTGAAATTGTGCGGATGCGGATTGCAGCGCTCGCCGGAGATGGCGTTGATTGCTTCGACGTCGTCGGAGCCGTGGTGATAGAGGAACTTGTTGACCTCGGCGACGATGTCGTTTTCGCGCACGCCGGGCTTGAGCTGCTCGTTGATCAGGTGATAGGCGCCGTCCACCATGGCGGCGGAGCGGTTGAGCAAAGCGATCTCGTCGGCCGATTTGATCTCGCGCGCTTCCAGCATGGTCTGCTGGCCGTCGGCGACCTCCAGCCCGGCCTTCTGCAGTTCGAACATCATCGGCGGCTCGATGATGTCGACGCCGACCGGCATCTTGTCGCAACCGGCTTGTTTGATCAGCGAGAAGATCTCCTTGGCATGACGCTCCATCAGTCCGAACGCCGGATTGACGGTGCCGCGCAGCCCGATCAGTCCGGCCTTGCAGTTCTCCGGCTTGAGCCACGGCGTGTAGAGCTTGTGGTGGACCGCGGCGGAGCCGAAATCCCACAGAATCGGATCGGGGCTGGTGCGGGTGACCAGCGCCCAGCGGCACAGCTTGTCGCGCTCCCACTCGCCGATCTTGGTCGAGGTGACGTAGCGGATGTTGTTGACGTCAAAGACAAGGAGCGCGCCGAGTTCGGATTTTTCCAGCGCCTGTTTCACCCGGCCGAGCCGATAACGGTGCAGCCGCCGGTAATCGACCCGCTCCTCGAAGTCGACCGCCATGGTGCCGAGCGCCGGCAGCGCGCGGGCCCAATTGTAGCGCGGGTTGATATCCTCGGCGCGGATCGCCGTCGGGTCGCGGGTGATGTCGTCCATGGGGGCCTCCCTTCGCGGAACTAAGCGGGTATCGGCACGTCGCCGACGTCCTTGGGCACCTTATAGCCCTTTTGCGTCGCCGGACGCTTGGCGATGGCGAGGTACCAGCGCTTCACGTTCGGATATTTGTTGAGATCGACGGTCTGCCACTCGTAGCGCGACACCCAGGGCCAGATGGCGATGTCGGCAATCGAATAGGCGTCGGCGACGTATTCGCGTTCGGCAAGGCGCTTCTCCAGCACGCCATAGAGCCGGTGCGCCTCCTTGAGGTAGCGCTCCTCCGCGTATGGCGCCTTGCCCGGATTGTATTTGGTGAAATGGTGCACCTGGCCGAACATCGGCCCTGGGCCACCCATCTGCCACATCAGCCATTCGATGGTGCGGTAGCGCGCTTCCCCGGATTTGGGCAGCAGCTTGCCGGTCTTGTCGGCGAGATAAATCAGGATTGCGCCCGACTCCATCAGGCCCATGCCGTTGTCGCGGTCGACGATCGCCGGGATGCGATTGTTCGGGGCGATTTTCAGGAATTCCTGCTTGAACTGCTCGTCCTGCCCGATGTTCACTGCATGCACAGTGTAAGGCAGGCCCATTTCCTCGAGCGCGATGGAAGCCTTGCGGCCGTTCGGCGTCGTCCAGGTGTAAAGATCGATCACGGTTTTTGGTCCTGTGCTGGTTGAAGTGAGTGATGTATCGGATTGGTCAGATCGCCGTACTCGCGGCGCCGGCATCGCGCCGCAGCGCCTGAAGGTGTGAGGCGACACCGTCGCGAATTTTGGGCCCGTGGGCTCGCATCTCGGCGTATTCAGTTTCGGAAACCAAATCGCCGAGGCCGGACTTGAATTGCGGCCAGGCGCTCGCGTGTGCCCACCACGCCCGAACCCGCGGGCGGTCGCCAATCCACAGATCGAGCAATCCGAGATAATCAAGCCGCGCCGCGAACGGCATCAAATTGATGTCGGCGAGCGAAGGCTCACCGCCGAGAATCCAAGGTCCGCCAAGCTCGGCAATATCTTCCTCCAGATGCCCAAAAGCGCGCTCATAGGCCGCGACCGCGTGCACCACGAACGGCGACTGCACGCCAAGTTCGTAGGTCGATTTGAACCGATCGGTGCGGCGCGGGTCGCCGACATTGCGAAAACGCTTCTGCCGAATTTCCTCGGGCATGGCTCTCATGCGCTCGCGGAACATCGCCGAAAAACTTAGTTCGCTGACGCCCTCGAACAGCCCTTCGTCAACGAACTTGCTCCACAGACGCATGCGCGATTGCAGCCATGGATCGGCGGGAATCAGTTTCGGCGGCTGCGGAAACACCTCATCGATATATTCACAGATCAGCGTCGACTCGATGACCGGCTTGCCGTCGTGAACGAGCGTCGGCACCACACCCTTTGGATTGAGCTTGAGATATTTCGGATCGTATTGCTCGGCGGTAAACAAATTGACAGGGATGGCCCGCCACTCAAGGCCTTTGGCGCGCAGCGTGATGCGCACCTTCTGGCAACAAACAGAGTTGCCGAAATCGTAGAGCAGCAACTCGCTCATGCCGCCTTCTTCCCCCACAACCGCGCCGAGGCGATATCGGCGCCCTGGCGGATCGCTGCGAGCTTAAGCCACACCACCGGCTCGATCACCCATTCGCGCCGGGTGAAGGTGCCGAAGCCGCAATCGGTCGAAGCGATAACGCGCTCGCGGTCGCCCACCGCCGCCACCGCCTCCTCGATGCGCCGCGCCACAACCTCGGGATGCTCGACGAAGTTGCTGGTGGTTTCGACCACGCCGGGAATGAGAATCATGTCTTTCGGCAACGGCACGCGCTTGAGCGCGGCGTATTCGTGGGCGTGTCGCGGATTGGAGAATTCGATCGACAGCGCGCCGACATGGGCCTGATAGAGCGCCGGTAAAATCTTCTCCAGCGCGACATCGTGAATATGCGGGCCTTCCCAGTTGCCGTAGCAGACGTGCAGCCGCACCCGGTCGCGCGGGATGCCTTCGATGCCCTTATTGATGGCGGCGACATGACGTTCGCAACGCTTGACGAACTCCGCGTCGGAGAGATCGCGATACATCATCGTCCTGTCCATCGCCAGATCGGGCGCGTCGATCTGCAGGATGAGCCCGGCTTTGTTGATCGCCCGGTATTCGTTGCTCATCTCGCGCGCGATGGCGTCCAGATAATCGTCGTGCGAAGGATAATGGGCGTTGAGCATCGTGGTGGAGATGATGCCGGGCGACGCCGCGGTCATGAACCGTTCGGAAAACGCCTTCAGCTCGCCGGCGATCCTGTTGAAACCCTCCGTTTCCGCGGTGATCGGTTTGAGGTCGCGATACTTGATCTCGGCTTGCGCCTCGGGCGCGCCATGCTGGCTCTTCGGCGGGTTTGGAAACCGCCGCATCAAATAGCCCGTCAGTTCGGGAAATTCCTCGAATTCGCGGCCGCGCCGGCGCTTGGAGATGCCGGCGAAACCCGCCATGCGCTGCGGCACGTAGGTCTGAAAGCCGATGCGGCGCTGCTCGCCGTCGTTGCCGATATCGATGCCGGCTTGCAGTTGTTTCTCGACCACATGGCGGACCGCCTTGTCCATTTCGGCAGTGAGCATTTGGGTGTCGTGGAGCTTGCCGTCCTCCTGTTCCACCAGAAGCTCGCTGAGCGTCTCGTTGCGCGGCAGGCTGCCGACGTGGGTGGTGAGAATGCGGTCGCGGCTGAAAAGCATGACAATTCCCCGTCCGGTCGTGGCCGGCGCGAGGCCGGGCATGACGGCTTATAATATTGCGGCAAGTTTTGTCATCGGCATAATGTGTGCTGCGGTGGGCCGGTAGTGGGCGAAGACCCGACGCGCCCGCATGGGGAAATGCCAATGAGTGTCGGCCAGCCGGGTTCGGCATCGAGCGGGTTCGCTGACGCAATTCCGCGCGACTACAACTTCACCGCCGATATCCTCAGACGCAACCTGAACGCCGGCCGGGGCGGCAAGGCGGCCTATGTCGATCATCGTGGCAGCTACACCTATGCCGATCTCGCCGAGCGCGTCGAACGCTTCGGCCATGTCCTGCGCGCCTTGGACGTCCGCCGCGAAGAACGCATCCTGATCTGCCTCGCCGACACCATCGACTGGCCGACGGCGTTCCTTGGCGCAATCAAGGCCGGCATCGTCGCCGTTCCGGTCAATACATTGCTGACCGAGGACAATTATCAGTTCATGCTCGCCGACAGCCGCGCGCGAGTCCTGGTCGTATCCGAAGAGCTTTATCCACGCTTTGCCAAAGCCATCGCCGCCGCAAAAGACCTCGGGCATGTCATCGTGTCGGGCGACAACGCTCATGGCCATGCGCGCTTTTCCGACCTGCTCGCGGGTGCCAAGACCGATGCCGTCACCGCGCCGACGACGCGCGACGACATGTGTTTCTGGCTCTACACCTCGGGCTCGACCGGCAAACCGAAAGGCGCCGTGCATACCCACGCCGATCTGACGCTCACCGACGATCTCTATGCCAAGCCGATTCTGGGCATCACCGAAAACGACGTTTGCTACTCGGTGGCCAAATTGTTCTTCGCTTACGGGCTCGGCAACGCGTTGACTTTCCCGATGGCGGCGGGAGCGACGACTGTCTTGCTGCCGTCTCGTCCGACGCCAGAGGCGGTTGCCGAGCTTCTGACAAAACATCGCGTCACGGTGTTCTACGCGGTGCCGACTTTCTACGCGGCCTTCCTGGCCAGCGCCGTGGCCCCGCAATGCGCGGCTTTGAAGCTGCGGCGCTGTGTCTCGGCGGGCGAGGCGCTGCCGCCGGACGTCGGCCGGCGCTGGGTCGAGCGTTACGGCGTCGACATCCTCGACGGCATCGGTTCGACCGAGATGCTGCACATTTTTCTCTCCAACCGCCAAGGCGACGTCAAATACGGCACCAGCGGCAAGCCGATTGCCGGCTACGACCTGCGGCTCGTCGATGACGACGGCAACGAGATCAGGACGCGCGGCGAGATGGGCGAGTTGCAGGTGCGCGGACCCACCAGCGCGATCATGTACTGGAACAACCGCGAGCAGTCGCGCACGACGTTCCTCGGCGAATGGACCCGCTCCGGCGACAAGTACATCGAGGACGAAGAGGGGTATTTCGCTTACTGCGGCCGGCGCGACGATATGCTGAAAGTCTCGGGCATGTATGTGTCGCCCTTTGAGGTCGAAGGCACATTGCAGAGCCATCCCGACGTGCTCGAGGCCGCAGTCGTTGGTTGGCCGGACAACGATAAGCTGATCAAGCCGAAGGCGTTCGTCGTGCTCAAATCGCCGGAACGAGCCGGCGACGCCCTGGCGCGCATGCTGCAGGATCACTGCCGGCAAAAACTCGCGCCCTACAAATATCCGCGCTGGATCGAATTCCGCTCCGAATTGCCGAAGACAGCGACCGGCAAGATCCAGCGTTTCAAACTGCGGGCGGAAGCGGAGGGGAAGTAACGCTTTCGTTTCCCGGATGCGGTGCAGCACGAAGTGGTGCGCCGCTGATCCGGGACCTTAGCGAGCGCGGAGTTTGTGACGATCCCGGGTCTGCGGCGCATTCACTCCGCTGTCGCCATAGCGCGTCGAAGACGCGCGTGAACGCGCTTTTGGCGGCTCCGCGCCCGGGAAACGTCGACGGGGAACGGCTTGCCTTAATATCCGCGTGGTATTACCTGGACGGCGGTTGCCGGCACGCCGCGGTAGCTCAGCTGGTAGAGCAACGCATTCGTAATGCGTGGGTCGGGGGTTCGAATCCCTTCCGCGGCACCATTAGAGCTTTCTCATAGCCGCTCATTCCTCCACATTTCAACCATTTTTTTAATCTATATCAATACGTTATCCGATTAGAGCCTGAACACTGCCTCACATGGCAAACCATACGAGCGGCCCTCAAGCTCACGGCACTCACCATGACGAGGCCCGGCGAGGTCCGCTTCATGCGGCGCTCGGAAATCGTCTGGCCTTCTGCTGTTTGGCTCATCCCCGCCGAGCGAATGAAAATGCGGCGCCCGCATCAGGTGCCGCTCTCGCCGCAGGCGCTTGCCGTCCTGCGAGACATCTGGCCGCTGTCGGAAGGCCACGACTTGGTACTGCCCTCGATCCGCTCACTGCGCCGGCCGGCCGCTGTCGGAAAACGCTATGAACTCGGCCCTCCGAAGAATGGGCTACAGCCAAGACGAGATGTGCGCGCACGGGTTTCGCTCATCGGCCAGCACTCTCCTCAACGAACGCGGCTTTGCCGCGGACGTGATCGAAACCGCCCTTGCCCATCAGGACAATGATCAAGTGCGGCGGACCTACAACCGAGCCAAGTATTGGAAGGAGCGGATCAAGCTGTTGCAGGCTTGGGCCGACTTGCTGGACGACTTCAGACAACTCTCACGCGCGAAAACGGCCGCCTGATACCATAGCGGGCCAGATTTCTTGTTAACTGCCGCGCTATGTGCAGCCATGCGCATCTTGAAGTTGCGAAGCGATTCACGTAGCCTTTCCATTGCCTGCTAGTTGGCTCTGTGCGCATCAGTGCGCAGGTCCCTGCGGCGCCGGCGTCGCTCTTCACGGAGCACGTCGATGCAACAGGTCAGAAAACTGGTATCGAAGAAGGAGCTGAAGACCGTCCACGGCATCCCCTATTCCTTCGCGCACATTGCGCGCCTGGAGAAAGCCGGCGAATTCGCGAAGCGGATACAGCTGGGCACCTGCCGGGTCGCATGGTGGGAAGACGAGGTGGAAGACTGGAAAACTTCACGCCGCCGAGCAGCATGACCGCTCCCGAAAGGAGCAAGCCCCCGGCGGTCCAACGCCTGGGGCTTTTCTATTTTGCTTGCCGCATGGAGCACACAGCCGAAGGCTTACAGCTAGTTTTTCGATGGTCAGAGGCGCTGGCATTCGTCTATATTGCAGGCCACCAACCTGCAATCCAGGGTCGGTTTACTAGCGGTCGCGGTACTTCGCATGAGCGTCGTTCTCGTAGAAGCTGAGGAGCCGGAAATTGAAGGCTTGGACCGACCCGACGGGGTGGGTTGGAGTGAATATTCTCTGGACTCGGTGTTCGTCAGAAGCGAAACGCGATCAGTTTCCAGCATTATTCAACGCATTGACGCTCGGCGGTGTGTGCTCGATCCAGAGTTTCAACGTGACTTCGTCTGGCCAGAGGACAAACAGTCAAAGTTGATTGAAAGTTGCGTAATGAGGATTCCGCTTCCGGTCTTCTACTTAGCAGAAGCTCAGGACGGCCGCATCATTATCGTTGATGGCTTACAGCGTCTGACAACTTTCCACCGCTTTGTAAAAGGGCAGTTTCGGTTGAAAGATCTAGTGCCTCTGCACAGGGATTATGACTCGTTGAGAGGCTTTGGGTAAACGCGGGCCATTTTGGCGCGTGCCTTTTCTGGCGTGAACATCCAATTGATGCGGGCACCGCTTTGGTTTCTCTGGC
>JBOHIU010000113.1:0-5626 GCA_050725855.1 Xanthobacteraceae bacterium | reverse complement strand
CCCAACCTGATTTCGCAGAAGGGGATCGCGCGCTCGTATCAGATCACGAACATTCTGCCCAACGCCACCACGCTGGAAAACGTGCGCATCGCCGCGCAGTCGCGGCGGCACGCCTGGAACATGGTCTCGCATCACAGCGCCTTCGCCGACATCAACCAGAGAGCCGAGGCGGCCCTGCAATCGGTCGGGCTGCTTGGCAAGGCCGGCGAATTGGCGGCCAACCTGTCGCACGGCGAGCAACGCAACCTCGAAATCGGCATCGCGCTCGCCACCGAGCCGAAGCTTCTCTGCCTGGATGAACCGACCGCCGGCATGAGCGCTGCCGAAACCAGCGAAACCAAGGAGCTGATCCGTCGCATCGCCAAGGACCTCACCATCCTGATCGTCGAGCACGACATGGAAGTGGTGATGGAGCTGTGTCACCGAATCACCGTGCTGCATTACGGCCAGATCCTGGCGGAGGGGACACCCAAGGAGATCCAGGACAATCCGAGGGTGCAGGAGGTTTATCTCAAGACATGAGCGCCGCCGCCCAAGCCATGAGCGCCGCCGCCGACAGCGTCGAGCCGCTGGTGCGGGTCGACGACGTGCACACCTATTACGGCAAGAGCCACATCCTGCATGGCGTGTCGCTCACCGTGGGCGCCGGCGAGGTCGTCGGCCTGCTCGGAAGGAACGGCGTCGGCAAGTCGACGACGCTGAAGACCATCATGGGCCTGGTGCAGCCGAGCCGCGGGGCGGTGCTGTTCGCCGGCAAGCGAATCACCGGTTTGCCGCCGCACAAGCTGGCCCGTTTGGGCATCGGTTACGTGCCGGAGGATCGGCGTATTTTCCGGCTGTTGACGGTCACCGAGAATCTCCGCACCGGGCTTGACCGCCATGGCGTGACCGAGGAAAGACGCAAAACCCTGCTCGACAAGGTGTTCACCTTTTTTCCGGTGCTGGCGGAGCGACGCAGTCAAGCCGGCGGCACGCTCTCGGGCGGCGAGCAGCAAATGCTCGCCATCGCTCGCGCCATGATGCTGGAGCCGCGCGTCATTCTGCTCGACGAGCCGACCGAAGGGCTGATGCCGCGCATGGTCGCGCAGATCCGCACCATTATCGACGTTCTGCACAGCGAGCATATCTCCATTCTGCTGGTGGAGCAGAACGTACCGCTGACGCTGGAAGCGAGCCAGCGCGTGTACATCCTGGAGAAAGGCTGCGTGCGCCATCACTGCGCCGCGTCCGCCATCGACGTCAACGATCCGCTCATCAAGCAATATCTCGGGGTATAGGCCGTGGCGGCAATCGGTGAGTTTCTCCATTCCATTCCCATCGACCTGCTGATCATCCAGACGGTGAACGGCATCGTCACCGGGATGATCCTGGCGCTGGTCGCGTCCGGACTGACGCTGATCTTCGGCATCATGGACGTGGTCAATTTCGCCCATGGCGAGTTGTTCATGCTCGGCGCCTATATGGGCGTCATCGCCTTTGCGACGACGGGAAATTTCTGGGTCGCCCTGGTGCTCTCGGCGTTGATCCTCGCCATATTCGGCGCCGCGCTGCAGATCGTGACGCTGCGGCCGCTGATCGGCCGCGATCCGTTGAACACGATCCTGGCCACGTTCGGCATTTCGCTGGTGCTGCAGAATTACGCGCTGTGGCAATTCGGCCCCGTGGCGCGCAAGGTGTCGGAGCCGATCAGTGCCGAATTTACTCTGTTCTACCTGCAATATCCTTGGTACCGCATCGTCATCGCGCTGTTGTCAGGGGCTATCATCGGCGCGGTTTGGCTGTTTCTCAAATTCAACAAATATGGCGTATGGATTCGCGCCACCACGCAGGACCGCGTGATGGCGCAAGCCATGGGCATTCCGGTGCCGCTCGTCTACACCGGGGTGTTCGCGCTCGGCGCCGCCATGGCGGCGGCGAGCGGGGTGCTGTTCGCTCCGTTCGGCGGCGTCGACTCGCAGATGGGACTGCAATGGGTGCTGGAGGCATTCATCGTAGTGGTGGTCGGTGGCATGGGCAATCTTGGCGGCTCGATCGTCGCCTCGATCTTCATCAGCCTGCTTGAGGCCTATGCCGCGGTCTGGCTCGACCCCTCGCAGGCGGTGATCGTCTCCTTCGTCGTGCTGATCCTTACGCTGTTGTTTCGCCCCACCGGTCTATTCGCGGCCCCCAAATGATCATCGCTCCGCTCGACTCCGCAAGGCCGCTCGCCAAGACACGCCTGAGCCACACGGCCGCGTTTTGGCTCGCATTCAGCGCCGTGATGGCGCTGTTGATCATTGCGCCGCTGGTGCTGCCGGTATTCTGGGCCGGCTTTCTGACCGAGATCCTGATCTGGGGTCTGTTGGCGATGTCGTCCGACCTGCTGATCGGTTATACTGGTCTGGTCTCGTTCGGCCACTCGGCGTTCTTCGGTTTGGGCATGTATGGCGCCGCCGCCGCGCTGATCCTGGTGAGTCCGCCCAATCTTTGGCTGGCCATCGTGTTCGGGCTGGCCGGCGCCGCCGGCGCGGCGTTGTGCGTCGCCTATTTCTCCACCCGGATCCGCGACATTTATTTTGCCATCACGACGCTGATCTTCGCCCAGATCTTCTATGTCATCATCTTCACCTGGACATCGGTGACCGGCGGCGAGAACGGCTTGATCTTCGACCAACCGCATTTCGCCATCCCGTTCCTGGTCAACGCGCCGTTCCATACCGCGACGATGCACTGGTTCGTGCTCGCCGTGGTGACCGGCTCCTACCTGATCCTGCGCCGCATCACGCGGTCGCCGTTCGGCATGGTGCTGCAATCGATCCGCGAAAACGAGGCACGCACCCGCGCCATCGGCTATCCGGTCGAACGCTACAAGATCGTCGCCGTCATGCTGTCAGGGCTGTTTGCCGGGCTCGCCGGAGCGCTCTATGCCATCCAGAAGGAATTTGCCGCGCCGGATTTCGTGTACTTTTTGATCTCGGGCGAGACGGTGATCTACAATCTGATCGGCGGCATCGGCACGCTGGTCGGGCCGATCATCGGCGCCGGCTTCTACCAGCTCATGCGTCAATTCATGTCGCAGTGGTTCGGCGATCAATTCCCCTATCTGATCCCGCTCGGCATCGTGTTCATCGCCATGATCATCTTCCTGCCGCAGGGCATCCTCGGCTTCGCGCGGAGATGGCTGAACCGATAGCTTGCGATTAGGCACAGGGCGCAGTTCTCCGCGCCTCCACTGATCCCGGCCAGTCCGCGCAACATAACGCAGGTTACCCCCAAGAAGAGCCGGGTGCGGAAGCTCGCACGCCCAGATCCGTGAGGACAAAGCCGAACGGCTGAGCCCCCTCGACCACTCCCCCGGGAAAACCTGCGGTAGCACACGTGGATTGCGGCCGTCTTGGCACGGTGCTCCGTGGCACCGCGCCTGTGGATAGCGCGTAAAATTTGAGTAATCACGCTCGACATGCCCACATGCCGTTTCCTAAGCTCAGCTTATAGGATTTGAGTCGCCATTGTTGGCATGCTGGCGCGTTGCTTTCGTAAGCTGAGTTTGTTGGCCGGCTCAATCGCGACGTAATAACTCTCATCGGGTTTGAGCACCCGGTCGCGGCCCTGCCGGCGGAGGCAGACATGAAATGTCGGTTTGCGTTCTCACTCTTGTTTGCTTCAGCCTGCATCGCGATCGTCGGACTGCCGAATCAGGCGCGCGCCCAGGATTATACCTACGCCGCCGGCGAGCAGTGGGGAACGACGCCGGGCGGCGTTGCAGTCAATGGCGCTTTGGAATCGGCGGAAGCGCACGAGCTGAACGGCGAGATCGCTGGCCAGGTGAATGCCGCGAAGCTCGGCGCCCTGGTCGGGCTGGCGGGCACGAGCCTCGCCATCACCTCGGTCGGCTCGCAGACCATCGTCACCAACAGCATCTCCGGCGACAACATCAGCAGCAGCATCAACGCCACCCAGACGTCGTCCAATTCGGGCAGCGTCAGCAACACCGGGACCATAACCCACAATTAGGAGTGCAAGTGGGCGCGCGCGACCGCGCGTGGTCTGCAACATCTTTATGGGGCTTTGGCCGAGCGGGCGCGGGGCTGCCGGCCGAATATGGGGAAAGTTCGCTATGGTTCGTTCGTTCATTACGCGTGCCGCACGCGTCGTCGGTTGTCGCGCCAGATTCGCTTTGATTCCGCTCAGCCTCGCCGGATGCGTGACGACGGACTCGCCGCCGCCCACGGTCGTCAGCTTGCAGCCTCGGATCGAGACCACGCTCGCCTGCATCCGCAAGACCGGCGTGTTGTCCCACCGCACTTTCGTCGTCGGCGCTTTTGCCGACTCGACCGGCAAGATCAATTCGGTGGCACCCGGCTCGACCGGCGATTATCTGCCGCAGGGCGGCAGCGCTTCCTACATCACCGATGCCTTGGACAAAGCGGGCGCCACAGTCGTGACCACCTATTTCGGCGCGCCGCATGAGAAAGTGCCGGCCGAGTACGACATCAACGGCATCTTCAACAGCCTCGACTTCGACTCGCCGTTTGCCGGCGACGTGCAGATCAACGGCATCGGTCCGACCGCCGGCGTCGGCTGGGCCGATCTGACACTCACCATCCAGCTCGACGCCGCCGGCACGCGCGTCAACCACCAGATTGCCCTGATCCAGCGGCCGGTGCGCTATGTGCAAATCGGTGTCGGCGGCGGCACCACAAGCGGCAGCACGCTGCTGACTGGCTCGCTGGTCGTGCAGCACCAGGACCGGCTGCAGTTCGAGGCGCTTGACGGGCCGATCGCGCTTGGTGTGGCCGACGTGGTCATGAAGGAGTTCCCGCGCGCGCGCCATAATTGCTGGCAATATACCGGCGATCTCCTGAGGCCCCAGTAAACCGCCGGACATTCGGGGACACTGCGCGCCCCGCGGCAGCCGCGGCTCCCGCATCAGCGGCAATCGGACGCACGCGGCGGCGGCCAATTGCCGCGAGCGCTGCCGCGATTGGAGCCCGCCAAGCGCGGGAACTTGGCGAACCGCTGGCGCCGCCGCAATTCAGCAAAATCGGCCGCAGCGCAAACACCCTCATAAATCAGTTTCAACTTGTCCGCTGTTCCATCATTCGGCGCGACGGCGGCAAGCAGCAGACTCGGAATTTCCGAAAAAGAACAAACTGAAAACATAGCGCCCAGCATCCTCGGCTGTCGCCGGTAACGTTAACTGTTTGCTAAAAAACCCGCTTGTGATTGATCTGATTTCTTCCTAACGATACGTTAACATCAAGTCATAAGCGGCGCCCCTTGAGGGGCAAGCCGAAGCGTCAAATAGAGTAGAGTGAGAGTAGCGTGCTTGTGTATGCGTGCGTGCGGCGTAAATCGCCGCGTGGTCGATATCTCGTTGCGCAATGGCGCAACCTAAAGTGCGCAACAGCGCACGACGGCCCCTCTCAATCCGACAAATCGCCCTTCCGCCCTTTCCGCACCGCGCGGGACGGAAGCATGCGTCTGCTCGCTACCCAAAGGGCGACGGCAAATTCGCGCGGTGTTTGGCGAGAGAGGGAAACGCCATGAGTATGAGTAGCGTAAGTGTGAGTAGAAAGTATCGATCTTACCTGTATGCGGGCGTGGCGGCAGCCGCGCTCCTCGGCGCGTCGTCGGGGGCATGGGC
>JBOHIU010000112.1:0-16218 GCA_050725855.1 Xanthobacteraceae bacterium | reverse complement strand
CCTACACGCCCAGGTACCGGGACTTGGTTTCTTGGTCCCCGGCAAGCTCCGCCGGTCGGCAATGGTGCACGATTTGCCCCTTGCTGAGAATGTAGATGCGATCGGCGTAACGCAGGACGAATGCAAGCTGCTGTTCGACCAGAAGGATCGAGGCGCCGGTCTCCTTGAGCGTCGCCACCAGCCGGCCAAGCTCGCGCACCATGAGGGGCGCCAAACCCTCCGTGGGTTCATCCAGCAGGAGCAGATCGGGATTGCCGACCAGCGCCCGGCCGGCGGCCAGCATCTGCTGCTCGCCGCCGCTCAGCTTGTTGGCGGTGGCGCCGAGCCGCGCGGCGAGGTTCGGAAACAGCGCGATCAGCCGCTCCAGAGTCCACTGCGCCGTGCCGCGGCGGCGCGCCGTAACCTGCATGTGCTCGCGCACCGACAGAGAGGGGAAGATACGGCGGCCCTGCGGCACCAAACCGACGCCGAGTTTCGCGATCCGGTGGGCGGCCATGCGGGTGATGTCGGTGTCCTTGAACAGGATGCGTCCGCGCCGCGCGGGCGTCAGCCCGATGATCGAGCGCACCAAGGTGGTCTTGCCGACGCCGTTGCGGCCAATGACGGCAACCACCTCGCCGGACTCGATGGCAAGCGAAACGCCCTGCAGGACGTGGCTCGGGCCGTAATAGGTGTGGACGTCCTCGACCTTCAGCACGGCATCATTCCGTTCCCAGATAAATCTCGGTGACGCGGTTGTTGGCGCGGATCGCGGCCTCGTCGCCTTCGGCAATCAGCCGCCCCTGGTGCATGACCGCGATCCGGTCGGCCAGTTCGAAGGCCACGTCCATGTCATGCTCGATCATCAGGATAGCCATGTCGCGCGGCAGCGCGTGCACCATAGCAACGACGCGACGGGTCTCCGCCGCCGACAAGCCCGCGGTCGGCTCGTCGAGCAACAGGAGTCGCGGCTTGCCGGCGAGCGCCAGGGCGATCTCCAGCTGGCGTTGCTCGCCGTAGGACAGCGTACGCACGATGCGCGGCGCCGAGCCGGCCAGCCCCCACCGATCGAGAAGCCGGTGCGCTTCGGCATCCCCGCCGCGATCGCCAGACAGCGGGCCGATAAGCTGCATGCCGCGGCCGCTGGCGCCGTCGAGCGCAAGCAGCACGCTGTCGAGCACCGTCAGCCGTGGAAACAGATTGGTGATCTGGAAGGTACGCGCGAGGCCGAGCCGCGCGCGCCGATCCGGCCGCAGCCGCGTGATGTCCGCGCCGAACAGCGTAATGCGGCCCGCCGACGGCATGACGTTGCCCGAGATGGTGTGAAACAGCGTCGTCTTGCCGGCGCCGTTCGGGCCGAGAAGCACGCGGCGCTCGCCTTCGGCCAGCTCCAGCGACATATCGGACACGGCGGCCACCCCGCCGAAATTCTTCGATACATTATCGACCGTGAGCGCGGTCACTTTGCAGCCCACCGCTGGCGGAGGTCGACGTAAAGCCCGATCAGGCCGCGCGGCGCGAACAACGTCACCAGCACATAGATAACGCCGAGCACCAGGACCCAATGCTCGGTCATCGAGCTGACGAAGTCTTCGAGAAAAACGATCAGCGCGGCACCGATCGCCGGGCCGATCAGAGTGCCGGCGCCGCCCAGGATCACCATGATCAGTGCCTCAGCCGATTGGATCACATATAGATATTCCGGACCGACGAAGCGGTTGTAATAGGCGTAGAGCGCTCCGGCTATTCCGGCGAAAAAGGCCGACAGCACAAACGCCACATACTGGTAGCGCCACACGTCGAAGCCGAGCGCCTGCATCCGCGATTCGCTTTCGCGGATGCCGCACAGCGCGCGGCCAAACGGCGATCTGACCACGGCGACCAGCAGCAACGTGGAGGCGACCACGACGATCAGCGCGAAATAATAAAACGACGTCGTGCTGTCGAGGGAAAAGCCAAAATGGGGTCGGACGACGCCGGGCATGCCGTCGTCGCCGTTGGTCAGCGAGCGCCAGCCGAAGGCGACGCTCCATACCACCTGAGACAGAGCGAAGGTAATCATCAAAAAATAGCTGCCGCGCGCCCGCAGCGCCAACGGAGCGAACAGCGCGCCGGTGACGGTGGCGGCAAGGAGCGACGCCGGGAAGGCGAGACCACTTGCAACGTTCGCCCGCAGCACCAGGAGCGCGACGGTGTAGGAAGCCACACCGAAATACGCGGCGTGCCCGAGCGAGGCGAGACCCGCATAGCCGAGCAGAAGATCGAGGCTCATCGCGAACAGCGCGAAAATCAGCATCTTGGTGGCGAGACCGAGGTAATATGGACGCAACACCTCCGGCAGCGCGACCAGCAGCGCCAGAACTGCGATGGCGACGATGAGCGGGCCGATCCGCGCTTTCATTTGCGGCCGAACAGGCCGGTGGGCCGGATCACGAGGATGACCGCCATCGGCACGAACACGGTGAAGAGCGCAAATTGCGGAAAGAACGCCTTGCCGAAATCGTCGAGAATCCCGACGAGGAGCGCGCCGACGAGCGCACCGCGCAAGCTGCCGAGGCCGCCGACAATCACCACGACAAAGGCGAGGATCAGCACCTCGAAATCGGCGCCCGGATAGAGGCTGAGCACCGGCGCGGCGAGAACGCCGGCCAGCCCGGCCAAGGCCGCGCCGACCGCGAAGACAAGGGTGAACAGCAGCGACACGTTGATGCCCAGAGCGCGCGCAATCTCCGCATCGTCAACGCCGGCGCGCAACATAGTGCCGAGCCGCGTGCGCTCCTGAAACCACCATAAGGCGAGGGCAACACCGAGCCCGACTCCGATCAGAAACAGCCGGTACACCGGATAGGAGTAATAGCCCATCGGCACGGAGCGCTGGAAAATCTCCGGCTCGTTGAGCATCATCGGATTGCCGCCCCAGATCCATAGCGACAGGTCGGCGAAGATGAACAGAAAACCGAAGGTCAACAGCGTCTGCGGCAGCTCGTCGAGATGGAAGCGGCGCAGAAAGAACCGCTCGATGATGGCTCCGGTGAGCGCCATGGCCAGCACGCTGGCGACGAGCGCCAGAACGAAGCTGCCGGTAACCTGCATTACCGTCAGACCGATATAGCCGCCGACCAGATAGAACGAACCGTGGGTCAGATTCAGAATCTTCATCAACCCGTAAATCAGCGACAGGCCAGCTGCTATCAGGAACAGCAGCATTCCGTAGGCGACACCGTTGAGGATGTGAATGAGCCAGGTCATCTACTGGTCCAATTCCACCATTCGCATCCGGCTGCCGCTGGCTCTCACGCGAATGTTAGAGTGAAGAACCACCAGCAAATATCAGCCTTGGCGGAGCCGTGGATTTGACATTCGCTTCATCGGTTAGCCGCCAGGTGGGTAGCGAATGCCAAATCCGCTGGACGGGCTCGTTGTCGCCGGTTCGCCGCCGCGTCTCCCTGGCGGCGCCCCGGCGGCGCGTTCTACTTCTTGGCCAACAGCCTGCTGCAGTCGGTCATCGCGTTCTTGGCGTCCTTATAGGTGTACTTGAAAGAGTCGTACTCGGCTTCGGTATAGGGCCAGAACTGATCGACGCTTTTGTAGGTCGCGATCGGCACATTCGCCGTTTGGCCGTCGACTTTCTGGACCTCGCGGATGTACATCGGTTGGACGACTTGGCCGTATTTATCGAGCGAGACCGGGCCCTTGGGCGAGTCGAACTTGACCGCCTTGAGTGCCGCGATGAACTTCATCTTGTCGGAGAGATCGCCGTGGACCGCGTTGATCGCATCGACGATCGCTTCCGCGCCGACATAACCATTCGGTCCCTCGTTGGCCGGCATGAAATGCATTCTTTTCTTGAACTCGGCGACGAAGCGCTCGTTCTCCGGCGTCTTGAGCATCGGTGTGTAAAACAGGACCGAATACATGCCGAGGGTGGCATCGCCGAGCTGAGGCAGGTTCGGTTCGTAGACGAGCGTGCCGAAGAGATCGAGCACCGGCAGCTTGCCCTTGAGGCCGAAATCCGCGTATTGGCGCGCGAGCCGCAGCCCGTCGGCACCCGGCGCGAAGGCGACCAAAGCATCGGCGCTGCGGTCGATATTGGTGAGGTAAGGTCCGAAATCGGCGGTGCCGATCGGCGACCATTCGGCCTGGATGACGCGGCCGCCGAGTTTGCAGAACTCCTGCGCGAATGCATAGTCCACGTCGAGACCGCCGGCATAATCGGAGCCGATTGTCACCACCTTGCGCCAGCCCTTCTTGTAGGCCCAGTCGGCGCCGACCGCACCGACCGCGCGGCCATTCTGCGACGTGCGGACGAGGTAGGGATTGGCCAGCGGCCCGGGCATGGTCAATTCGGTCACGCCGGCGTCTCCCGACAAGACCAAAGGCACCTTGTTGTCGCGCGAGTAGTCATTGGTGGCGAGCGCGACGCCCGACGACACCACGCCGGTGAGCACCTGGGCGCCTTCGCCTTGCACCAGTTTGCGCGCCTTGGTCACGGCGACATCGGGCCGCCCCTGCGCGTCCTCGACAAGGAGGTCGATCGGGTGATCGCCAGCCTTGTTGCCGATCTGGTCGAGGTAAATCTTCATGCCGGTCAGGGCCTGCTGGCCGAGCACGGCGAAATTGCCCGACAGCGGCAGCAGGACGCCGATCTTGATCGGATCCGCGGCCCGTGCCGCGGGGTTCGATACGCCGAGCAGCAACGCCGCGACGCCCGCCATGACGACGGCCCGCAGCGCGTAACGATGCGCCGGCTTTTTGCCGGCACGCGGCGCTTCGCCATTTCGTGGCGCGGCCGTAAAGCCGAACGGCATCGTGTCTTCTGTCATCATGGCGTTTCCCCGTTATGCCGTATAGCTTCTGCGATGACGCGGCCTGCGGAACAACTCTCGCTCCGGCGCGATCTTATTATTGTCGAAGCCGAGCGTGAGACAGTAACGGCGAGCCGCAGGATGTCAACGAGGGGCGCATGCGGTCCTACTTCTTGGCCAGGAGCCTCGCGCAATCTGTGAGCGAGCTTTTGGAATCCTTATAGGTGTGTTTAAAGGATTCGAACTCAGCCGCAGTATAGGGCCAGAACTGACCGACATTCTTGTAGGAGGCGATCGGCACGTTCGCCGGCCGGCCGTCGACCATTTGGACTTGGCGGATGTACATTGTCTGAATGACCTGGCCGTATTTATCGAGCGAGATCGGCCCCTTCGGCGAGTCGAACGCGACGGCCCTGAGCGCCGCCATGAATTTCATCGTATCGGACAGGTTGCCGCCGACCGCATTGATCGCGTCGACGATCGCGTGCGCGCCGACATAGCCGTTCGGCCCCTCGTTGGCCGGCAGCGTGTGCATTCGCTTTTGAAATTCGGCGACGAAGCGTTCGTTCTCCGGCGTCTTGAGCATCGGCGTGTAGAACAGGCTCGAATAGATGCCGATGGTGGCGGCGCCGAGTTGCGGCAGGTTCGATTCGAAAACCAGCCCGCCGTAAATGTCCATGACCGGCAGTCTGCTCTTCAGCCCGAATTCGGAATATTGGCGCGCGAACCGCAAGCCGTCGGCGCCCGGCTCGAAAGTCACGACCGCGTCGGCGCTGCGATCGAGGTTGGTGAGGTAAGGCCCGAAATCCGCGGTGCCGATCGGCGGCCACTCGGCCTGGATGACGCGGCCGCCGAGCTTGCAGAACGCCTGGGCGAAGGCGAAATTCACGTCGACACCGCCGGCATAATCGGAACCGATCGTCGCGATTTTGCGCCAGCCCTTTTTGTAGGCCCAATCGGCTGCCGCAGCCGCCACCGAACGGCCGTTCTGCGAGGTACGCACGAGGTAGGGATTGGTCAGCGGCCCAGGCATCGTCAGTTCGTCGGCGCCGGCGTCTCCCGACAAAACCAACGGCACCTTGTTGACACGGGAATAATCGTTGACGGCGATCGCATCCCCCGACGTGACGACGCCGGTGAGCACCTGCGCGCCGTCACCCTGCACCAGTTTACGCGCCTTCGTCACCGCGATATCGGGTTTGCCCTGCGTATCCTCGACCAGCAGGTCGAGCGCATGGCCACCGGCTTTGTTTCCCACCTTGTCGAAATACATTTTGAGCCCGGTCAGCGTTTGCTGGCCGTTCTCGGCAAAATTCCCGGACAGCGGCAGCAGGATGCCGATCTTGATTGGATCAGCGGCCCAGGCCGCGGCAGTCGGCAAACCGAGCATCAAAGCCGCGACGCCGAGCGCGGCAACACCGCGCATCATTGACCGACGAGCCCCGCGCTGGGCCGCGCGTTGCGCTGAGCTTATGTCGACTGGCACCATGTTCCTGCTTTTCATGGCGATCCCCTCCCTGCTGCGAGACCTTATTGCCGGTGTGCTCGCGCCGCGGATTCCTCCATCCGGTATCGCTTCTGTTTTTTTTGAACACGGGCCGGTATCGGCGAAAGTGCCGGCTACTGCGAAACTCGGCAAGAGAGCCCGGGTCGCTCACTCTTTCAATGACGTGCTTCGACGTGAAGTTCTGACCGGAAACCTTCACGCACGATATACTGGCCGGGTCCGACCTGCCAGCCGGATTCGGCCACGTTCGCCCGCGCTCTCTATCGCATCACAGCGTCGCAAACAGGAGGGCCGCGTGCCAAGGGCAGACGCATGCGCGATCTGCTATGATGGCGAACAATTTCGGAGAAGACGCCATGACTACAACCGACGAGCCGACGAATGCGCTTCATGACGGACGGTCCTACGACAATGTCCGCGCGGCTTGGCGGGCGGCCAATTTGCTTCCGTTATGGGAGAGTACGAGCGCCCACCGAGCCCGCGAGGGCGGCCCAGCGCCGAGCCACTGGCGCTGGAAACAAATTCGCCCGCTGGTTGACGACGCGGTGAAAGTCACGTCGCCCGCAGCGGTCGAGCGCCGCGTGTTGACGCTCAGCGATCCGAGCGCTGCGGGCGAGAGCGGCGCCACGACGACAAATCTCACGGCAGCGCTGCAAATCTTGCTGCCCGGTGAGAAGGCCCGGCCGCACCGGCACACCATGAATGCATTGCGGTTCGTGATCGAAGGCGGCGGCGCTTCCACGATCGTCGATGGCAAGGACTGTCCCATGGAAGAGGGCGACCTCGTGATCACGCCGGGATGGACCTGGCACGAACATGTGCACCGCGGCAGCGCACCGATTATCTGGCTCGATGCGCTCGACGTGCCGTTGCATCGCTATCTCGGCACCGATGCGTTCGAACCCGGACCGGCACACGACCTGCCAAAGCGGCCGGCCGATAGCGCATTCGCCTTTCCCAATCTGGTCCCGGACTTGGGCAACGGCTTGGGCGCCGGCGCGCCCTTCTCGCCTGTTTTTCGTTATCCGTGGGCGACCGCGCGCGATGCGGTACGGGCAGCGCCGAAGGGCAAGGACGGCGCGCGGCGCGTGCGTTACGTCAATCCGGTGACCGGCGGCCCGACCATGCCGCTGATGGACTGTTACCTGACGCAGATCGACAAGCGTGGCGAAACCGTGCGTTTCCGCACCACCAGCAACGCCGTGTGCCTGGTGTGTCAGGGCAACGGCACGACGCAGGTCGGCGATGAAATTGTGGCCTGGGATGTGCACGACATATTCAGCCTGCCGCACGGCAACTGGATCACGCACCGGGCCGATGAAGCCGCCATTCTGTTCATGGTGACCGATCGCGATACGCTACGCCGGCTGGATCTGCTCAAGGAGCAATACGGCAACGAGTTCTGAGCGGCGGAGACCAAGACCCGCACGGAACTCCTCCTCTTCGATCGCCGCGCACGCTCCGCGTCGGCCAAGGCAGTTCACTCCGCCGCGCTTGCGGTCAGCTTGGTCGCGGCCTGCACGCGCAAGAACTTGCCCAGCTCCAGATGGTCGACTTTGCCCGAGCCGAGCAGCGGCATTTTGTCGAGCACGATGATTTCCGAAGGCAGCATCAGTTCGGAGGCATGTTTGCTCCGCGCATAGGCCTGGAATGCGCCACGCGTGGCGCCGGGCTTGTCGGTAACGAGGATCAAGCGCTCGCCCTTGCGCGGATCGGCCACGGACGCCACCGCGGAGATGCTATCCGGCCACAAGTCGGAGGCCAGCATTTCGACCGCCGCGAGCGAGATCATCTCACCGCCGATCTTGGCGAAACGCTTGGCCCGGCCCTTGATGGCAATGAAGCCCTGGGCGTCGATACCGACGATGTCTCCGGCGTCATGCCAGCCGTCCAGCGGCGGCTCGAGTACGCCCGGTTTGTCGGCACGCAGGTAGCCGAGCATCACGTTCGGCCCTTTGACGAAGAGCCGTCCGCCTTCGTCAACGCCGTCGACGTGCTCAAGCTTCGCCTCCATGCCCGGAAAGAGCCGGCCGACGGTGCCGAACTTGTTGAACATTGGCGTGTTCAATGCCAGCACCGGCGAGGTCTCGGTCAGCCCGTAGCCTTCAAGGATGCGTAGGCCGAATTTTTCCAGGAAAATAACACGCGTCGTTTCCCGCACCGGCTCGGCGCCGGCAATGACGTAACGCAGAGAGCGGAAGTCGTAAGGGTTGGCCATGCGCGCATAGCCGTTGAGGAACGTGTCGGTACCGAACAATACGGTGGCGCATTTCCAATAAACCAGTTCCGGAACGGTGCGGTAATGCAACGGCGAGGGGTAAAGATACGTCGGCACCCCGGATATCAGCGGCAGCACCACGCCGCCGGTGAATCCGAACGAATGAAAGATCGGCAGCGCGTTGAACAGCTTGTCCTCGCGGCCGAAATCGATGCGGGCCGCGCATTGCGCCACGTTGGTCAGAACGTTGCGGTGCGAGAGCACGACTCCCTTGGGCAGCCCTTCGGTGCCGGAGGTAAACAGGATCACGGCCCAGTCGTCTGGCTTGCGCGCCACCAGCGGCTTTCGCGCATGCAGAAGCCCGCGCAGCTTGTCGCCAAGCGAGATGGTCTTGCGCATGTCTTCGAGATAGATCACGCGCACCTGCTTCTCGATCTGGGCGATCACGTGTTCGAGCCGACCTTTTTCCACGAAGGTGCGCGAGGTCAGCACGGTGTCGATTCCCGCCGCGCGGCAAGCCGCCAGAATGTTGGCGGCGCCGGCGCTGAAATTGATCATCGCCGGCACGCGTCCGCCGGACATCACCGCGAATACCGTCACCACTCCACCATTGGAGGTTGGCAGCATGACGCCGAGCGGACGGCCTTCCTGAGCGAGCGGCATCAGCTTGGCGCCGAGGATTGCAATTGCTTGCAGGAGCCGGCGATAGGTCAGTAGTCCGCTCACCGGGTCTTCGATGGCGGCCCAGCTTGCGCCGTGGACCCTCGCCGCCTCGATAATGTCGTCGACGACGGTGCGATCGGTCGGGGTGCTGCGGAATGTCAGATCGGACATGACGTCGTAGAGCGCCGCGCCCGCGGCCATCCGGCGCCTGCGACCTTTCAGGTTGTCGTCGATCTTGAGCTTCAACGGCTCAAGCACATTGACCGTGATCTTGGGAAACCAATGGCGGCGCACTTGCGAGCGCTTCAGCCGGCTGAAAATGGTCGCCTCTGGCCCGTCGATGTGGACGGGAACGATCATGGCCCCGGACCGGTCGGCGATCATCGCTGCACCGTCGTAGATTTTCATCAGACTGCCGGTAACGGTGATCCGGCCCTCGGGAAAAATAACCAGCGCCTCGCCCTCGCGGACCGCGTTGATGATCGCCCGCAGCGAAAACGGCTTGAGGGGATCCAGCGCCATGGCGCGCACGAATTTCAGAAACGGCTGGATCCACCAATGCCGCGACATCGTCACGTCGATGGCGAAAATCGGCCGCTTGGGCAGAAGCGCCATCGCCAGCGGCGGATCGAGGAAACTTACATGGTTAAGCGCGAGGATCGCATTGGGACCGGCTTTGGCGATGTTCTCCAGACCCTTCACCTCCAGGCGATAGAAGGCCCGGAAGACGATAGAGAGGAAATCCGTGGTCCAATTCGCCGGCATGGTGCGGCCGATCGCGACCGCCACCACAAGAGTGGCGACGCCGATGACGGCAAAGAGAAACGGCACACCGAAGCCGAGATTTTGCAGCACCGCCTGAACGACCGCGCCGACGACCATGAAGGCGGCGTTGAGGACGTTGACACCGGCGACCACGCGGGCGCGGCGATCCGGATGCGCCCAAGCCTGAACGGCGGCGAATGTCGGCACCACGTACAGGCCGCCCCCGACGGCAATTCCCGCCAGGTCGACAACGATGTGGATGCTGCGCGGCAATGCAAAAAAGCCGACCACGCCGAGGAGATTGGCCGACGCCTGAAAGTCGAGCGCCATCCACCCCAGATCGAGCGAAAACAGCCCCATCATGACGGCGCCGATCAACGTCGGAAGAATGACGATACGCCCGGCGGAGACCCACGCGGCGAGGCCTGAACCGGCCGCGATCGCCACCGAAAAGACGGTGAGGAACAGAGTAATCAGTCCATCGGTGCCGTTGAGATTGAGGTGCACCAGCGGCAGCAGCAGCGACAGCACCAGCGCGCCCACGAGCCAGAACCAGCTCACCACGATGGCGCCCCACCACAGCCGCCGATCATCGCGGAGCTCTTTGATGAGCTGCCAGGTGGAAACCAGGATGTTACGATGGACTCTCAGGCTCGGCGCGGCTTCGCCGGTCGGCGGAATCAGCAGGCTCGACAGCCAGCTGCCGAGCGCCGTCACCACCATCAACCAGGCGAAGTTGATCGGATTGCTGTTGCCGTTCGCCGCAATGCCGGCAAGGATGGTTCCGAGCAGAATGGCAAGAAACGTCCCGGCTTCAATGAGCGCATTGCCCGCCGGCAATTCGGACGGTTTGAGATGGTCGGGCAGGATGCCGTATTTTATCGGACCGAACATGGTCGCCAGCGTTCCGAACAGGAACAGCGCGACAAACAGCCAAATAACGGAATGCAAGGCGAAACCGATGACGGCCAGCGCCGCCGCGCCCATTTCGGTGAGCTTAATGCGTTGGGCCATCCAGGCCTTGTCGTAGCGATCGGCAAGTTCGCCGCCGAGGCCCGATAGGAAGAAGAAAGGCGCGATGTAGACCGCGCCCGCCAGCGTTATCAAAGCCGCAGAATTGGCGCCGGCGATCTGGACCAGAACGACGAAGCTAAGCGCGGTCTTCAGGAAATTATCGTCGAACGCCGCGAAGAACTGGCAGAAGAACAAAGGCGCAAAGCGCCGTCGCGTCATCAGGGAATTGAACATCGCTCTCCCGCCGCTGCGTGTTGCCGACCCCCTTTCACCGCACTCGGCATTCAGGGGGTAGGAAATGGGCCAATTCCGCGCTTGGGCGCGACCAGTGCCGCCACCAGTCTAGACGGCGGCGCGGACGTTGGCGACGCAGCCGCTCCCTTAAATCATATTCGGTCGCAACGCCAAAGCCTTGCGGTCGAATTGAAGGCCCGGGCGCAAACGCCTATCGTGCCGCCGCGTTGAATGTCGCGATTGCGCAATACAAAGGGATGCGGACGATGAAGCTCAAGGACCAGGTGGCGATCGTGACCGGCGCCGGCCGAAATATTGGCGAGGAAATCGCCAAATTGTTCGCCGCCGAGGGCGCCAAGGTCGCAATCGTCGACCTGGACAAGACCCGCGGCGAGCGTGTCGCCGCTGCGATCAAGGCGGCGGGCAACGAGGCGACATTGTTCGTGGCCGATGTGTCGAAGGGCACCGACGTGGCGGCCCTGGTCAAGAACGTCGTCGCGCGCTACGGCCGCATCGACATCCTGGTCAACAATGTCGCCATTTCCGACAACAAGCACATATTCGACCTCAGCGAGGAGGAATGGGACCGGGTGCTGGCGGTGACGCTGAAAAGCCAGTTCCTGATGGCGAAGGAGGTCGGCAAGCAAATGGCCGCGCAAGGCGGGGGCCGCATCGTCAATATAGGTTCCACGTCAGGCTTCACGGGCCGGAGCCGCGCGGTCGCCTACTCCGCCGCCAAGGGCGGCGTCGCCAACCTCACCCGCGCCATGGCGGCGCAGCTCGCGCCCCATAAGATCCGCGTCAACGCCATCGTGCCGAACAAGATCGGCTCGCCGGTCGGCAAGGACGACTTCGATCCGTCGCGCCCGGTGCCTAACATGGCGAAACGGCCGGGCCAGCCGGAAGAAGCCGCGAAAGCCGTCTTGTTCCTGGTGAGCGACGATTCGTCGTTCGTCTGGGGCGCCAACCTGTTCGTTGACGGCGGCGTGTCAGCGATGGATTTGTCGTAGCCGTATTTTTTGTTTGGCGTCGGCCGCGACCGAAGACTCATCCATACTTCACCGGCTTGTTGCCGGTCCAGTTCGGCGGATCGCTCGCCTTGATGCGGCGTGCCTCCTTGACCAGTTCCTTGATGGCGCCGGTGATCGGCAGCGACAGCCCGGCCTTGTCGGTCATATCGGCGACGATCTGCATGTCTTTCAACGCCCAGGTAAATGAGATCATGTCCCATTCTTTCAGCGCGTCGGACGCGCCAGAACTCATCATCAGCGCCCCACGCAGTTTCATGAGATCGATTCCGGTGGTCTCGGCGAGCCGCCCGGCTTCCATCAGGCCAATGGCGTTTATCCAGAGCAGCAGATTGTTCATGGTCTTGCCGACCTGACCATAGCCGACGTCGCCGAGGTGAACGATATCGGACGCGAATGTGCCGTAGACGGGTCGCGCGCGGGCGACCACCTCGGGCTTGCCGCCGACCAGCGCCAACAGCGTGCCCGAGTCTGCGGCGAAGCGGCCGCGGCAGATCGGGGCGTCGAGCACTTCGATGCCCTTTTCGACCACGCGCGCCGCGACGACCTTCACCGTGTCGGGCTTCGCCGTCGACGACACCGCGATGATTGAACGCGGCGCCATCGTTTCGATCAAGCCGTCCTCGCCGAACACGACCGCGTTGACTTCGTCGTCATAGCCGACGCCGAGGATGGCGATGTCGCTCGCTTTTCCCACTTCCGCCGGCGTGTCGACAATCGCGGCACCGGCGGTGCGCGCCGCCTCGCGCTGCTTGTCGCTGACGTCGCAGACGGTCACGGCGTAGCCTTTGTTGACGAGGTGCCTGAGCATGGCGAGGCCCATGCGTCCCGCGCCGACAATGCCGACCCGATCTTTCTTCGTGTCCGCCATGATCAACTCCCGCTCACGCACATCGAAAATCGCATCGTCATTGCGAGCGAAGCGAAGCAATCCAGGCCGGCATCCGAATTTCTGGATTGCTTCGCCGCGGAGCCTGTCATCGGGCCGGCCACTTCGGGCCGGACCCGTTGGCTCCTCGCAATGACGAGAGTCTCATTTCATCCCATATTCGCCGACCGCCGCCTCGACCGAGACGTAGCCTTCCGCGACATCCCGCATGAGCGCGGCCCGGTCGCGCTTCTTCGGATCGCCATAGCCGCCGCCACCGGCGCTCTGCAACAAAAAGCGCTCGCCCGCATGCAATTCGTAGCGGCCCGACGCGGGGCTTTCCTGCTCGCTCGTCGCGCCGAAATGGATGACGAAGCGGCTACGGCTGCCCGGCTGGCCGCCAGCGATGCCGTTGGGCGGAAATTTGGCGCGGTCGTAGCGGCGCACCACAGTCGCGTCCTGCAGCAACTCATAGACACGCCGGAAGGCTAGACCGCCGCGGAATTCTCCGGCACCGCACGAGTCTTTCACCAAGTCGAATTCCACGATGCGGCAGGGAAATTCGGTTTCCAGAATTTCGATCGGGGTGATGTGCAGATTGCTGGTGTGAGTCGCGACCGCCGAGCAACCGTCATTGCCGTTGCCGCCGCCGTAAGCCGAACCGAGGATTTCGTATTGCAGCGATGGCTGCCCCGGCCGGCCGCCGTCCTTCCAGGAGATCAGCATGGCGCCGCTTGAGCCGCCGTTGGCGACCGCCCGTTCGGGCCGGAACGGCGCCAGCGCTTCGAGTATCACATCCGTGAGCTTGAGATTGGCGGCCTGATAGGAACTGACCGGGGCCGGCGCGCTGGCATTGGTCACCGTGTTCGGCGCGTATTTGAAGCGCACCACCTCGCGCATGCCGTCGTTGAAATTGAGTCTGGGGTCCAGCGCGCCGATCAGGCAGTAGAACACGCAGGCCTCGACCATCGACGGCCGCAGGTTGACCGGGCCTTTTGCCTGACGGTCGCTGTTGGTTAGATCGAATGTGATCTCGCCCTTTTCGACGCGCACGGTGACGGCAAAGCGTACCGGCCGATCGAGTTCGACCCCATCATTGTCCATAAAGCCGTCGGCGGACGCCTCGCCGTCCGGCAGCGTGCGGATAGCCGCGCGCAATTCCTCGGCGGCGCCTTTGAGCAGCGCGGCGAACGAGTCCATGACCGCGGCGACGCCGAACTGATCGCAGCTTTGCAGGATGCGGTCGACGCCCATCTGCGTCGCCGCCATCTGCGCATGCATGTCGCCACGCACAAGTTCCGGCTGGCGGCTGTTGGCTAGGATGAGCCGTTCCAGATCGTCGTTGAACACGCCGCGCGACGCGATCTTCACCGGCGGCAGCAGCAGTCCTTCCTGAAACATCTCGGTGGCATTGGCCGACGTCGAGCCAGGATTGGTGCCGCCGACATCGGCCTTATGCGCGATCGATCCGGCGAAGCCGACAAGCGTCGAGCCGGAGAGGATTGGCGCGATAAAGGCCATGTCGGAAACGTGCGGCAGACCGCCTTCGTAGGGGTGATTGCAGACGAACATATCGCCGGCGTGAATGTTCTCGCGGCCGTAACGCTGCAAAATGTGGCCAACGAGGTGACGGTAGACCGGCGCGTGAAAAAACATCGGCGGCGCCACGATAAGCCCGCCGCGACAATCGAGAATGACGCAGGAAAAATCGCGCGACTCGCGGATGATGGTGGAATAGCCGGAGCGATAGAAATGGTAGTGCATCTCCTGCATCAGGCTGGAGATGCGGTTGCGCACGACCTGGGTGGTGATGGCGTCGACCATGCCGTCATGCTTGCCGCAAAAGCCGCCGCCGCGAAAGAGCGGACTGCGCAGGGCAACCGCGTCAGAAATTAATGGCCCGTTTGGCCACCGCCAAGGCCGCCTCCTTCATCGCCTCGCTCAGTGTCGGATGGGCATGGCAGGTGCGGGCGATATCTTCCGCGGACGCGGCAAATTCCATGGCCATGGCGGCTTCGGCGATCATGGTTTCGGCATCGGGGCCGAGAATGTGCACGCCGAGCACGCGATCGGTCTTGGCATCGGCGAGGATCTTGACGAACCCCTCGGTCGCCAGATTGGCGCGGGCGCGGGCGTTGGCGGTGAACGGGAATTTGCCGAGGTTGTAGGCGACACCGGCGGTCTTGAGTTCCTCCTCGGTCTTGCCGACGCTGGCGATCTCCGGGAACGTGTAGACCACGTTGGGGATCACCTCGTAATTGACGTGCCCCGCCTGTCCAGCCAGTATTTCGGCGACGGCGACACCCTCCTCCTCGGCCTTGTGCGCCAGCATCGGACCTGCGATCACGTCGCCAATGGCGTAGACGCCGGCGACGTTGCTGCGAAAGTGCGCATCGACGACAACACGGCCGCGATTGTCCTGCTTCACTCCGGCCGCTTGCAGCCCGAGGCCGTCGCTGTACGGCACGCGTCCGACCGCGACCAGGACGACGTCCGCCTCGAGCATTTCCGCCGTACCACCTACCGCCGGTTCGACCTTCACCTTGAGCGTCTTGCCCGACGTGTCGACCGCAGTGACCTTCGACGACAGTTTGAATGCCAGTCCTTGCTTTTGCAGCATGCGGTGGAACTGGTTGGCGACCTCGCTGTCGATGCCCGGCAGGATGTGATCGAGAAATTCGACGATCATGACCTCGGCGCCGAGGCGGCGCCACACCGAGCCCAGCTCAAGCCCGATGATGCCGGCACCGACGATGAGAAGTTTGTTCGGCACTGCCGATAATTCCAGCGCACCGGTTGACGATACGACGCGCTCCTCGTCGATCTCGATGCCGTTCAAGCGCGCGACTTCCGATCCAGTGGCAATGACGACGTTTTTGGTCTCTAATGTTTGTGTCTTGCCGTCATCGCCCTTCACTTCGACTTTGCCCGGCGCGGCGATACGGCCGAGACCCTGGAAGGTATCGATCTTGTTCTTCTTGAACAGAAACGCCACGCCTTTGACGTTGCTGTCGACGTTCTGATCCTTGTATCTAAGCATTGCGGCGAGATCGATGCTCGGCGCTCCGACCTTGATGCCCATTTGCGCAAACGAGTGGCCGGCGTCTTCGTAAAGCTCCGAGGCGTGCAGCATCGCC
>JBOHIU010000111.1:0-8790 GCA_050725855.1 Xanthobacteraceae bacterium | reverse complement strand
CAATCAATCCGCCGAACCTCCAATTCCAGAAATATCCGTTTGTCGCCGCACGAAAGATCACGCACACGGCGGACCTTGCGGTCGTACCAGCCCATCTGGACGCGACCGCAACAGCCACACGCCGTTTCTTTGAGCGCCGCTTGAGTGTGATCACGAGGGCCTTCGGATCGCCGAAAATCCCGCGCACTGTTGGCTCTGGTCGAAAACCAGGGTACCAATACATATCCCAAAGCCGCCGAATTCGCTTCGTTGCTCGTGCCATCCGTAATTAATGGCAGATTCCAGGCCCCATCGTAATCCAAAATATCTACCTGAATCGCCGCTTTGCCGCGCGGTCAGTCCCGAAAATCACCCACTCGATTCCGCGAAGACCCCTATTTTATCTGCTGCCGCCGAGAGAACTCTTCGGATTGAGACTTTGGATATGGCCGCTCTCTGTGCCCGCTGTCGGGTCGATCACGGCGTTTATGAGCGCGGGTTTCTGGGCCACGAGCGCGTCACTCAGCGCCTTGGTGAGGCTGGGCGTGTCGGCTACGTAGTAGCCGGCGCCGCCAAAAGCTTCCATCATCTTGTCATAGCGTGCGTTGCGCATCAGACCGGTCGGCGAGTAAACGACGCTGCTGGCGGAATCGCCCCGATAAATGCCGTTGTTGTTGAAGATGATCGTGATGATTGGCAACTCGTAACGGCATATCGTTTCAACCTCCATGCCGCAGAAACCGAAGGCGCTGTCGCCCTCAATGGCGACGACAGCATTGCCGGTCACCGCGGCGGTACCGATGGCATAGCCCATCCCGACGCCCATCACGCCCCAAGTACCAGAGTCGAGACGGTGACGCGGCTCGTAGATGTCGATGATGTTGCGGGCAAAATCGAGCGTGTTGGCACCCTCGTTGACGAGGTACACATCCGGCCGGCCGGCGAGCGCGCTGCGGACGGCGCGCAATGCGCTATGGAAGGTCATCGGGCTTGGATCGGCGTTCAGATGTGCCGCCATCCGCTCCTGGTTCTTCCGTTTGTGCTCGGCAATATCGGCGAGCCAAGCGGCCATCGGCTGGAGCGATCGTTGCTTTATGGCAGCATTGAACGCCGAAAGAGCGGACCTGATGTCGCCGACAACTGGAGCGGCGATGGCTCGATTACTGTCCATCTCAGTTGGTGAGATATCGACTTGCACCAAGCGGGTCGCTTCGGACCAGAGAGGGCCCCTGCCGTGCGAGAGGAGCCAGTTGAGCCGGGCGCCGATCAGCATCGCCACATCGCAGTGGCCGACCGCATAGGAGCGCGCCGCGGCGACGGATTGTGCATGGTCATCGGGTAGCAGGCCCTTCGCCATCGACATGGGCAGGAATGGGATGCCGGTGGCCTCTATGAACGAGCGGCTCTCTTCGTCTGCCTGAGCATAGGCGGCGCCCTTACCCAAAATGATCAGGGGACGCTGAGCTGTTGCCAACACGTCGACGGCCCGCGCGATCGATGCCGGATCGGGTATTTGCCGAGGGGAAGGGTCGACGACCTTCACCAGCGACTTTTGCGCTGCTTCAAGCTCGATGGCCATGCCAAGCAGCTTTGCCGGCAAGTCAAGATAGACGCCGCCGGGACGCCCAGATACGGCGGCGCGAATAGCCCGCGCGATACCGATGCCGATATCTTGCGGGCGATTAATGCGATAGGCCGCTTTGGCATAGGGCTTGACGGCATTCATCTGATCGAGTTCTTCGTAATCGCCCTGCTCGAGATCGATGATCGCTCGATCGCTCGATCCGCTGATCAGGATCATCGGGAAGCAATTGGTCGTGGCATTGGCAAGTGCGATCAGTCCATTCAAGTAGCCGGTAGCCGAGACCGTCATGCAGATGCCGGGCCTCTGAGTCAGGTACCCGGCGATCGCCGCCGCATTTCCGGCCGACTGTTCATGACGGAACCCCAGGTAGCGGATGCCCTCCGCCTGTGCCAAGCGCATCAAATCCGTCACGGGAATGCCGGCGACCCCATAAATCGTGTCAACTCCGTTCAGTTTGAGGGCATCCACCACCAAGTGGAAGCCGTCTGTCATATTCGGATCGGACATGTTCTTCACCATTCTTGCACATGAAGTTTATGCCAATGACGCTGATGCTGCCGCGTGTGCTCGCTTTACGCTGCGCCTGAGCGCGACAGCGCTGACGGCATCATGCCGCGGGTTTGATGCCAAAATCCTCCGGAGCGAGCAGCAGATCCGCAAGGGTATAACGATCGAGCGTTTGCCAGAATGCAGCCATCGCCTCCTGCAAGGCACCGCGCATGCGGCAGCGCGAAGTGATCAGGCAGTGGTTGTCGGCGGTGAAGCACTCGACCAGGGCAAAGTCGGGCTCGGTGGCGCGCATGACCTCGCCGAGCCGAATTTTACTCGGCCGCCGGGCCAGCGCTAGGCCGCCCGAGTGCCCGCGGACTGCTCTGAGGTATCCGGATCGCGTGAGCAAGTTGGCGACTTTCATCAAATGCGCCCGCGAGATGCCGTAGGCTTGAGCTGTCTCTTCGATCGTGATCAGCCGATCGCCGTGGGCCGCCGCGTACATCAGGATGCGCAAGGCATAATCGGTGAAGTTCGTCAGTCGCATCGTGCCTCCGGCCAATTGCGCATTGCCCTGCCCAGTTTTGCGCTCGGTACATGACAAAGGTGTACACGGTATGCACGTTTTGCAAGCCTGATCGGTCGGTTGGGGATGCGTGATGAAAGATATATTGACTATACATCTTATAGGAATAATTAAAGGAGTGCGTCAAGCCCCGTTGAGAGGCAGGGATCGTCAAGCGAAAGGAAGCCTGCATGTGCGAGCAAACCGCGGATTTTTCGGGCGAGGAGATTGATGTGCGCAGTTTCATTCCGGCGCAACGTCACGCGAAGATATTCCAGCACGTCGACGAATTGGCCTTTGGAGCATCGTTCGTGCTGATCAACGATCACGATCCAAAGCCGCTCTATTATCAGCTGGAAGCCGAATATCCGAAGCAGTTCTCCTGGACCTATCTGGAGATTGGGCCTGACGTCTGGCGCGTCGAGATCGGCCGGCTGCCGAAGGCAGCCTAACGTTTCGGCCGCGCATCGGTGACGTCTGGGTAGCCAGACGCCACCCAAATATTGAGGAATTTGCCATGGTTGGCGTCACGCTATCTCGATGGACCATGTCTTATTTCGCGGTGGCGCTCGTTAGCCTGCTGACTGCGGAGTGCCTCATGGCCACCGGCTATGGGTTTCCTGCCGTGGCGCTCGCAGCTCCGCAGACGCTCGTCGTTGTACATGTTGCTGCCATCGGGTGGCTGAGTCTGCTGCTGTGTGGGGCGCTGTTCCAGTTCGTGCCTGTTCTCGTCGCCAAGCCGCTCTACAGCAACTTCCTGCCGTTGCCGACCCTTGTTCTTCTCTGCGCCGGTCTGCTCGCGCTTCTCTGCGGATTTCTGCAACTCGCGGGTACAATCGAACTCGGAATGAGCTTGCTTCCGGTGGGCGGAACCCTTCTGGCACTCGGTTTTGCCCTTGCCCTCTGGAATCTCGGCCGCACCCTGTGGGCCGCGCGGCCGCTCGGCCTGCCGGCACGTTTTGTCGTTGTCGGCCTCGCCAGCCTTGTCGCAGCCGCCGGTTTCGGAATCATCTTCGCCTTCGTGCTCAGCGGCGCCACCGCTGAGACGTACCTTACCCTTCTGACGGCCGCGGGGTTGCCGCTTCATGTGATCGCGGGGCTTGGCGGCTGGCTGACCATCTCGGCGATGGGCGTAAGCTATCGCCTGTTAGCAATGTTCATGCTGGCCCCCGAACTCGAAGGCGCAAGCACGCGCGGCGCCCTCTATCTGTCAACAGCCGCGGTCGCGGTTGCCGTCGTCGGCGGAGTGGTCGCAATCTGCAACGGAGCGGACCTCGGAATAATTCTGCCCATTGCGGGCCTCCTCGCATTCGTCGCGTTGGTCCTCTACGGAAGTGATTTGCTTTACCTCTATCGTGCGAGAAGGCGGCGGCTGATTGAACTCAACAGCCGCATGGCCGGCGTCGCCCTCGCCAATCTGGCGGCCAGCGTGGTCCTTGCCCTCATTCTTGCCGCGACCGGCTTACTTACGCGCGATGTGGGCGCCGTCGTCTTCCTAATCGCGTTTGGATGGCTTTCCGGCCTTGGTCTCGCCCAGCTCTACAAGATCGTCGCCTTTCTCACCTGGCTCGAATGCTATGGGCCGGTGCTCGGCAAAACACGAACGCCGCGGGTTCAGGACCTGGTGACTGAGACGCGCGCTTCGAAGTGGTTTGTCCTTTACTTTGTCGCGATCTGGGCAGGCACCGTCGTTCTGCTGATGGGCCCGGCGTGGGCTTTCCAGGCGACCGCCGGCATCATGCTGATCGCGACCGCCGGCATTGCCGCGCAGATCGTACGTACGCGGCGTCTCGCCGATGTGGCGAACGCGATGCGTCTGCCCGAAGGGACGCATCGCCCGCGCCTGCTGCTTTCGCTTTCCCCGCAAACCTCATTCACAGGAGGATGATTCATGACAACAACCTTCGTAAACCTCGACGTTCGTCCGATCCTGCGCGACGGCGGCGAACCGTTTGCAAAGATCATGGAAACCGTCACGGCGCTCGCCCCCGACCAGGGTCTGCGGCTGCTCGCAACCTTTAAGCCGACGCCGCTGTTGCAGGTGCTCGGCTCCAAGGGTTACAGCCATCAAGTCCGGCAGCTCGAAGACGGCGATTGGGAGGTGCTGTTCAGTCCGACGAGAGCGGGGAAGGGCGCGGAGGCTCCGCCCGCAGCGGCCAGTGACCATTCCGACTGGCCCAATCCCGCGCAGCACATGGACAATCGCGAGCTTGATCCTCCGGAGCCGATGGTGCGCATTCTCGCCGCGCTCGAAACGATGAAGCGCGGCGAGGTTCTTTCGGCTTTTCTGTGTCGCGAGCCGATATTCCTCCTCCCCGAACTCGCCAAACGCGGCCATGATTGGCACGGCGGCTTCGAACCTGACGGCAAGACCTACAAGATTCTCATCCGGCTAGGTGCCGCCAAGGCGACGGCCGCATGACCGGTAGGGGGTAGAGGGAGTGGAGTAATCTCGCTGCAAGGCCGACGCCGATGTTCATTCAGACCGAACCAACGCAGGATCCGGCAACGCTGAAGTTTCTGCCCGGCCGCCAAGTCCTGGCAGAAGGGCACGTTGAAGTCGACAAAGCCCGGGCTGCTAATTCGCCACTGGCAGAGCGGCTGTTCGCAATCCCGGAGGTGGCGAAAGTCTGCTTCGGCAAGGATACCATTGCCATTACCAAAAGCCGCGGTGAGTGGCAGCTCCTCAAACCCGTCATCTTCGGGGCGATCATGGAACACTTCATGTCCGGCGCGCCGACGGTGCGACCGACAGCCGAAGCTACAGTCAGGTCGTCAAGCTTGGGGCAACAAGCCCAAACCAGTGAGCTTGTTGATGTCATCAAAGGCGCGCTGCACGACGTGATCGATCCGGAACTGGGGTACAACATCGCCGACCTCGGGTTGATCTACGACGTCTCGGTCGAAGCCGACGAGGTCTGCGTGACCATGACAACGACCACGCCTGGATGCCCGGCGACGAATTATCTGGGCCAAGGCGTCAGCGACAAGGTGACCGCCGTGCCGGGCGTCGCATCCGTCAAGGTCAAGTTAACCTATGAGCCGCGATGGACGCCGGAAATGATGAGTCCCGAAGCCAAGGCGCATTTCGGGATAACGTAACATGGAGGCACAAGATGCGACCCGACGAGAACGTTTCCAAAGCGGCGCTGGCGCCCCACATTGCCGGTGCGCTCGCGGTACTGCGGCCCAGCGAACATGCTGTGAAAGCGGCAAGCGTGGCAGACCATTCTGCCCTTTCGAAACGACTTTCAGAGATTCTCCTGACCGGTATCACCGCCTTGGCCGGCGCGGGCGAAGTCGAGGCAGCTTGCCGTCTCGCTGGACAGGCGTGCGTGGCCTTGAGGCGCAATGAACCGGGCGCGGCGCGTCGCTTTGATGCGTTGTTGCATCGGCTGACGCCAACACTAGCGCAAGGACGGATCGCTCCGGCAAGGGATTCGAAACCACCCCCGGACGAGCAGGCATCTGTGGTCAGTCAAGAGCAACTTATAGACCTTCCGGGCCAAGAATTAGATGTCGCGAAGATGCCAGGGCATTGGCTTCTCGCCCGTCTCGGTAAGCGCGTGTTGCGCCCCGGCGGTCTGAATATGACGTGCGCCTTGCTCGCAGAACTAGCCATTGGAATCGACGACTCTGTGGTCGAATTTGCTCCGGGCCTCGGGGTAACCGCTTGCATGATCCTGAACAAGAAACCGCGGTGTTACGTCGGCGTTGAACGAGACAGCAAAGCGGCGCAATGGACGGCCCGTCGGTTGCCAGAAAAACCGAATATTTCCGTTGCAGTCGGGGCTGCCGATCGGAGTGGCCTTGCCGCCGGTTCCGCTTCAGTCGTATTGGGCGAAGCCGTGCTCACCATGCAGACACAGATCCACAAGGAGCAGATTGTTGCTGAAGCGTTGAGGTTGCTGCGGCCGGGTGGCCGCTACGGTATCCACGAACTCGCTATCATGCCAGACGACATGGATCCGAAGCAGCAAAGCGAAATCAGCCGCGCGCTGTCGGCGACCATTCATGTGGGCGCGCGTCCTCTACCGGCGTCGGAATGGAGAGCCCTCATCGAGAACGCCGGTTTTCGTGTGCGTCGGATAGGTTATGCTCCAATGCACTTGTTGAGACCGAAGCGGCTGATCGAGGACGAAGGCGCTATTGGCGCGTTACGTATCGTTAAGAACGTTCTGCTCGATAGACCGGCACGACGCCGCGTCTTGGCTATGCGGCGAGTCTTCGAACAATATCGTCTGAATCTCGGCGCAGTATTCATTGTGGCGGAAAAGCCTTGATCATCGGCGCCACCTGGGCAATTAGCGGATGACGCGCAGTCTCAAGAGCGAATGGCAACAACGAGCATGCTATTGGTGTGTCGTTTGCCTTGGCCCCCAAAGCGCTGGACCGTAGCTGATTGCAAATATCCAGAATGCTGCAATCCATGCGACGCCGGCGCCGTCCAGCAGCATGGCCACCGCTCCAGTTGGGAATGCCGCCGCGATGCGGAGCAAGGCGGCGATCACGATGGCCACGTAGACCGCTTGCGTCAACCGTCCGGCGGCAAGCTTTTGACCGGTGTGACCGAGACTGACCCGCGTCATGATAGCGAGCGTCATCGTGCCGATTGCCCCCACCGTCCAGGCGTGAACGCCGGAGCTGACCGGTACAATTTGCGGAAACAAAATAGCGATCGCGAGGATGAAAAAGCCGATCGGCACGAAGGCATAGCCGACGTGAAGAACGAGGACGAGCCGATCGCGTAGCGTGCGATCGCCGGCCCACCGTCCCAGTCGCACGGCCTGAGCGGCGCCGGCGATCAGCATCAAGGCTGCCGTGCCGGTCCATAGTGGAATGCAAATCCACACGCCAAAAACGAAACGGCCAAAACCGCGATATCGAACCGGCCAAACGGGATCGGGAGCCGTCCGGGGTTTTCCCGGACCAGCCAGTTGTGTGTGAAACTCGGTATCACGCGCCCCCCGATAAACGAGATGAGGGCAATGGCCGCAGCAATGCCAAGACGCGTAGCAAACTCTGCAGTTCCCGTTTCGTGGTCCTCGAGATGAAAGATGACGTTGCCGGCGAGAAAGATCAGAACAATCAAAAGCGGAGGCAGGTTGCGCCAATTGCGGCCGGCAATCACTTCGCGCCCGATGGCGGCAGAAACCAGGGCCAGGAACAAGACGTCGATAACGGCCGCAGCGAGCGGACCGATCAGTCCCGATATTGAGACCGCAATGCGACCAGCGATCCAGGTTAGGACCAGAACCGCCAATCCTCTGCCCTGAAGCGGCAGCCGACCGGTCCAATTTGGAATCGCGGTCAGCAAGAAACCCGTGATGACGGCAGGCAGGTAACCGTACAGCATCTCGTGGATATGCCAATCAAGCGGCGAGAACGTCGTCGGGACGGCGATATCGCCGAAGAACAGCGGCAGCCAAATCATAAGACCTATGCCCGCATAAATCGCCGCTGCCAAAAAGAAGGGACGATAGCCGTAGCTCAGGATCGCTGGTCCTGCGCACGCTTTGAGACGGGGCATCGGATTCATGCGAGGAGTGCCCAAGCCAGGAAGTGTACATCGGAATAGTGGACAAGAAAAAACGTGCTAATCACAGGAAGGTTGGTGCGCCTTCCGATGAAGCCGCCAGCGAGAGCGTATAATGATACGGAACGATCATGGGGCCCAGGCTAATAGCGATACCGATAGCTGCGTCAAGAATAGGCTGACAGCGTGTGGGCAAGTCGGTATCTGAGGTCGTGGCGATCGGTTCGAGCGAGAAAATCAGAAATCGGGCCAAGCGAACCGCCAGATTACAATGTAGTATTGGCCAGCGGCGTCCTGGTCCTTCCTCCAGGATTGCGAGGAGAATTGCGATCCGGTGCGCACGAGCTTCTCGCCATGCCCAATGGTCTCATCTGCCCTCCCGGCCGGCGCGATCGAACTCCGCCCTCGTCTCATATAAAGCCGTATAGTATCCCGACACATCAGCGGGGCAGCCTCGGATCATCGCCCACAAATTCGGCGACTCGATTGAGAAACGAGCCGTCCCTTAAACCGCGTGTACACAAACCTTTGTGAGCGCGGCCGCCCTTCCAGCGAGGGTTGCTTGCCAAGCCAAATTGATCGAACCGCCGAAGGACTCAACTTCGCGCCGGCAAGTTAGCGGGAAGCTGGGTCTGG
>JBOHIU010000110.1:0-3488 GCA_050725855.1 Xanthobacteraceae bacterium | reverse complement strand
TGCACCACCAGCGGGTAGACATGGTCGCGAAACCAGCGCTGGTCTTCGACATAGCGCGGCCAATTCAGCAATGTGCCGTCGAGCCCCATCTTCGACATTCGCGCAAGGCCATCCACGATCTGCTCCGGCGTGCCGATGAGCGGATAACCGCCCCAGCCGGCGATGAAGTGTTTTTTCATCTCGGCCAGCACCGGCGGCGGCAGCGTCTTGGCATTGGCGATCATGGTGTCGACCAGATTGGTCGCCGCCTCCCAGTCGCCTTTGTCGTGGACGTATTCCTGAAAGTAGTCCTTGGCCTCTTTCTCGGTTTCCCCCTGCACCAGATAGGCGTAGCTCCAGACCTGAATGTCGCGGCCGTATTCCTTGCGGGCGAGGTCGCGGTAGGAATCGATCTTGGCCTTGCAATCGTCGAAATCGTGCGAGCCGAACACGACATAGACCATGTCACAATATTTGGCGGCGAAGTGCTGGCCCTTCTCCGAGCCGCCGGCGTTCATCACCGCCGGAAACGGCTTCTGGATCGGCTTCGGTTCCAGATATCCCTTCTTGATCTGGTAGAAGCGGCCGTCGAAATCGAACCGCTCCTCGCGCGTCCACAACTCTTTGAGGATATGCAGCCATTCGGCAGCGCAGTCGTAGCGGTCGTTGTGCTCCATCAGCGGCGAGCCGAACATTTCGATCTCGGGCCGGTTCCAGCCGGTGACGATGTTGAGCGCGAAGCGGCCGTCGGTGACGTGGTCGATGGTCGCGGCCTGCTTGGCGGCCATCACCGGATGGATGGTGGGCACGTGCGAGGTGGCGAAAATGCCGGAATAATGCGTCGAAGCGCCGATCGCCGCCGCCCAGGAGAAGCATTCGAAGCCGGGACCGTTGAAATTGGTGACACCGCCGAAGCCGTGCCAGCGTCCGATCGGCACCAAGGCCTCGAACTCCATCTCCTCGGAGGTTCGCGCCAATTCCAGGGTGTTCGGCCAGTTGATCTCCAGCACGCCATCGATGCTCGATATGGCGCAGCCGCGGTCGAGATTGGTCCCGAACGTGCCGAGCTTGAGCTTGCGGTCGTTGAAGACCGGGTTGGTCCTGCGGCATTCTTCCTGCGCGCTATTGATTGCATCCATGATCGTCCTCCCGTGCAGCCCGAGAAAGCTTACGAAGGCAAAGACGGTGTGGCAATCGCTCCGCCAGCGTGCGAAATTCATCAACGCCGAAAGCTGGAGCGGATAATGTCCATCTTCGCCGTGAACTACCTTTGCCGTGAGGTTTTGCGCGACCACGCCTTTCGCGCCGCCATGAAGGCCGATCCGGCGCAAGCGTTGGCGCCGCTGGATCTCACGGATGACGAGCGCCGGGCGCTGATTGCCGGCGACGTCGGCACGCTGTTCCGCATAGGCGTCAACGGATTCCTCATGGCTTACTTGGCGCGGTTCGAAGTGTGCGGCCTGAACGTGGCGACCTACAACGAGCGCATGCGCGCGGTGCAGGTCGACGAGATCGGTCAGCCGGTCGCGTGAAGCTCAGCCGCCGAGGTAATTCTTCTTATACCAATCGACGATCTCGCTGCCGGTCGTGATCCACACCTCCTGGCGCGAGGTGATGTGCGCGAGCGCCTGGGCGAAGTATTTGCTGCGGTGCGGGTAGCCCACCAGGAATGGATGCAGGCATATCGCCATCACCCGTCCGGTCTTGGCGCCGTCCTCGTACAGAACGTCAAACTGATCGCAGATCATTTGGCCGAAACGCTCCGGGCTCTGATGCAGCCGGAGCAGCGCCGGAATATCGTTGATCTCGGCGGAGTACGGCATCGCAATCATCGATCCCTTCTTCACGCGCATCGGGTAAGGCTGCTCGTCGTTGACCCAATTAACGACGTAGTCGATGCCGTTCTCGGCCAGAATATCGAGCGTGCGCACGGTCTCGCTCATGGCCGGGCTGAGCCAGCCGCGCGGTGCCTTGCCGACGCTCTTGGCAATCGTGCCGACCACCTCCTTGACCAGCGCGCGCTCCTCCGTTTCCGACTGGCTGTTGATCAGGACGGAATTCGAGATGCCATGACCCATCCATTCCCAGCCAAGTTTCCTGCCCTCTTCGATGATGCGCGGATAATGCTTGCAGACATCGGAATTGAGCGCCACCGTGCCTTTGACGCCGTATTTCTCCATCACCTCCATCATCCGCCAGACGCCGACCCGCACCCCGTAGTCGCGCCACGAATAATTGAGCACGTCGGGCTTTAACCCGCTCTGCTCGAGCGGCGTTCCGGGCCGATCGAAATAGAAATGCTCGATATTCGGTATGACCCAGACCGCGACGCGAGCGCCGCTCGGCCACGATAGTTTCGGCCGGTCGATGATCGCCGAGTACTCGAAGCGGCCGTGCTCGGCGGGCACCGTGGCTTGCGGTCTTTGCTTTCCCGTTGATTTCCGCGGCAAGCGATCCCTCCCATGAGTACTGGGGCGCGGCGCAATCTGGCGGGTCTGCGCCGCTGTCGCTAATATTGCCACAGCCGCCGCACATGAGCGAACGGCCAACAGGAGGTTTTGCGCATGGCGCAGATCGTCGCCGGGTTCGGCGTGCCGCACACCCCGATCTTTCCGCATTTCGTCAAGCGCGACGGTCCCGATTGCGAGATCGCGAAGTTGTTCGCGGCGCAGAAGAACGAGCTTGCGGCGGCGCGGCCGGACCTGATCCTGATGTTCGACACCGATCATCTCAACACGTTCTTCCTCAACGATCTGCCGATCTTCGCAGTCGGCGTCGACAAGAGTTTCAAGGCGCCGAACGACGAGCCGCGTGACGTTCCGAATTATGTCGTGCCGTCGCATGCCGCACTCGCCGCCCACGTTCGCGCCGCCGCGATCGCGGCCGACTTCGACATCGGCATGACGCAGAATTTTTCCGTGGATCACTCGATCACGGTGCCGCTGCATTTCCTGACCCCGGACATGCGAGTGCCTGTCATTCCCTTTTTCATCAGCGGTCATTTGCCGCCGCTGCCCACGGCGGTACGCTGTCATGCGCTCGGCCAAGCTGTGGCCCGCGCCGTCGAAGCCTGGCCCGAGCCGTTGCGCGTGGTGATCATGGGCTCGGGCAGTTTCTCGCTCGAAGTGGGCGGCCCGCGCATGGCGCCCGGCCGCTCCGACGGCGTGCCCGATCCGGATTGGGCGATGCGCGTGATCGCGTTGCTCGAAGCGCAGCAGATCGACCGGCTCATCGCCGAGGCGACCGAGCATCAGATGCTCAAAGCTGGCAATGTCGGCGGCGAGTTGTTGAACTGGATCGCCATGCTCGGCGCCATCGGCAATCGCAAGCCGAACTACGTCGCGCCGCAGATGCAGAACGGTCACGCCTACGGCGTCTGGCGGTGTGCAGGTTTTCGGTCGCCGGGATGACGAGATTATGCACGCGCTGATGCGGCCGGCGACCGAAAAGCTCCAAGGCACGAAATCGCGGTCGGTGGTGCGCCGGCGGTGCGGTAGGCTCTATGGGGA
>JBOHIU010000109.1:0-18310 GCA_050725855.1 Xanthobacteraceae bacterium | reverse complement strand
GGTCGACCGCATTTACGCGGGCACATCGCCATTGCTTGCGCAGGGCGGACGCATCAATTTGACGCTTCGGCGGGTGACCTGCCCAGCATCAACAGTGACCAGGGGCGCGACGGCGGAGGCTCGCTAGAATGAACGTGAATGTCAATTTCAGAACCGCCTGCACCGGCTTCGCCGCGATGCTCGCGCTCATGGTGTTGACCATGCCGGCGCGGAGCGCCGGGTCTACCGCGCCGATTTTCCCAACCGGCTCTCGTATCGGCCTTGTTCCGCCATCCGGCATGACGCGGAAGGGCAACCTGCCTGGATTCGTAGATCCCGCCGCAAACGCCGGAATCATCATTAGCGTGTTTCCCGCCGGGGCCTTTGAGGCCATGGAAAAAACGCTCACGACCGACGCTCTTAAAGCGCGGGGCGTCACCGTGGAAAAGCGCGAAACGATGCAGCTCGGCATCGGCAAAGGCGATCTGGTCATCGGAACGCAGATCGGACCGAACAAAACGCCGTATCGCAAGTGGCTGCTGCTCGTACCGTCAGGCGATTTTACCGTCGCCGTCACCGCGCAGGCGCCGGAAAGCGCCAAGGCCTATTCGGACGCCGTCATACGGGCCGCGCTTGGCACCGTGACAGCGCGCGCACACGTCCCTAAATCGGAATATCTCAGTCTATTGCCATTCAAGGTCGGCGATCTCTCCGGCTTCCAGATCTCCAACGTCATGCCGGAACGCGCATTGTTGTTGATCGATGCCCCTCCATATCCGCACATGGTCGCTACAGACGGCTTGCCCGCGTACGAATTCGACGCGCGAACCATAATCGCCGCGGTGCCGGGCGGCCCGAGCAGCGCGGCGCGCCGATCGGATTTTGCGCGACTGGCTTTCGGTAGCATCGGAGGAATCAAGAACGTTCAATTGACGATGTCGGAGCCGGTCCGCATCAACGACCGGGAAGGATTTGAGACCGTGGCACACGCCAAGGACGCTGATAACGGCTCCGATCTGATGGTGGTGCAGTGGCTGCTCTTCGGCAATGGTCGCACACTGCAGATCGTCGGCATCTCACGGGCTTCGATTTGGGGCCGCGAGCTGTCACGTCTGCGCACAATCCGCGACAGCGTCTCCTTCAGATGACGGCTGCCTAATTCTCGTCCGCGATAATGGCGGCTTAGGACTCTCGCATCGACGCAGGAGCGTTATCGTTGCCGCCAGGCATGGCGGGCGCTACCTTAGGGCCGCCCTTTGAGATGCCGACCAATGCCGGGCGCAGCACGCGATCGCCGATTTTGTAGCCGGGCTGCACGACCTGCACGACGTGGCCGGCCGGGATTGCGGCGTCCGGCACTTCGAAAATGGCCTGATGGAGATTGGGATCGAACTTCTCCCCTTGTGGGGAGAATTGCCGCACGCGGTTCTTTTCCAATGCTTTCAACAATTCGCGTTCGGTGAGTTCGACGCCATCGATCAATGCCGTCACGGCCGATTGCGCGGTGTTGCGGACATCAGGTGTGACGGCATCGAGCGCGCGGCGCATATTGTCGGCCACCCCCAATAAGTCGCGCGCAAATGCAGTGATCCCGCGCAGTTCCGCGTCGGCGACTTCGCGCGCGGTGCGTTTGCGCAGATTTTCCATGTCGGCGAGTGTGCGCAGGAGCTTATCCTTGAAGTCCGCCGCAAGGGCGGCCGGATCCGGTTCGGGCGCCGAAGCGACGGCCGGTGCGGGATCGGCGGTCGCTGTCTGTTCGGCGTCGGGCGCCGAATTCTCGCCAGGGGCCGCGTCGTCCTCAGCGCGAGCGGTCTTTTTAGTCATGATTTTTCCCAGTGGTTCCCATCGTTTGTGCCCCGCATATCAGGGCTGAAAGCGGAAAAATCAAGCGATACGGGCCTCATCGCGTGAGAAGCTTACTCACCACCCGGGCGGTATAGTCCACCATGGGAACGATGCGGGCGTAGTTGAGCCGGGTCGGCCCGATCACGCCAAGAACGCCCACGATGTGGCCGGAGGCGTCATGATAAGGCGCTACGATCGTGGAAGATCCCGACAGCGAGAACAGCTTGTTTTCCGAGCCGATGAAGACGCGCACCCCCTCGGCCTGTTCGGCGCGGCCGAGAAGGTCGATCACCTCGCGGCGCGTTTCCAGATCGTCGAACAAGAGCCGCACGCGTTCGAGGTCGGCGAGCGCCTTGAGGTCGTCGAGCAAATGCGCCTGGCCGCGCACGATCAGCTTCCGCTCGTCACTATCGCCGCCGGACCAACTGGCCAGACCCGCCGAAACGATCTTCTGCGTCAATGCGTCGAGCTCGGCCTGACCTTTTTTGAGCTGTACTTCGACTTCGGCCTTGACCTCTTCGAGAGTGCGGCCGCGAAGGCGCGCATTGATGAAATTGCCGGCCTCGACGAGTGCCGAAGTCGGTAAGCCCGGCAGCAGATTGAGAACACGATTTTCCACCTGCCCATCCTCCCCGACGAGGATGACCAGCGCGCGCTCCGGCTCGAGCTGCACGAATTCGATGTGCTTGAGACGCGGATTTGATTTGACCGTCAGCACCACGCCGGCGGCGCGGCTTAATCCGGAGAGCAGGCCCGACGCCTCGGTCAGGACCGCTTCAAGCGATTTGCCTTGGCCGGAGGCGGCCACCTGTGCTTCGATCGCCTTGCGGTCCTGCTCGGTGAGATCGCCGATTTGCATCAGCGCGTCGACGAAGAAACGCAGCCCCTTTTCGGTGGGCAGCCGTCCCGCCGAGGTGTGTGGCGCGTAAACGAGCCCGAGCTGCTCAAGATCCGACATGACGTTCCGCACCGAAGCAGGCGACAGCGTCATCGGAAGAATGCGCGACAGATTGCGCGAGCCGACCGGCTCGCCGGTGGCCAGATAGCTTTCGACGATCCGGCGGAAGATCTCGCGCGAACGCTCGTTGAGCTGGGCAAGGCCCAGCTGGTTCGCCGCGAGCGGAAGATCATAGCTAGCCAAGTGTCGGCGCCCTCATTGGTTGCCAGGGCCCTGAATATATCACTCCGCGGCGACCATGGCTTGCGAGGCGGGCCGCGGCGCGATCCGCAGCATTTCCATCAATCTTCGGGTAGACGGAAGGTCCTCAAGCTGTTTGACTGCGTCGATCACCTCCGAGATAACAGTGTCCGGAAGCACGCCCTTGGCATAGCTGCGAAATTTCTGCTCGATTTGTTCTCGAGACAGCGGGTTTTCGGCAGAGCCGAGCGGATGCTCGCACCCTGCCGAGAAAGTCGCGCCGTCCACTGTGTCGATATCGACGATGGCCTGAGAACCGTCAATCGATGCCTCCGGACGAACTTCGACTTGCTCTGCAGCAAACCGCCTCAGCGTGGGATCGTCGTAACGGACGGGCTCGAATTGCGCCAAAGTCAATTCCCGGTCGTGCAGAAATACGGCGGCAGTGTAATGCGCCGACAGCAGCGCTTCGAATTTGGCTTTGTAGGTGCCGAAGCAGCCGTGCATCTTGTGCGCGCCCGGGCTCAACGCAATGCGCACCTTGCGGACGCGGGCAAAATCAACCCCATGCTTATCAATGAGGTCGAACAAAGCCGTGGTCATGCCTTGGATAAGCGACGCCGACGGCCAAAGCCGCAACGCGATCTGCTCAAGTTCCCAGCGGTCGCCGAGATGGGCGACTGCCAGTTCCGGCCGGCCGCCGTCCGTGTAGGCGTTATAGAGGCCGCCATCCTTGGCTGTGAGGAACTCGCGCGTGGCGACGAATTGCTGTTGCGCCAACAGCGCCGCCATCAAGCCGGAGAGCGCGCCACGGCACTGGTGGAATTTCACCGTCGGGGTGCCCCAGGCGGCAAACGTGCCGGCCGCCTGGCTGCCGGCGAGGCCAAAAGCCCGCGCCATCGTGTCGGCATCGAAGGAAAGCAGCGATCCGACTGCCGCTGCCGCACCGAACGGACCGATGACCCCCGGTCCGTGCCAGCCATGGGCGCGAAATTTCGGATAATCGAGGCCGAGCCCGATCCGCGTCGTCACTTCGCAGCCGGCCGCGATGGCGGTGAGCAGATCGCGGCCCGAATGTCCGTCGCGCTCCGCGATGGCAAGCGCCGGCGGAATGACTTCGGGCGTGATGTGCGTGAGCGTGGGACGATAGACGTCGCACATGGTTACGGCTGTCACCAGATAGGCGTTGAGCAGGGTCGCGCCAATGAGGGAAAGATGCGCACCGCCGATCACGCTCGACTCGCGGCCTTGTGCGAGCGCGGCGGCAAAAGCGGCGACCTGCTCGGTCTCCTCGCCGCGCCGGCCCGCGATTGCGCAGGCAAGCGCGTCGAGCAGCAGGTTCTTGCAATGATCGCGAACCCGGTCGGGAAGATCGCCGTAACGCAGCATTGCGGCAAATTTCGCAAGCGTATGCGTAGCTTCCACCGTCATCTCGCTCTCCTGGTAGATCGCAAGCGTCAACCGTAGCGAAAAGCTGTCGGGGCTGGCAATTGGCTGGAAGCGATCAGCCGCCCGATCTTGGCCGTCCCCGTGCTCTTGTGGCGACCATGGCGGAACGCCTAAAAGGCGGCACGCACCGGACCTCGCGTCCGTCAGCAGGGAGTGAAGCATGCGGCCGAGCCGCCGACAGCCCGACGAGTTGCGTCCGGTTTCGCTTGAACGGGGCATCGTGAAATACGCGGAGGGTTCCTGTTTCGTGAAGTTTGGCGACACCCACGTGCTGGTCACGGCGACCCTGGAGGACCGACTGCCGCCCTGGCTCAAAGGGCAGGGCCGGGGCTGGATCACTGCCGAATACGGCATGCTGCCGCGGGCCACGCAGGAGCGCACGCGGCGCGAGGCCTCCGCCGGCAAGCAGAATGGCCGCACGGTGGAGATTCAGCGGCTGATCGGGCGCAGCTTGCGCTCTGTGGTCGATCTCAAGGCGCTGGGCGAGCGGCAGGTCACCGTCGATTGCGATGTCATCCAGGCCGACGGCGGCACCCGCACCGCCTCGATCACCGCCGCCTGGATCGCTCTCTATGACTGCGTCGCATGGATGAAGTCACGCGAGATGATCCAGACGGAGGTCCTGCGCGACCACATCGCGGCGATCTCCTGCGGCGTGTGCGGCGGCGTGGCGGTACTCGATCTCGATTACGCCGAGGATTCTCAGGCCGAGACCGATGCCAATTTCGTCCTCACCGGCTCCGGCCATATCGTCGAAGTGCAGGCCACGGCGGAGAAAGTGCCTTTTTCAGAGGAGCAATTGACCACGCTGTTGGCGCTCGCCCGCAAGGGCGTAGCCAAGCTCGTGGATTTGCAAAAGATGGCGTGCGGGTGAGCGGTCGTCGCGTGATGCACCCTAATGGGCATCGGAGGATTACCGGGAGGCTCGTCATTGCCACGCATAATTCCGGCAAGCTCGTCGAGATGCGGCAGTTGCTTGCGCCCTACGGCATCGATGCCATCTCAGCGGGTGAACTCAAGCTTGCCGAGCCGGACGAAACCGGGATGAGCTTTCGCGATAATGCGCGCATTAAGGCGGTAGCTGCCGCCGAGACATCCGGATTGCCGGCATTCGCCGACGATTCCGGGCTCGCCGTCGACGCGCTCGATGGCGCACCGGGTATCTATTCGGCACGCTGGGCCGGCCCTGACAGGAATTTTGCGCGCGCCATGGAGGCGATCGAGCAGAAACTGCGCGAACGCGGTGCGATCACGCCTGAGCGGCGCAAAGCGCAGTTCGTGTCGGCGCTGTGCGTTGCTTGGCCGGACGGGCACGTCGAGGAATTCGAGGCGCATGTGGATGGCACGCTGGTTTGGCCCCCGCGTGGCGACAAGGGCTTTGGCTACGATCCGATGTTTCTTCCCGATGGCCATGCCCGCACCTTCGGCGAGATGGAAAGCGACGAGAAACACGGCCTGCCCCCACGCGGCAAAGGTTTGTCGCATCGGGCGCGCGCTTTCGTCAAACTCGCGGAGGCGTGTCTTGATCGGCGGTGACGAGGACCAGAAGAAATTCGGCGTTTACATTCACTGGCCGTTTTGTCTGTCGAAGTGTCCCTACTGTGATTTCAACAGCCACGTGCGGCGCGAGCCGATCGACGAGCCGCGCTTTCTGCGCGCGTTCCACAAGGAGATCACGGCTACCGGTGAGCGCACGCGCGGCCGCACGGTATCGACGATCTTTTTCGGCGGCGGCACGCCATCTCTGATGGAGCCATCGACGATCGCCGGCGTGCTCAATTCGATCGCGCGCCAGTGGCGTGTCGCCGACGATGCCGAGATCACGCTCGAAGCCAATCCAACCAGTGTCGAGGCAACGCGCTTTCGCGGCTACCGTTCGGCCGGCGTCAACCGCGTTTCGCTTGGCGTGCAGGCGCTCAACGACCGCGCGCTCGCTGAATTGGGGCGTATGCATACCGCGCGCGAGGCGCTTGACGCTGTTGCGGTAGCGCGCGAGGCGTTCGATCATTTCTCGTTCGATCTGATTTATGCACGGCCGGGGCAAACACCGGCTGCCTGGGCAAGCGAACTGAGGCACGCGCTGACCGAGGCCGGCGAGCATCTGTCGCTTTATCAGCTCACCATCGAGCCCGACACGCCGTTCGCCGCGCTGCACCAGGCCGGCAAGCTCCGAACGCCTGACGATGACCTTGCCCGGGCGCTCTACGACGCGACCCAGGAGATTTGCGTCGCTCACGGCTTGCCGGCCTACGAGATTTCCAACCACGCCCGGCCCGGCGCCGAATGCCAGCATAATCTCGTTTATTGGCGCGGTCATGAATATGCCGGCATCGGACCGGGCGCCCATGGCAGGCTCGACATCGGCGGTACGCGCCGCGCTATCGCTACCGAAAAGCGCCCCGAGGCTTGGCTCATGCGAGTCGAAGCAACAGGACACGGCGTCGTTACCGACGACGTGCTGACCCGCGAGGAAATCTGCGACGAGTTTTTGTTGATGGGACTTCGCCTGGCCGAAGGCATCGATCTCGCTCGCTATGCTCAGCTAGCCGGCCGCCCCCTCGACCCCGAACGCATCGCGACGTTGCGCGAACACGGATTGATCGAGATGACACCGTCTGGCCGCCTGCGCGTGACTCTACCGGGCTTTCCGGTGCTCGATGCGGTGGTTGCCGACCTGGCGGCGTAATAATCCTGTGCGCGGACGCAAGACCCGATACCAGCGCGGCCCGCCGTGGTCTTACCGACGTGGCGCCCCGCTTTCGTTGGGGTGCCGGTCAACCGAAATTTTCTTTGGGCGCTCGCCTGTCGCAGCAAGTCGGGATAATGCGGGACCCTTTTGGTAGCGCATTATTTGTTTCCCGACGGAGCCTTAACATAGGCGCCATAGCACGTGCGCGCGTTCTTGCGGTCGCTGCCAGAGAACCTTCTCCACGCCTGCGTTCCGCTGAACGTTCCGCCGGCCGCGGATAACGTACCGTTGTAGGTTCCTTTGAAGCCACCACCGACCGCGGTCCGAGTCGACGTCAGATGCAGACTACCGTCGGCGTCTACGGTCCCGGTCAGGATTTCGGCCCCGACAACGCGGCTGCCGTTGCGGTTAAAGATTGGTCGCGCGGCAACGACCGTGGTGCCCGTGACGACGATGTCGAGAGGTGCACGCAACATGCCGGACGTTCCCGGCAGATGCGCACAGACCAAGGTGCCTCTGTAAGCGCCGTTCAAAGACTGCTGTTGCGCGGTGTTGGATGATCGCTGTTGCGCATGCGCGGCCGATCCGCAGATCGCAACCAAAATTCCCGCGAAAACGGGAGCTAATCGAGTATGCATCGAGCCTCCCTTTCCAATTGGAGCTTTGCCGACGAATTTCCAAGCGCTACAAATATTCACTCTTTTCGCATTTTTTGCAACCAAGACGCCGAGCAAGAAACGGGCGTGGCGCGAAGTGCGATCAGTTCAATTCGGCGTGACGTCATCGAGCGCGACCCTTTGGCAAATGCCTGCGGGTTTTTGGATCATGCTTTACAACCCTTCCTTTTTCAGGTGTGCCGCCAGGCACTCGACAAATAGACGCGTCCTCGCCGGCAGTACGTGTGCGGCTGGCCTGACGGCATGAATGGCAACGGACGGACTTGCCACAGGGTCGCCGTGGCGATTCCGAGCCCGCGCGCTGCCGCCTCGTTCGGTTCGCCGTTTCCAACTTGGCGCTCTCGATTTCGGCGAGCACCGCATTCAGACGGCGATAAAAGGTCAACCCCGCATCGGTGGGATTCGAACGGCGCGTCGCGCGTTGGACAAGCTCAATGCCGACTTCGCGTTCCAGCGCCGCCAAAGACCGGCTCACCGAATGATCAGGTCCTTCTTGAGCGAGTCGAGGATCGGACATATTCGGCAAAAGCCGAACGCGGCATCCGAATACGCATGGAGGCCTGGGACCTTAATTGCCGGCAGCTTCGAAGCTGTACCCGGTGGCGCCCACGTTCGCGGACCGCGCGGCGCCCGTCGAAAATATAACAGTGCCCCTATATGGCCGATGCGCCGAAGCTGCGCGGCGGTGGCGAAATGGTGCGCGGCCCCGATCTTTCGACACGCAGCACCGCGAGTCCACGCTGGTTAGTGCCGTTGGGAAGGAAGCGGAACAGCCCGTCAATGCCGGTGAAGCCCGACGGGTTAGTTAGGACCTGCGGTGAAAATCGCTGCGCCGGGTCGGGCTGCGTCTTGACCAGAGCGGCCACCAGCGCGACCGCATCGTAAGCGAGCGTCGCGGTGCGCACCGGGTCCTGATTGAAGCGCCGGCGGTAGCGGCCGGAGAAGGCCCGATAGCCGGCAGCGTCTGGCGCCGCATACCAACCGCCATTGAGCGCCGGGGTCGCATAGATGCGCGGGTCGTCCCAAAGCCCGGTGCCGAGCAATTGAATGCGTCGGGTATTGAGACCGTCGCCGACCAGCATTTGCGCTACGCCAGGGACGGCATCGCCGCCGTCAGGGATGAACAGTACGTCGGCGCGAGCCGATGCCTGGGCGATCGCTCTAACCGGTCCGGCCATACCGGCGCTATCGTGCGGATAATGTTCGAGCGCGACAATTTGCCCGCCATGACGGGCGACGTCCTGCCTGAATGCCGCTTCGACCACGCTGCCGTAAGGGTTCTCTGGGATCAAGGCCGCATACGAGCGCTTTCCGGTCGAGCCCGCATATTGGACGATGCGCTCGACATCGGATTCGGGCAAAAAGCTCAGCAGGTAGACGCCGGGGGCGGCAACATTCGCATCCGTCGAGAATGCCATGACTGGGATGTTGCGTGCGCGTGTGACTTGGCCGACCGAACTGACCGATTGCGCGAATAATGGCCCGAGGATGATGGTGGCGCCTTGGTTGATTGCCTGTTGAGCGGCCGTCGCTGCCGTGGTGGCATTGCCGGCATCGTCTTCGACCAGAAGCTGGATATTGGGAGAATTAAATTCAGCCAGCGCCATTTCGGCCGCGTTGCGCATGGCCTGTCCGGCAAGGCCGGCATTGCCACCGGCCGACAACGGCAGAATAAGCCCAACCTTGACCTGCCCGGTTCCGATTGTTGTCGCCGGAGTCGGAGGTGTCGCGTTCGCCTTCGGGGGAGGCGGATTGTTCGAGAACAAGCTCGAATTGCTGAAAAAGCTGGAATTACTGGTGCACCCAGTCAGCAGCGCTGCCGTGGTGCCCAATAAACCAGCAATGGTGCGCCGCCGCGTCGGCATTGCCGCCGCGGGCCCCCTAACCTGCAACTCCGCGGACATTGCGGTTCCCCTCACCTCTGCCTGCGCATGGCATAGGCTTATAGCAATTCGTCATATTGGGGGCGATGGTTAGACCACGCAGACGGGAAGATCATTTCGGAGGGCATGACGGCGGATGGTAAGGGCGGTAGTTTTGCGCCATGCAGTCTCCCTCTGCCGGTACCTCCTCACCGCTAGCCCGCGCGCTGCGGCGCTATCGCCTCGATGGTCAGGTCATTGAGGCGGCACGCCTGCCGCCGGGCTTGCACGTTGTCGCCACCCCAATCGGCAATCTTGGCGACATCACGCTGCGCGCACTTGCCGCACTGGCCGGGGCCGATCTGGTTGCCTGCGAAGACACGCGTGTGACCCGAAAACTGCTTGACCGCTATGGGATCGACACGCCGCTGACACCCTACCACGACCACAACGCCGCCAAGGCGCGGCCGGCGCTGCTGCGGCGGCTTGCCGACGGGGCGGCGATCGCACTCGTCTCGGATGCCGGCACGCCGCTCGTCTCCGATCCTGGCTTTAAGCTCGTGCGCGAGGTGCAGGGCGCGGGCCATAAAGTGACGGCCTTGCCGGGACCGTCCGCGGTTTTGGCAGCTCTGACGGTTGCCGGCCTGCCCACCGACCAATTCTTTTTCGGTGGCTTCCTGCCGCCCAAACAGGCGGCGCGGCGCGCACGCATCGGCGAACTGGCCCGCATTCCGTCTACAATCGTGCTGTATGAGACCGGACCGCGTGTTGCTGCAACGCTGACCGATCTGGCGGCAGGGCTTGGACCGCGTGACGCGGCGCTGTGCCGCGAGTTGACTAAGCTCCACGAAGAGGTTCGCCGCGGCGACCTTGCGATGCTGGCACAGGGCTGCCCCGCGGGCGAGGTGCGCGGCGAAATCGTCCTTGTGATAGGGCCGCCGCAGGCGGCGGAGCATCCGAGCACCGAAGAGATCGAGATGCTATTGGGCGAGGCGCTTTCCCGCGCTTCGCTGAAGGACGCGGTGGCGGAGGTTGCCGACGCGACGAGGCTGCCGCGGCGCGAGCTTTATCAGCGCGCGCTGTCGATGCGGCAAGGAACGCGCGGCGCGACGGAAGGGGTATCGGACCATGACGGTGACGAAGACACGCCGAGCTAGACCGCTTGGGTCGGCTACGCCCCGGAAAGCCTCGACCGATGAGGCGCGCGTCGCGGCGTTCCGGCTTGGCCTCTCGGCCGAAAGCCGCGCCGCCTTTTTTCTCATCGCCAAGGCCTATCGCATCCTGGCGCGGCGCTGGAAGACGCCGTTCGGCGAAGTCGACATCGTCGCCCGCCGCCGCAACGACCTTGTCTTCATCGAGGTCAAGGCGCGCGGGAAGTTCGACGATGCCGCTGAAGCAGTCACCGAGCGGAGCAAGCGGCGCATTGTCGCCGCTGCCGAATTCTGGCTCGCGCACCACCCGGGCGACGCGGGGCGCGCCATTCGCTTCGATGCGATTCTCATCGCGCCTGGAAAGCTGCCGCGCCACATCCGCAACGCCTTCGACGCGACCCGTTGAAAGCGCCTGGACAGCCCGTGGCGGGTCAGACCAAAATTGCGTAGACCTTGGTACCCTGCCTGCAGCCATTCACCGGCCCGATTGAGATATCTCCATGCGCCTGAACGTCGCCGTGCAAATGGATCCCATCGAGCGGATCAATATCCGCGGCGACTCGACGTTTGCGCTTCTGCTCGAAGCGCAAAACCGCGCCCATGCCCTATCGTATTACACCCCCGAAAAGCTCGTGCTGCTGAACGGCAAAGTATCGGCTTCGGTGCGGCCGCTCGTGGTGCGCGATGTCGGCGGCGATCATTTCACGCTGGGCGAGCCGCGCCACGCCGATCTCTCGTCCTTCGACGTGGTGCTGCTTCGTCAGGACCCGCCGTTCGATCTCGCCTACATTTCGAGCACCCATATGCTCGACCGCATCCATCCGCGGACGCTGGTGGTCAACGATCCGAGCCACGTGCGTAACGCGCCGGAGAAGATTTTCGTCACGGAGTTTCCCGATTTGATGCCGCCGACGCTGGTCACCCGCGATCTCCAGGCGATCAAAGCGTTTCGGGCCGAACACGGCGACATTGTCATGAAGCCGCTATACGGTCTCGGCGGCCAAGCGGTGTTTCGGCTCGCCGCCGACGACCTTAATTTCGGCTCTCTGTACGACTTGTTTGCCGGCATGTTTCGAGAGCCGTGGGTGGTGCAGCAATTCCTGCCGGCGGTGCGGGAAGGCGACAAGCGGATCATCCTGGTCGGCGGCGAGTTTGCCGGCGCGGTCAATCGCGTGCCTGCTTCCGACGATTTGCGCTCCAACATGGTGCGAGGCGGCACGCCGTCGGCGACCGAGCTTACCGACCGGGAGCGCGAAATCTGCACACGGCTCGGTCCAGCGTTGCGCGAGCGCGGGCTCCTCTTTGTCGGCATCGACGTGATCGGTGGGTTTCTGACCGAGATCAACGTCACATCGCCGACCGGCATTCGCGCGATCAAGAATTTCGGCGGCCCCGACATCGCGACCCTGATCTGGGATAAGATCGAGGCGAAGCGGGCATGAGCTCGGCGCGGGCGGCAAATCGCCAAGTGCGCCTTAAGACGCGCCCGACCGGCATTCCGCAAGCCGAGCATTTCGAGATCGTGGAAACTTCGGTGCCGGAGCTTCCCGATGGCCAGCTTCTGGTGCGCAACCAGTATCTGTCGGTCGAGCCGGCAATGCGGGGCTGGGTCTCGGCCGCGGCGAATTATTCCAAGCCGGTCGGTATCGGCGACGTGATGCGGTCGTTCGCGGCCGGAACGGTGATCAAGTCGCGTCATCCGGGATACGCCGAAGGCGACGCCGTGATGGGCATGCTCGGCTGGCAGGAATACGCGCTTTCCGATGGCGCCAACATCACCCGCAAAGTCAAAGAAAATGACCTGCCGCTATCGCTGTCGCTTGGCGTTCTGGGCCTCAACGGCGTCACCGCGTATTTCGGCCTGGTAGACGTTGGACGGCCGCGTCCAGGCGACACGGTGGTGGTCTCAACCGCGGCCGGCGCGGTCGGCTCGGCGGTTGGACAGATCGCCAAACTGATGCAATGCCGAACCGTCGGCATCGCCGGGGGCGCGGTGAAAGCCAAAATCTGCTTACAGGATTTCGGCTTCGACGCCGCTATCGATTACAAGGCCGGCAATCTCGCTGAAGCCTTGGCCGCAGCCTGCCCGCGCGGCGTCGATGTCTACTTCGACAACACTGCTGGAGCGATCAGCGACGCAGTGCTGGTCCAGCTTGCCATCGGCGCGCGCGTGCTGATCTGCGGCACCGCGTCGGTTTCGAGTTGGGATCCGCCACCGCAGGGACCGCGCATCGAGCGACACTTGCTGGTGAAACGCGGGCAGATGAGCGGCTTTTTGGCGTTCGATTACCAGCCTCGCTATGAGGAGGCGGTCACGCGACTGGCGGCATGGGTACGCGAAGGCCGGCTGTGCTATCGCGAGGACATCGCCGATGGCATCGAACGTTGCCCCGGCGCTATCGCCGAACTTTATCACGGTCAGAATCTCGGCAAGCGGCTGATCCGTTTGCACCGCTGACTTTTGGCTGGCGCCGCCTCAAGCAAAAACCGAGGCTAGACGCGGACCGGAATGGGTGTGACTACGCCGACAGCTCGCGTCGACGATTTCCGCACCGAGATTATCGCCAAAGCCGCGATGATGCAGAGCGCGCCGGCGATGAAGAATGCCGGCAAATAGGTGAGATATTCGGTGCGGATCAAACCGGCGCCAAATGCCGCGCTGGCGGCGCCGATCTGGTGGCCGGCGAAGACCCAGCCAAACACGACGCCGGTCCTCTCTCGGCCGAAGCGATCGGCGGTGATCTTTACCGTCGGCGGTACGGTCGCGATCCAATCGAGGCCGTAGAACACCGCAAACAGCGACAGTCCGTAGAACGTGAAGTTGGTGAACGGCAGATAGAGCAGCGACAGGCCGCGCAAACCGTAATACCAGAACAAGAGCCAGCGCGGATCGAACCGGTCGGACAGCCAGCCGGAACCGATGGTGCCGAAAAAATCGAAGAAGCCCATCATGGCAAGCACGCCGGCCGCGGTGACGGCCGCCAAGCCATAGTCGTGGCAGAGCGCGATAAAATGAGTCTGGATCAAGCCGTTGGTGCTGCAGCCGCAAACAAAGAACGTACCAAACAGTATCCAGAAGATCGGCACGCGCGCGGCGTCTTTGAGAACGACGAAGGGCGACATCAGCAGCGAGACAAGTCCGGCGCCGGCCGCGGGGGCAGGCGTAATGACGGTCTCGCCATACAGCGGCAGACTGACATCGCTCGGCCGGTCACGCATGAATATGAGTGCCACGAATCCGGCGAGCGCCAAGATGCCGCAGACAACGACAAGTGCCATGCGCCAGCCGTAACTCGTCGCTACTTGGGCAATTGGCGGCAGGAACAGCAATTGCCCGGTCGCATTGCTAGCGGCAAAAATGCCCATCACCAGTCCGCGGCGATGATTGAACCAGCGTGTCGCGACCGTGACGGCGAGCACCATCGCGGTAAGGCCGGTGCCGACACCGACGACGACACCCCATAATAGAACGAGCTGCCAAACCTGCCGCATCCCCAAGGACGCGATCAAGCCCGCCGAAATCAGGATCACCGCGCTCACCATCACCGCGCGCACCCCGTAACGATTCATGAATGCCGCGGCGAACGGACCGAACAATCCGAACAGCATCAGCCGGATGGCGAGCGCTGATGAAATTTGCGCGTCGGTCCAACCGAACTCCTGTTCGAGCGGAACGATCAGCACGCCCGGCGTGCTCATCGCGGCGGCCGTCACCACGGTGGTAATCAAGGTGACGCCGACGATGACCCAACCGTAATGAATCTTGCGGCGAGCCAACGCTGCGGCCAATACGGAGGCAGGCATAATCATTCCTTGCGAGGCGGGTTAAATGATGATCGTCATCATTAACTTGCGTATTGATGTCGGTCGTCATATAAATTGTCAAGGACGGTTACAGATTTGCCGATGCAGCCGCATAGCTGAGGTGCACGATGAGAGTGAGCCGCGAGAAAGCCGCCGAACACCGCGAGCGCATCATCGAGGCCGCCGGTGCGTTGTTTCGCGAAAAAGGTTTCGGCGGCATCGGCGTTGCGGAAATCATGAAGGCGGCCGATCTCACGCATGGCGGCTTCTACGGTCATTTCGCCTCCAAGGACGATCTGGTGGCGCAGGCGTGCCGGCGCGTCACAGCGTTAGCGATCACGAGCTGGAACAAGACCGCTGCGGCCAATCCCGATAGTCCTTTCGCTGCGTTGCTCACGCGCTATTTGTCGCCGCGCCATCGCGACGACCCGGCGCGCGGTTGCGTTTTCGCGGCGTTGGGGGCCGATGCGGCGCGTAGCGGCCCCCTGGTGCACGATGCCTTCGCCGACGGACTTGAACCGTTGATCGATCTTCTCGCCAAGTCTGCTGCCAGGAGCTCAAAGAAAGTCCGCCGCCGTAAGGCGGTGGCCGCGATGGCCGGCCTGGTCGGGGCGCTGCTTTTGGCCCGCGCGATCGGCAAGCGCGAACTGTCGGACGAGATTCTCGAAGCGACTCGGCATGAATTGCTGGCCGTGGCGGAGCGGTAGTCTCCATCCCGATTTCGTTCCCTAATTGTTCTTGACACCTCACAACCTTAAGCTACTCTGAGCTGCAACGGCGGGGGTGGATGGATGGTCCAGCGCGTCTCCACAGTGGCATTCGAGGGCGTCGAAGTACGGCCCGTCGATGTCCAGGTGCAGGTGGCGCCGGGAATGCCGGCCTTCACCATCGTCGGTCTTCCGGACAAGGCGGTTTCCGAAGCGCGCGAGCGCGTCCGGTCGGCCCTGATCGCTTCCGGTCTCGCGCTGCCGGCGCGCCGGATCACCATCAATCTTGCACCCGCCGACCTGCCCAAGGAGGGCAGCCATTATGACCTTCCGATCGCTCTCGGGCTGATGGCGGCAATCGGGGCCATTCCGCACGACGCGATGGCTGGGTTCACGGTTCTGGGCGAACTCGGACTGGACGGCTCGATCTCCGCGGTTGCCGGTGTGCTGCCGGCCGCGATCGGCGCCAATGCGCGCGGCGAGGGACTGATGTGCCCCGCCCAATGCGGGCCCGAAGCCGCGTGGGCGAGCCCCGACATCGAGATCGTTGCGGCCTCTTCGCTGATCCAGCTCGCCAATCATTTCAAAGGCACGCAGGTGCTGTCGCGGCCTCAGCCGAAAATCCTGGAGAGCGCAGGCGCCGCTCTCGATCTCGCCGACATCAAGGGCCAGGAAAGCGCCAAACGCGCGCTCGAAGTTGCGGCCGCCGGCGGGCATAACCTGTTCCTGAGTTAACCACTTACATCACTACGCCAAAGTAGGTGAGGCAAGGGCCACGCCTACCCTCCCAGATCGCCACCGGCCGTTATTCCGGACGCTTTCGGGGGATCAACGGACCTTCAGCAGTCGGGGCAGAATCGACCTAATTTATCCAAGCGTTCGTTGATCCCGGCGTTTTGCTGCGGTGCGTCGTCGCCGGAATGGTCTGGAAAATCTCGCGCGTTCTGAATCAAATTCCCAGACCCATCGCGTCCCAGAAGCCATCGCGTGGCCCGCCGCTCTTCGAGCATGGCGAACACCTGCAAGATCTCCTGTGCGTTGTTGCGGTGGAGAGCCGGACAAGCCCGAATATTCCTTGAGCCGCGACTGCTATGCCTTCGCGGCGGTGACCGTCTCGTGTCTCACGGGACGCATCCTCACTTATCCGACTTCGCGGCGGCCGTCCGGCGACCACTGGGCGCGCTTCAGATTGCAGACGTCGACGGCTGAGGCGTCGGCACACGCTATCACTGAATTCTGCCGCAAGCTCCTTCCGCAGCAGACGTCTCGCGGCCGCGCTTTTCATCTTGGGATTCCCGGAACAGATGGAAAATCGGCCGGATCATGTCGCCGGAGCCGGTTCACGCCGCGTCCGTCGGATACGTCCCCGGACCTCTCTCCCGCTCCGCCATGGGGCAGTCGGGACGGCCCTGCAGCGCGTCACCGCCGCTCACGCGCCGCGCTTTTGCTTTCCGGAGGCGCCCTTCTGTCTCACGTGCTCATCCAGCACGCGTCTCACGTACCCCGAGAGGGTGCGCCCGTCATCTGCCGCGAGACGCTCCAACGCCTCGAGCAGATCGAGATCCAGCCGCATGCCGAGACGGGGTCCCGTCGTGTCGGAGGTTTTCTGCCTCTTAACCATCGCCGAATTTCCGGCTTGCCTGCAGTCGTACAATGTTCAACATTATTGAACAATACTAATTGGTGAACGATGTTGAACAAATCCGATTCGGCGCGCGCTGTCCAGTGGGCATCCGGGCGTCGGGCCTATGTAGCAGCGGTCGAACTAACATTCAGGTCATGCCCAAACCTTTGTCGGCGCCGCTGCTACGTTGCCATCGGCAGCGGTGAACGGGCGCGCGGGACCGTCGATCCCCGACATCTCGCGGGATCGAAAAAATCATGATCGACTCTTACTCCGCGCTCGTCACGCAAACCGTCCTGGTCGATGGCCACATTCGTGGCCTGCGCGAGATCGACTCCTGCGGATCGATCCTGCGGGTGCGGGCGGCGCCGTTTTCGCAGCGGGATCGTATCGTCTCGCTCGGGGACTTGACCTACATCACCTACCTCGTCGACGTGCCGCAGCTCTACACGGGCCACGGCAAGGCCGATCGCAAGATCGGCGACAGACTCGCTCCGGAGGCACTCGAGCAGGCCCAGGTCTACGTCATCTGCTCGCTCGACCCGCGTTTCGACAAGGATTCGGCGTCCTACATCGAAGCGCGATTAATCCAGATCGCCCACGACCTCGGCGTGCCACTGACCAACGAGAGGCATCCCTACGGCCACGACGGCCTACGAATTTGTCCCAATCGCGAGCAGCTCGTCGTTCACGCCGAAGCCCTGCTTATCGCCGCAAGCTTCCGGCGCTTCGATGACGCCCGTCAGGCCGATCCGGATCGCCGCTTTCACGTCGCCGCCACCGCCGATCTGCATGACGTACGGGTGATCCCGCCGAACGACCTGACCATCCCGGGCGGCGCGAAGCGCAAGCGTCTCGTGCACAAGACGCTGCAGGCCGAAGGCTATTGGTTCGATGGGCGCTTCGTGGTCCTACCCGGCGCCGACTACTGCACCAGAACCAAGAGTGGGGTCTCGCCCGACAATCGGCGGCGGCGCGAGGCGATCGGGGCGCTGGATATTTTCGAGGAGCTGCCCGGCGTCACCGATCGCCTGCGGCTCTGCGTCGGGCTCGACTGCAAGAGCCCGCCGATCGCAGCCAAGGTGATCACCGGCGAGCACCTTAACAATTCCGCCTGGGAGACGGTGTCGGCGTCGACCGAGCCCCCGGAGGCCCCGACCATGGCGGCATCCAAACCGTCGCCCGCGTCGGCCTTCGGGGTCAAGGCGGCGCGCACCGCCGCCGAAAGCGGATCTGCGGAGGAGCACAAGTAATGAAGCTCCAGATTTTTTCCGATCTGCATGCCGACGTACGGCCGACGAAGCCGATCACGGTCAAGCCCGACGTCGACGCCGTCATTGTCGCCGGCGATGTCTGCGAGGGCGCCGAGTCCGGCTTCAAGTTCT
>JBOHIU010000108.1:0-29319 GCA_050725855.1 Xanthobacteraceae bacterium | reverse complement strand
GTTCATTGAGTGCGTACGTGAGCTGACCAAACCGCTTGCTAAATCGAACCAAGCTGGAGCCGTCATTGCGAGCGCGTAGGTCGGATTAGCACAGCGCAATCCGCCATTTCCCATCTGCCTATCGCTTTTCACACGGCGGGTTACGCCGGAGCCTGTCATCGGCCGGCCACTTCGAGCCGGACCCGTTGGGCTAATCTAACCCGTGCTACAGGCTACATGCCTACGGAAGCTCAATCGATCTTGATGTCGGCGTCCTTGATGACTTTGGTCCAGCGCGCGATCTCGGCCTGAAACAGCGCGCCGAACTGCGCCGGAGTGCCGCCAGCCACATCGACTCCCAGCTTGGCGAACGCCGCGCGCACCTTCTCGGTCTTGAGCACCTTGTTGATGGCTTTGTTCAAGCGCACGATCACGTCCGGCGGCGTACCGGATTTGACCAGAAGGCCGTTCCAGTCCTCCGCTTCGAGCTTGGGATAGCCCGCTTCGATGATCGTCGGTACATTCGGCAGTATCGCCAAACGCTGGCTTCCCATCACCGCCAAGGCGCGCAGCTTGCCCGCCTTGATGAACTGCACGACCGGCAGGAGGGTAATGAATTGGAAGGTATTCACTCCTGTGACCAAGTCCGTGATCATTTGCGAACTGGAATGGTTGTAGGGGACATGGATCGCCTTGACCCCGGTTTCCAGCATGAACAGTTCGCCGAGCAAATGCGCCGGCGTGCCGAAGCCCCCCGAGGAGAAGGTATACTTGCCCGGATCCTTTTTGAGATACGCGACGAGCTCGGCCACGCTATGCACCGGCACCTTCGCACCGACCACAAGCACGTTATAACCAGTGCCAATCTCGATTACCGGCGCAAAGTCGGTCGCCACGTGGAACGGCGCATTGGGTACGAGCCCCGGGATTGCTGCGATCGGAGTAGTGGCGGCAAGCAGCGTATACCCGTCGGCCGGCTGCTGAAACACATCATTTGTCCCGATCGTCTGGGCGGCGCCGGGCTTGTCCTCGACGATCACCTTCCAGCCCTCGTCGTCCGCTAGTGCATTGGCGACGATCCGCCCTAATATGTCCGGAGGCGAGCTGGCCGGTGCTGGGACGATAATGCGAATAACCCGCGAAGGGAACGACAGCGCCGAAGCCGATTTGTAGCCGGCGATGCCGAGACCGAGTGCCGCCGCTCCTGTTAAGAACGTTCGTCTGTCCATGACTTTGCTCCTCGGTACTGGGCTCCTCGGTTACTGGCACTGCAACCAGAGGATCGTTAGAAGAAGTCGCTCGCGTCGCCAAATTGTTGCTCGATATGCGCGCGATAGCGCTGCAGATTGCTCATACAGCGATCGTACATGACGCTATTCGGTCCTATGCCCAATTTGCCGCAGGTCGAAACCTGCTCCGCAGCGGCCTGTTGCGCTTGCAGTCTTTCGGCGCGCGCGTGAATCCGCGGCAGATAGGGCGCGACAAATACGGCGAAATAGACGACGAACGCAGTCAACGTCGCCCAGAGCGCCAGGTGAACCTCGTCATAGACGCGGCGCACCACCACCATTGTCCTATCGGAATTCATCGTCCCGCTCTAGCCTGCGCCGACGCGTCGGTCTTTTCGCTCGTGGGCAAGACGATGTCGCCGTTCGATGCGCTTATGCAAATCTGGCCGAGCCGCGCATATCCACTCGGGCAGTCCGACCGCGCCGTTTTTGCACTGTACGCAGCGGCGGCGCTGACGAGCGCAAGCACCGATAATCCGATTATGACTGGCTGGATCAATCGCATCGCGCATCTCCCTTCGTCATGATTTGCAGATCGAAACCCGTTGGACCGGGCAAATCAGAGAAAGCTGGTCGTGCAGAGTTCTACGAGCTGCCGCCGTTCTGACGAACGCAACTCGTCGCGTTCGTCCCGGTCCGTCCCGGCTTGGGCAAACCGCTCGTCTGGGATCAACTCCGCGAGTCTGGCTAGCACCGGTCTACACAAAGGAATAATATGAAGATGCTATGATATCATAATCTTTTAGAATGAGAGCGACTGATGCCCTGGAACGAGCGCACGAAGCGCCGGCTCAAATTGCGCAATCTCGATATGCTGATGGCGATCGCCGAGACGGGCAGCATGGGAAAAGCGGCCGACCGGCTCAACACGTCCCAGCCCGCGATCTCCAAGGCCATCGTCGAGCTGGAAAATGCGGTTGGCGTTCGCCTCGTGGACCGTAGCCGGCGCGGCGTCGTCGCGACATCATATGGACAAGCCCTGATCAAGCGCGGCGTCGCAGTGTTTGACGAATTGCAGCAGGGCCTTGAGGACATCAAACATCTTTCCGATCCTACGACGGGAGAGGCTCGGGTCGGAGCGACCGATCGGATCACCGCCGCGATCGTTGTGCCGGTGATCGATCGCTTATCACGCCAATATCCGCGCATGCGATTTCGCGTCGCTACAGGAGAATCTGCGCAGCTCATTGCAGCGCTCGACGCCCGTAATGTCGAGTTCGTCATCCATAGGATGCCGCCACAACCGAGCGACGAGCATAGTTCAGAAATTTTGTTCCTCGACGATCTGGTCGTCGTGACCGGGGCTAAAAATCCCCTGGCGCGCCGGCGGCGGATCGCGCTAGCCGATCTGATGGACGAACCTTGGGTACTGGTTCCAGCCGACAGCTATGCTGGCTCTTGGCAAGTAAGCGTATTTGCCGCGGCAGGACTGCAGCCGCCGCGCCATACGGTCGAGGCCACATCGTCGTTCACCTTGCGTAGTGAATTGCTTGCGACGCAGCGGTTCTTCACCGTAACTACCCGTTTCTCGCTGATGCTTCCACGAAAGAATCCGGAGCTGACAGCGCTGCCGATTGACCTGCGCGGCGCCCCGCAGCCGATCGGCATCGTCACCTTGAAGAAACGTTCGCTCGGCCCTGCCGCGCAACTATTCATCGAACACGTGCGTAAATTGACGAAGCCGCTGTCGAAATCGAACTAAGTTGGAACCATCATCGCGAGCCAACGGACCCGCGCGAAGTCGCGCGGTCCGATGACAGGCTCCGCGAAGAATCCAGAGTCGGCGCCTCCGGCCTGGATTGCTTCGGCACTGCGTGCCTCGCAATGGCGGCTTTCTATTGGGCGGTAGCTCAATCGACCGGCGTGATATGCGCGTCCTTGGCGAGCTGCATGGTGGCGGCGTAGTCCTTCTTGAAGTACGCGGCGAACTGCGCGACGCTCATCAGCTTCGGCTCCACGCCGATCTTCGCCAGGTGTTCTCTCACCGCCGGGTCTTGCAGCGCCTTCTCGGTCGCATCGTGCATCTTTTTGACGATGCTCATCGGCGTCTTCGCCGGCGCCGACAGGCCGACCCAGAAATCGGACTCGGCGGCCGGATAACCCGCCTCCGCCACCGTCGGTACGTTCGGCAAGAGCGCCGAGCGCTTGGGCGTGCTGACCGCGAGCGCCGTCAGCTTGCCGGTCTTGAGCGCCGAAGCCGCCGCGGCCAACGGAATGAAATAATAATCGATGCGTCCGGCCATTACCTCGGTCAGCCCGCCCTCGCGAAATGGAATGTGACGCACGTCGATCTTGGTGGCGAGGCGGAATTTCTCTCCCGCCATGTGCGATGTGGAGCCGACACCCGCGGAGGCGAACGTCAAGGTACCGGGCTTCGCCTTGGCGGCGGCGATCAGATCGGCGAGCGTCTTGAAGCCGTCCTTCTTCGAGGCGACCAGCACGTTCGGCTGCACGCCGAACATGGCGACTGGGATGAAACTGTGCAACACGTCGTAAGGCAGATGAGCATGCATCACCCTGCCGTTGGCCATGGACGAAGAGCTGGTGACGAAAGTGTAGCCGTCAGGCTTCGCCTTGGCGACCATCTCGAAGCCGATGATTCCGCCGGCGCCGGCCTCCGGCTCGACCGCGATGGACTGGCCGAGCAACTCCGACAGCTTGTTGACGACCACGCGCGCCGTGGTGTCCGAAGCGCTGCCGGCCGGGAATGGACTGATCAAGTGGATCGTGCGCGTCGGCCATGCTTGGGCGTGGGCACCTCCCGCTCCGGCGATCAAAATCGCAGTGGCAACGGCGCCACAGAATGCGCGAACGGCTTTCATAAGCTTTCCTCCCGGCAAACGACAGTTTCTTCCGACAACGGATGGGTGCCCGCGTGGCTCCAGGCTCGCAATGTGACCGCTGCGCGCGTCGTTGCCAAGTGGCGAAAAAGCGCAGGATTCCCGCCGGCTGGGAAGTATCAGCGATGTGCCTTCTTGCCGCGCGCCTGCCAGTCCCCACGTCTTTCAAGTATTTTTTGCAAGTGTTTTGCAGTCTCAAGCAAGGGTCTTTGCCATGTCCATTCGGCCGGTCAAGCGCATCATCACCTCGAAGCCGACGATCGAGGGCGCGGGGGTCAAACTCCGCCGCGTCTTCGGTTTCGGCGAAACCAGCGAATTCGATCCGTTCCTGTTGCTCGACGATTTCCGCAACGAGCGGCCGGAGCGGCCGGACGATTACCGTGCGGGTTTTCCGTGGCATCCGCATCGCGGCATCGAGACCATCACCTACGTGCTGGCCGGCAGCGTCGAGCATGGCGACAGCCTCGGCAACAGCGGCAAGCTCGAATCGGGCGACGTGCAATGGATGACCGCCGGCCGCGGCATCCTGCACCAGGAAATGCCGCAAGGCGATGCTAACGGCCCCATGGATGGCTTTCAGCTCTGGGCCAATTTGCCATCGTCATTGAAGATGACGACGCCGCGCTATCAGGACGTCAAGGCCGCGGAAATTCCGGAAATCGTCGATGACGGCGGCACGCGGCTGCGTGTCGTGTGCCGCGACTTCTGGGGCCGCCGTGGCCCGGTCGAGGGTGTCGCCGCGGCCCCCCGCTATCTCGACGTCTCCGTGCCACCGGGAAAACGCAAGACCTTGCCGGTCGAGCTTGATCGCCATGCCTTCGCCTATGTGTTCGAAGGCTCCGGCAGCTTTCGTTCGGCCTCGCAGCCGTTCGGCGTGCTGACCGAAAAGACGAATGGCGAATCCGATACGCTCGTGCGGGAGCAGACCGGAAATCGCTCGCTCGTGTTGTTCGACTCCGGCGATGAGGTGACGGTGCAGGCCGGCGAACAAGGCATTCGCTTCCTCCTGGTATCCGGCAAGCCGATCGAGGAGCCGGTCGCCTGGTACGGGCCGATCGTGATGAATACCGAAGCCGAACTGCAACGGGCATTCAGCGAGCTGCGCTCCGGCACGTTCATCGGTTAACCAACGCCGCCCGTGTCCCCGAAACGCCCGTGACCGCCGTGCCGCGCTGTGGAACTCTGCGCCCGCTCAAAGCTTTTCTGCCTGGGCCAATGTCCTTTGCCGGGGAGGTGCTTGCGTGCAGGAGGTCAAATTCAGGCTGGTCAATCCGGGATTGGCGCCCCGGCGGACCAAGCTCGAAATGCCCGGCTGGGCCGGACAGCCGCAGCCGCGCACCAACGGCTCCCACGAATATGCGTGGCATTGTGCCCCTTTCACCGAGGGCGCCCAGTACGGCATCGAGATTTTCTACCCGTACGAAAACGAACTGCATGTATCGAAAAAGGACGGCAACTGGACCTTCGCCGGCGATTTCGGAGCGGCGCCGGAAGGCGATCTGCAGTGGCCGCCATTCCGCAGTTTCGGCAACGAATATTACACCTATCAGCTCCTGCTCGACCTTAAGGTCGGCAAGGAATGGGCCGTGCGGACCGAACCGCATCCCCGCTTCTATACCGATATCACCGGCACCGTTCCCATCGCCGTCCCGGCCCTGCTGCGGACCGAATGGTGGCCGATGATCTCATTCATCGTGTTCAAGGCGCCGGCCGAAGGCTGTACGCATATTTTTCGGCCTGGAGAGCCGATGCTGCAGATACTCATTCTGCCGGTCACTGCCGATTTCACTCTCGCGCCCATGAACGAAGAAGAAGCCGCCGAACGCGAGATGCGCGGCCGGCGCATTCATGTGAGCAGGCCGACGCTCGCCGCGGAAACTACCTGGACGTCGGACACCGATACCGTGTTCGACGGCACCTATCGCCATCTGTTGCGCGCTGCCAAGGCGCGCGAGAGACAAACTTGAACGAACGGTCCTAAAATGGTCGAGGCGTCCGTTAAGGACGCCTCGTGCGCGCCATCTCCAATCGCATCAATAATGATGGTGGTGATGATGGTGGTGACGATAATGATGGTGGTGGTGATGGGGCAGCAACCGTCGGAGCACCCGCGGCACCGCGTGGTGATGATGATGGTGGTGGTGATACTGGGCGACCTGCATCGCGTCGCCAGGGGCGATTATTCCCTCCCCGGCGGCCGTGAAAAGCCGCGCATCGTCGGCCTTCAGCGCCGCCACGGGGTTAGCCACAGGATCGAGAAGATCCCGATAACTCGACGGTGGCGCAAGAGCGCTCGATGCGGCCGGCACGGCGGCCTGAGCGGCGGTCATAGTCGTCAGTGCGGCGGCGGCGCCGAGTAATCCGGCAATCTTTCTGTCCATGCTTCCTCCAGGAACTTCAGCCCATCACCCCGAGCCTCGGGATAAGTCCCTGAGTTGCGCAAAGTTCCTACACTTGGAGGGCCGGCCGGCGGCGGCGATGCGCTTGGTCTCCTTCAGGCGGCAGCGCTCGGCCTCGCCGATACCGCAGCGTGCCAGCGGCGGATATCGGCGAGCGTGTCCGGTATCTCCATCTTGGAGACGCGCATGAAATCGACCGCCACCAGCGCCGTGATGTCGGCGACGCTGTAGTCGTCACCAGCCAGATAGGGGCGGCTCCTCAGTTCGCCGTCGAGAAAATGCAAAAACTGAAAAACGCGCGGCTTATTGGCCTCGCCCCATTCCGGGACCTGTGGATTGACCATCACCCTCATGGCCGGGTGCAAGTGCTGGAACACGCTGGCCACTGGAAACAGCAGGTGCAACTCCGCACGCCGATTCCACATTTCGATCAACGCGCTCTCCACCGCGCCACGTCCGAATAGCGGAGGATCGGGCTGCAAAGCTTCGAAATACCGGCAGATCGCGATCGATTCGGCGATCACGGTCGCATCGTCGAGCACCAGCGCCGGCGCCCGCTGCATGGGATTAATCGCCGTGAACGCTTCCGAGCGTTGCTGCAATTTGCCGAGATCGACCTGCTCGGTCGGGACTTTGATGCCCTTTTCGGCGAGAAAGATACGCACCCGCCGCGGATTCGGCGCCCGGCCACCATCGTAGAGCTTCATCGCATTCGCCCGCTATCAGCTTGACATGCCGAGCTTATCGCGGGCCGCCAGCAAGGGCCAGCGGATGCCGCCGGGATGAATACCGGTGGCGGCGCCAAAAGCGTGAACGAATGCTTGATGATCGCGGAAATGCGCAATCGGCTAAGTCTGGTCTTAAGGAATTTGCGCGACTTTTGCCGCGAATTTTCGCAAGCCCGGATAGAAATGTCGCAAACGCCCAGCGAACCGCGCGAACAGACCGCGCCGACCCCCCTCGCCCCTGTTTCGCCGGCGCGGCGGCGGCTCGCCGTCCAGCATGTGCGCGAGGCCCGCGATCGGCTGACTTCAACCAGCGGCACGCGGCCGGTTTTCGACTATGAACTGCTGCGTCAGTTCGCACAGAACAGGCTCTCCGCCTCTCCCGTTATCCTCCTCCTGATCGTCACCATCGGCCTGTTCTCCGGCTTATGGACCGGCGGATTTGTTTGCGGCGTGTGGACCGCCGGCACGCTCTTCATTCACCTGATCATTACGCGGACCTGCCGGCAATTTCTCGCCGAAGCGCCGAGCACCGCCGATTTGCGCGCGGGGCGAATGCGGTTTCTCATGCTGGACCTGTTTTTCGGCGTAGCGTGGACTTTTATCCTCATCAATCCGATCGGCGTCGACGATCAGGCCCCGATGTTCATGCTGTTCGTCATGCTCCTCGTCGTGGCGATATCCAGCATGCTGGCCTCAAGCCTGCCCATTGCCGTATTTGCGATGACGCTTCCCGTGACCATCGCGCTGGCGCTCGACTTTGTGCTCAAGCGAACGCTGCACGATTACATTCTCGCGGTGATGGCGCTCGCGGCCGAGGGATATTTCTCGCTGCTTGCCTACCGCCTTTATTCGACCACGCTTGCGACGCTCGAAGCGCGCGCCGAAAAGGAGTCGCTGATCGGCGAACTTGAGCAATCCAAGTCTATTTCCGACGAAGCGCGCAGCCGCGCGGAGGCGGCCAATATCGCCAAATCGCGCTTCCTGGCGCAAATGAGTCACGAGCTTCGCACGCCGCTCAACGCCATCCTCGGCTTCTCCGAAGTCATGAAGGCGGAAATATTCGGCGCGCATGCGGTGCCGCTGTACAAGGAGTACGCGGCAGACATTCACAGTTCGGGCGTGCATCTTCTGAACCTCATCAATGAAATCCTGGACCTCTCGCGCATCGAAGCCGGGCGCTACGAACTCAATGAGGAAGCGGTCTCGCTGGCGCGCGTCGTCGAGGATTGCCACCACCTGTTGAAACTGCGCGCCGGCAACCGCGGCATCACCATCCACGAAATGTTCGAGCCCGACATGCCGCGGCTGTGGGCCGACGAGCGTGCCGTACGTCAAATCTGCCTCAATCTCTTGTCTAACGCGATCAAGTTCACGCCGCAGGGCGGTGAAATCTGGCTGAAGGTCGGGTGGACCGCCTCCGGCGGCCAATACATGAGCGTCAAGGACACCGGGCCTGGCATTCCGGAGGAGGAAATCCCGATCGTGCTTGCGTCATTCGGCCAGGGTTCCAATTCGATCAAGTCGGCCGAACAGGGCGCCGGTCTCGGCCTGCCGATCGCCAAGAACCTTATCGATCTACACGGCGGTACGTTCTCGCTGAAGTCCAAGCTCCGTATCGGGACCGAGGTAATCGTCACCTTCCCGCCGGAACGAGTGATGTCGGCGCTCGCGCCAATCCCGAACGGAGCGCCGCCGCTGCAGCCGCAGCCGGCTATGTCGTTGTCCGAGGACGGGCCAAGGCGGGCGAAGCGGACAATGTTCGGCAGCGGCTAGTGTGGCGGTTCAGAAGTCCACATCATTCTTACGGCGGGCTCGTTATGCGGACTTCTGAACCAAAGCCACACTAGATCAATAAGTTGCTAGTATCCTTTCGATTCCGAAGTTCGCAAACGAGGGGGCCGCACAATGATGCGAACTTCGGAATCGGGACACTAGTCGTATGGGTCGCGTCGACGGCAAGGTTGCGCTGATCACAGGTGGAGCGTCGGGCATCGGCTTGGCTGCGGCGGGCCTGCTCCTCGACGAGGGCGCCAAGGTCGTCCTGACCGATCGCGATCCCTCTGTCGCCAGGTCCGCTGCCGCAGCTTTTGACCGGCGTCCGTCGGTCCGCGCGCTCGATGTCACCGACGAGGATGACTGGATAAGCGTTACCGATGCCATCGCGGCCGAACTTGGCCGTATCGACATACTCGTAAACAGCGCCGGCGTGGCGCTGCTGAAGGATATCGAGGAAACAACGCGTGAGGAATGGCGCCGCGTGATGGCGGTCAATCTCGACGGCGCATTCCTGGGCTGCAAACATGCCGTTCGCATCATGAAGGATCGCGGCGGCGGCTCGATCATCAATATGTCCTCGGTCGCAGGAATCATCGGTAACGAGAGCCTCGCCGCCTATTGCGCGAGCAAAGGGGGCGTATGTCTATTGACGAAATCCGTCGCGCTTCATTGCGCCCGCAAGGGCTATAATATCCGCTGCAATTCGGTGCATCCCTCGTTCGTGGAGACTCCGATGCTTCGGTCGATGATCGCATTGGCACGCGATCCGCAGAAAATGGAAACCAACTGCATCAACGCGGCCCCTCTTGGCCGGCTCGCACAGCCGATCGAGGTCGCGCGTATGATTCTGTTCTTGGCGAGCGAGGAATCGTCGTTCACGACCGGTGCCGAATTGCTGGTGGACGGCGGTTTGACCGCGATGTGATCGGCCGTCCGCCTATACCTCTTGAGCGGATCATGAGTGCTCCGATAACGCCCATAGCCGCGGAAAAGCGGGTCAGGCTCGAAACCGCACGGTTTATCGTGCGGAACGCGACAACCGCGGATGCCTCCGAGCGATGGGGAGGCTGGATGGCGGATGCGGAAGCGAGTTCCATGCTGAAGCTGGCGCGGTTGCGGCAACGGCGGCAAGGAAATGGAGCGCGAGGCCCGCCCAACCCTCAGTTTAACCGCTTGTTTACTCTAATCCGGAAAAGTCGCCTTAAGAGGACAGAGGACCGCGCCGAGCGCATCGTATCTAACGAGCGTCGGCTCGAAACAGGGCACACGCTGCCCGTTCCAACGTTGCTTGGGCGCGAGCATGAAATCTGGCGGTCCGTGGAAATTCAGGGGTCTGCGCTCGCCCGCGCGCGCCGCCGCTGGCGACTCAGCGCCGCGGCCAAGCAAGTCCGTCGGCGAATGGCTCAATGCTGCGATCCAGCGCAGCGAGGCCGAAGACCTCACCGACGACGCTCGGTTGGCGCAACGCCTGGACACTGCTTCCGGACTCCGCAACGACCTTCCCGGAAGGAAGGCGCAACCGGCACATGCCCCTGGCGACGCCGACGGTGACGAAGAGAATGGGCGCACCGACGTTGCCACTGAGGTCGCAGGAGACAACGCCCCGCGGGACTTACCCCAAAACCGCGCGCGATCCGGCGATATCCATGACCGTCTCGACCAGCTGACGCAGCAACTCGATCGGTTGGCCCATATCCAGGCGACGCGGCAGCGGAAACCGGAGGCTGCCGGTGATCTTGAGGGGACGGAGCGACGACCGCTCGACGTGCCGGCGCGGCAGCGCCGAACCAAGCCCGAGCCTGTGCCGTCGATCGAAGACGCCGTCGCCGAAATCGCCGCGCGCCAGCGAGTCCTGGACGGCATCTCAGCCGCGGAAGCCTCACCGGCGCCGCCCGCGCGAGCCAAGTCCGTTTCTTCCGCGGGATTTGATGATGCGGCCGTTATGGCACCGGGTCGCGTGCTCCTCGCCCCGGCGGACCAGAACAAAATCACCGCCTCTCCATCGCCCGCGCCCTTACCTGCACCTGCGCCGGCGCCAGCGTTCGATTTCAGCAATCTCGAAAATCACCTGCGTGAGATCACGGCGCGCATCGAAGCGCTGCAGCCCTCTACCGGAATTGAACAGGCGATAACCGCTGTCCGAAATGACCTTGCCGACATTGGCCGCCAGCTAAACGACGCCCTCCCACGACGGGCGCTGGAATCACTGGAGATCGAGGTGAAGGCGCTCGGAGAGCGCATCGATCGCAATCGTCAAGCCGGCGTCGATCCGAACGCCTTGGCCGGTGTCGAGCGCGGTCTTGTCGACATTCACGAAGCCCTGCGTGCCTTGACGCCGGCAGAGCACCTGACGGGCTTCAACGAAGCGGTCAGTGCGCTTTCGCAAAAAGTCGACCTGATCGTCGCAAGGGACGATCCGTCGGCTCTGCAACAGCTCGAAAGCGCGATTACGGGCTTGCGCGGAGTCGTTTCGCATGTGGCTTCAAACGACACGCTGGCGAGAGTTGGGGATGACGTGCGTGCGCTCGCCGCACGGGTCGACAGCATCGCCAACAAAGCGGCAACCGGCGACGCCGTGTCGACGCTGGAACAACGCATTGGCGCCCTTACGGACCAGCTTGGCGGTGGTGTCAGCATCCCGGTTACGGAGCACGCCGTCTCGGCGCTGGAGCAACGTATCGGCGCTCTGGTCGGCCAAATCGACGCTGTCACGAGCACTGGCGCGAACAGCCCCGCGATTTCGGCGCTCGAACAACGCATCGACAATCTGACCGCCGCGCTGACCGCTTCAAGCGCGGCCGGGCAAGCCGTGCCGCGCGATCTGGAAAAGCTGCTCTCCGGCCTGATCGAGAAGCTCGAATGGGTGCAGCTCACCCACACTGACCACGCGGCGCTCGCGCATCTGGAAGATCGCATCGCCAGCCTGGTGCAGCGGTTCGATGCCTCCGAAGCGCGGCTTGGCCATCTTGAGGCGATCGAGCGCGGTCTTGCCGATCTCCTTGTCCATCTCGAGCAGATGCGCGGAATGATGGGGGGTGCGGTCGCGGGCGTTGTCCTGCCGACATCGGCACCGGCCGCGATTGAGCGCGAGGTCGCGGAAATAAGACGGAGCGAGCGGCGCACGCAGGATTCGCTTGAAGCCGTCCATGGCACCGTCGAGCACGTGGTCGATCGACTGGCGACAATCGAAAGCGGCTTGCATCGCGATGCGGTCCGCGACAGCAACCCCGCAACACAGAAACCGCCGGCGAGCGCACCGCCGGCTGACGAACCACCTGGAGGAGAGCCGGGGGGCTCCCCCGGCGCCAGCTCGGCCGAGCCGTCAGCCGCCTCGGAGCCAGGTGACGCACCTGCGCCGCGAGCGCCGTTGGCGCGGTTGCCGATCGATCCGACGCTGCCTCCCAATCATCCACTTGAGCCCGGCTCGACTGATGGCCGCTCGCGACCGACGCTCTCGGCCGCTGAACGCATCAGCGCATCGGAAGCCGCGATCGGTTCGACAAAACCACCCGTGATTTCGGACTCCGAACGGCCCAATTTCATCGCCGCGGCACGGCGCGCCGCACAGGCCGCGGCCTGGGAGCCGTCGAGCCAAAAGAGCAAAGCCGGACAGGGGACGGAGCCGTCGTCCGCACAGCCCAACACGCTGTCGCAGCGCCTGCGCAAACTGATTATGGCAGGCAGCGCCGTCCTCATACTCGTCGGCTGCCTGCGGATTGCCACCAAGCTGTTTGACGACTACGGGCAACGCAGCCCTCCGCGACCGCAATCGCAAGAGATACAGTCGCAAGCCATACAGTCTTCGGCCCCCTCACCACGGGCGGTCGAACCGGCGCCGCCGCCCGTCGTCGGGCCGCCACTGACACTCCCCAGCGCTCCCGTCGCTCGACCAGTCCAGCCACCCGCCGCTGAAAGAACAGTAGAGCCTGGGCGACAGTCCATGATGCACGACCGGCAAGATCGGCCCGTCGTGGCAACGGCCCAACCGGCACCTCAAGCCGATGCGCCCACAATGCCGCTGTGGGCAACGCCCGACATAACCGGGGCTTTGCCAAGCTCCGTGACGGCGCCAAGCCTGGCATCATCCACGGAAGAACCAGCCGCCGCCGCGGACGAAAAATTGCCAGCCACGATCGGCGATGCGGCGCTGCGCAAGGCGGCCTTGGCGGGCGATCCTGCGGCCGCTTACGAGATAGCGAACCGCTTTGCTGAAGGCCGGGGCGTCCTTCAGAACGACGAACAGGCGGCCTACTGGCTGCAGCAAGCTGCCAAGCAAGGCTTGGCGCCGGCAGAATTCCGCCTCGGCGGCCTTTACGAAAAAGGCCTCGGCGTGAACAAGGACCTGGGCAAGGCACGCGACCTCTATCTTTCGGCGGCGGAAAAGGGCAATGGCAAAGCGATGCACAACCTCGCCGTGCTCTACGCGGAAGGAGTCAACGGCCCACCCGACTACAACAAAGCCGCCGCGTGGTTTCGCAAGGCGGCGGATCATGGCATCAGAGACAGCCAATACAACCTCGGCATCCTTTATGCACGTGGCATCGGCGTGCAACAGAATGATGCAGAGTCGTACAAATGGTTCGCGCTCGCGGCCAAGCAGGGCGACGCTGACGCGGCGAAAAAGCGCGACCAGATCGCCTCTCATCTCACTCCAAAAGCGCTCGCAGCCGTGCGCCTTACGGTACAGAAATGGACGCCCCAACCGCAGCCTGACGATGCAATCAATGTAAAGATGGCAGTCGCTTGGAGCCCGACCGCGCAGACTTCGCCCGTACCGAAAAGCCCGATAGCGGCCGGTCGGTGAATTCGGCAGCAGACTTCGATCAATCCGGCAGGCAACGCGCGGCGGCGACCGCATAAAGGCGATGTTCGCCCAGCATGTGCGCGGTGAAAGTTAGCGTGCCGAACAGCGTCTCGATTGCTCGGTCGCGAATATTAAGCCCGCCCGCATAGGCGCCGAACGCCGGCATGACGATGCGGCGGCCGTCGCCAGCGAAGCAGCGGCGGCTTACGGCACGCCCGCGCCGCGCCACGCGCGCCAGTGGATGGAGGTGGCCGGCAATTTCGCCATCAGCCGCGCCGGCGCCCGGTTCATGGCGGAAGGCAAGAGGGCCGAGCGCCAGCGAGCCGGCAAAACGGCCGCCAACGCCCTCGGCCGGATCGGGGTCGTGATTGCCGGCAATCCATATCCAGTCGCGTCCCTGCTGCATGTACTTGAGCGCTGAGCGGCAGGTTGCGGGCAAGCGTTTCGCGCCATCGCGATCGTGAAAACTGTCGCCCAAGCCAATTACGAGACGCGGATCATATCGATCAATCAGGCGCGCCAGACGCAGAAGCGTTGCCGCTGAGTCATAAGGAGGCAACAGCACCCCGCGCGCCGCGAAGGCGGAGCCTTTTTCCAGATGCAAATCGGCGACAACAAGCAGCGCCTCATCCTCCCAGTACAGCGCACCGGATGGATCGGCGAGGAGGGTGACACTTGCGACAGTGAGCGCGTGCTCCTTTTTCCCTCCCCCCTTGAGCGGGAGGTCGATTGCCGTGGACCGAGCCTGCGGCAATCGGGAGGGGGGTGAATCTTGTGGAGCATCGGAATCGTACCCCCCTCCCCGACCCTCAAGGGGGGAGGGAGCAGATCGAGCAAGCGGCAAATAATGTGCCTCAACCGCACGCACCTTCACTGCATCGCCTCCTTCACAAGTTCGACTTCCGTCTCGGCGAGAAGCGAGTCGGCCGCCTCGCCATAGACCGCCTCGCGCCCGATCTCCAGCATGACGGGGACGGCCAGCGGAGAGACGTGGTCGAGCGCCTTATGAACGATTCGGCCACGGATGCGCGAGAGCATTTCACCCAGACGGCGCACGTCGAGAAGCCCAGTCGCCGCGTCGGCGCGGGCGGCGCAGAGCAGCACGTGGTCGGGCTGGTGACTGCGCAGCACGTCGTAGACCAGATCAGTCGAAATCGTGACTTGGCGGCGCGATTTTTCCTCGCCCGGAAAGCGGCGTTCGATGAGTCCGGCAATGATCGCGCAATTGCGGAAGGTGCGCTTCATCAGCGCCGACTCGGCAAGCCACGCTTCAAGGTCATCGCCCAGCATGGCCTCGTTGAAGAGTTCCGACAATGAAAGATCGCCGCGCTCGATTGCCTGCGCGACATCGCCGAGCCCCCACACCGCCAGCGCGTATTCATTGGCGACAAAGCCCAACGGCCGCAATCGCGCTCTTTCGAGCCGCCGCGTGAGCAGCATGCCGAGGGTCTGATGTGCGAGGCGGCCTTCGAAAGGATAACAGACCAGATAGTGCTTGTTGGCGCGCGGAAACGTTTCGACCAACAGCTCCCGCTGGCCCGGCAGTTGCGAGCGCCATTGTTGAATTTCCAGCCACTCGCGCGCTTGCGGCGGAAGCGCGCGCCACTCATGCGGATGCGCGATGATGCCGCGCACCCGCGCGGCGAGATAAGTCGACAGCGGAAATTTGCCGCCCTCGTAGGCCGGCACCTTGGGCTCCTCGGCCGTCGAGCGCGAGACGTAAACCTCGTCTTCCACGATGGCCTCATATTTGAGGATTTCGCCGGCGAACACGAATGTATCGCCGGGCACCATTGTCTCGACAAAATATTCCTCGACCTCGCCGAGCAGCCGGCCGCCGCGCGGGATTATCTTCGAGGCCCGCGAGCGGACCAGGCGAACTTTCAACATATCGGCTTCCACAATGGTGCCGACATTGAGCCGGTAGCGTTGCGCGACTCGGGGATGAGTTATGCGCCAGAGTCCGTCTATGCCCCGACGGATGCGGGCAAATCGCTCATACGCCTTCAGCGCATAACCACCTGTGGCGACGAAATCGACGACATCATCAAAATCCGCTCGCGAGAGACCCGCGTAGGGTGCTGCCGTCGTCACCTCGGCATAAAGCGCGTCGGCCATGAACGGCTCGCCGCAGGCGCAGCCGAGCACGTGTTGGGCGAGCACATCGAGCGCGCCGATGCGCGGGCTCGGCGTATCCTGGGCGTTTTCCGCTATGGCTTCCAACGCGGCGCGGCATTCGAGCACTTCGAAGCGGTTCGCCGGGATCAGGACGCCCTTCGACGGCTCGTCCATCCGGTGATTGGCGCGGCCGATGCGTTGCATAAGCCGCGACGCGCCCTTCGGTGCACCAACGTTGATGACGAGATCGACGTCGCCCCAATCCACGCCGAGGTCGAGCGAAGACGTACACACCACCGCTCGCAGGCCGCCGCTCGCCATGGCGGCTTCGACCTTGCGCCGCTGGGCCACGGCGAGCGAACCGTGATGCAGCGCAATCGCCAGATTGTCTTCGTTGATATGCCACAGCGCCTGAAAAATGCCTTCCGCCTGGCTGCGCGTGTTCACAAACACCAAGGTGGTACGATGCGCCTTGATGAGCTCGTACATTTCGCCGAACGCGTAACGTGCCGAATGGCCGGCCCACGGGAGCCGTTCGCGCGAATCGAGCATGGTGACGTCGGGTGAAGCGCCGGCTTCCGCGACGACGAAATCGGCTCGTAACATCGCGCCCTGCTGCGGCACCATGAAACGGCGAAGGTCGTCCGGCTCCGCGACCGTTGCCGAAAGGCCGATGCCGGTGAGGTGGGGCGCCAGGCGGAAAAGTCGCGCCAGCCCAAGCGAAAGCAGATCGCCGCGCTTCGATGTCACCAGCGCATGCAACTCGTCCAGGATGACGCGCTTGAGCGATCCGAACAAATACGGCGCGTCGGATGAGGCGATCAGGAGGGCGAGCTGCTCCGGCGTGGTCAGCAGAATCTGCGGCGGATCGCGGCGCTGGCGTTGCCGCTTCGAGGTTGGCGTATCGCCGGTGCGCGTTTCGATGCGGATCGGCAGCCGCATCTCGGCGACGGGGATTTCCAGGTTGCGAGCGATATCGACGGCTAATGCCTTGAGCGGAGAGATGTAGAGCGTGTGCAGTCCGCCTTCGCGGCGAATATCGCGGCCGGTGGAAAGCAGGCGCGGCCTGCGCGTCAAGCTTTTATCGTCACCTCCCCCCTTGAGGGGGAGGTCGCTTGCCGCCGACGCAGTCGGCAGCAAGCGGGAGGGGGGTGAAACTTTCGAGGCTTTGGACCCCCCTCCCCATCCCTCCCCCTCAAGGAGGGGTGGAGCAGACCGAGTGCACGGCCCCGCGCGGCCTTTGGCCGCCTCGCTTAGCTCCACCAGACTCGGCAAGAAGCCCGCGAGCGTCTTGCCCCCGCCGGTCGGCGCGATCAGCAAGACCGAACGGCCGGCGCGCGCCTTGGCCAGAAGCTCAAGCTGATGCGGCCGCGGTGTCCAGCCGCGGCCGGCGAACCAGCGCACGAACAGATCGGGCAGGATGACGCTACGATCGAGAACGGTCACGCCCGAGAAGTAGCGATCCGGCTCGGCGCGGTCGAGGTCCGCGCCACCACGACCAGACTGTCGACCGGCACACCCTTCTCACTACGCACCGAGGCTTTGGCGAGCCAAGCCACCGCAAGTCCGGCGTCGGCGAGGACGTGGCGCACATAAACCTCCCCGTGCGCATAACGCAGCGTCGGCAACAGCGTCACGCCGTCGCCCGCATGGGTTTCGACCGTAAAGGCAAAAAGGCCGTCCCGCACCAGCACGCCCGCAACCGCGCCGGCAACGGGCGCGAGATCGTTCGCATAAACGAAAACGTCGGCGGCAATAACCAGATGAAATTTTGCGGCATCGGCCGCTTCTTTTCCGAGCGCGTCCAGCAAGTCAGCCGCAATGAGGCGGTCATAAAGCGCTTTTTGCCGCGCCTGCGCGATCATGGCGGGCGAGAGATCGACACCGACGAGCCGTTCGACGAAGGGGCGAAAGGCGGCACCGGCGAGACCGGTGCCACAGCCGAGGTCGAGCATCGCGCCAAAGCGCATCGGGCACTCCGCTTCGCGCAAGACCGACTCGATTGCATTCAGCAAAAGCGTCGGCCCGCGATAAGCGAGATGCGCGGTCAAGGCGGTATCGTAACGCGCCGCATACTGGTCGAACAGCCGGCGCACATAGGCTTGCGTCATCGCCGGTGTGGACTCGCCGGCCTGTAGGCGGGCGAGCTGCAGCCGCGCGCCATGGTAACCCTCCGGATCTGCATCGCGGACTTTCTCGAAGGCCGCGATGGCGCCGTCGCGGTCGCCGAGCCGGTCGCGAATGGCGCCGAGCGCGAACCACGCGGTGGCAAAGCCGGGCACGAGCTCGACCGTCTGCGTCAGGATATCGGCGGCGCCGGCAAGATCGCCTTGCGCGACCTGGTCAAGCGCCCATTTGTAGCGCCGGTCGGCGATGAGGTCGCCGGATGAGACAAACAGTGGTCCAGTGTCCGCCATGGCTGCTCGCGTGCCCAATGGAAATGATTATCTAATCGGTTGCGATGCGTCCTGAAGATATTCTCACTCCGACCCCCGCCGGCATTTGCTGCAAGCGCGGCGGCTTTCATATCGATCCGACGCGGCCGGTTGAGCGGGCGCTGATTACGCACGCCCATTCCGACCACGCCCGTGCCGGCCATGGCGCCGTGCTGGCGACTCAGGAAACGCTCGATCTCATGCGGCTGCGGTACGGGGAGAATTTCGCTGGGTCGACCCAGGCGATCCGTTATGGCGAGGACGTGACGATCGACGGGGTAACCGTCGCGTTTCATCCTGCCGGTCACGTGCTCGGCTCGGCGCAAATCGCGGTCGAAGCCAAAGGCCTGCGTATCGTGGCCTCCGGCGATTATAAAAGCATTCCCGATCCGACCTGCGCGCCATTCGAGCTCGTCCGCTGCGACGTGTTCATCACCGAGGCGACATTCGCGCTTCCCGTTTTCCGCCATGGTGATCCCGAGACAGAAATAGCCAAGCTGTTGCGTTCCGCCGCTCTATTCCCCGAACGCGCACATCTTGTTGGCGCTTATGCGCTCGGCAAGGCGCAGCGCGTGATCGCGATGTTGCGTGAAGCCGGATATGGCAGCCCCGTTTATTTGCATGGCGCGATGGAAGCCATCACGCACTATTACGCGGGCCGCAACATTGAACTCGGCGTCTTGCGGCCGGTGCGCGGCGCCAGCAAGGCAGAGCTGGCCGGCAGTATCACGCTTTGCCCGCCTTCGGCGCTCAACGATCTGTGGACGCGACGCTTCCCGGATCCGGTCAATGCCTTCGCTTCCGGGTGGATGCGCGTGCGGGCGCGTGCGCGCCAACAGGGTGTCGCACTGCCGCTGGTGATTTCCGACCACGCCGATTGGGACGGGATCACGACTACGGTCGCGGCAACCGGCGCCACCGAGATTTGGGTGACGCATGGCCAGGAGGACGCGCTGGTGCACTGGTGCGGCACCCGCGGCCTGAAAGCCCGTCCGCTCGACATCGTCGGCTACGGCGAAGAGGATGAGGCCGATGCACAGGGCGCCGAGGCGAGCGCATGAACCGCTTCGCCGGGCTTCTGGATCGCCTCGCCTACGAGCCGGCGCGCAACAACAAGCTGCGGCTGATGACCGAATATTTTCGCTCGACGCCCGATCCCGAGCGGGGCTGGGCGCTTGCCGCGCTGACGGGCGCGCTCAGCTTTCCGCATGCCAAGCCGGGCCTGGTCCGGAACCTGATCGCCGAACGAACCGATCCGGTGTTGTTCGAACTGTCGTACGATTACGTGGGCGACCTTTCCGAGACCATCGCGCTGATGTGGCCTGCATCCCATGCTCCAACGCTCGCTCAGCGCATTTCCTCCCCCCTTGAGGGTGGAGAGGGGTCAAAGGGAAATGGATTGCGCTCACTCCCGTCCCGACCGCAGTCGCCGGCGGCGACCGCGGCCGGCCTTCCCCTCCAGGGGAGAGGCAACGATGAAGACGTGTGCGGCGAACAACTATCGCTTACCTCCGTCGTCGAGACTCTGACTACGCTCGGCAAGGCGCAGCTACCGCAGCGGCTCGCCCGATGGCTCGATGCGCTCGACGAAACCGGACGCTGGGCGCTGATCAAGCTCGTCACCGGAGGTCTGCGCGTCGGCGCTTCGGCCCGCCTCGCCAAGGCCGCGGTCGCGGCGCTCGGCGCGGGCGACGCGCAGGACGTCGAATTGCTCTGGCCGGGGTTGTCGCCGCCCTATGTTGCGCTTTTTGCCTGGCTGGAAGGTCGCGGGGAAAAACCGGCGAGCAGCGATCCGGCTTCCTTTCGTCCGCCCATGCTCGCGCACGCGCTCGACGAGAGCGACCTCGGCGTGCTCGATCCAGCCGATTTCATGGCGGAATGGAAGTGGGACGGGATCCGTGTTCAGGCGGTCGCAGCGCAACGGGAAGGCGACAGGGTTGCGCGCCTTTATTCACGCACGGGAGAAGAGATTTCCAAAAGTTTCCCCGACCTTCTCGAGGCACTGCATCTGCCTGGCGCCGTCGATGGCGAGCTTCTGATCCAGCGCGACGGACTGGTGCAGTCGTTCAATGTCCTGCAGCAGCGGCTCAATCGTAAAAGCGTTACTGCGAAACTGATGGCCGAATTTCCCGCCCATCTGCGCGCCTACGATCTTCTCGCCGAAGGCAATAAAGACCTGCGCGCCTTGCCATTCGCCGAACGCCGGGTCCGGCTCGATCAGTTCATCGCGCGGCTCGACGATAAACGTATCGACCTTTCGCCGCTGGTGAAATTCAGCACCTGGGAAGAACTCGCCGAGGCGCGAAAAAATCCGGCCGCCGCGGGAGCGGATGCGGATGCCGCTGCGGTCGAGGGCATCATGCTCAAGCGCCGCGACGCCACCTACCTGCCGGGCAGGCCCAAGGGCCCGTGGTGGAAATGGAAGCGCGATCCATTCATCATCGATGCGGTGCTGATGTACGCCCAGCGCGGTCATGGCAAGCGTTCCTCATACTATTCCGACTACACGTTCGGCGTCTGGACCCGCGGTGAAGCCGGCGACGAACTTGTTCCGGTCGGCAAGGCCTATTTCGGCTTCACCGACGAAGAGCTCATTCAGATCGACCGCTTTGTCCGCCGCAACACGACGAAACGGTTCGGACCGGTGCGCGAGATCGTCCATGAGGAAGACCAGGGTTTGGTGCTGGAAGTCGCCTTCGAAGGCCTGCAGCGCTCCACGCGGCACAAATCCGGCGTGGCGATGCGCTTTCCCCGCATCAACCGGCTGCGCTGGGACAAGCCGCCCCGCGAGGCCGATCGGCTGGAGGTTCTGGAAGCGATGATCGCGCGATCCGAACGGCAGTGTGTATCGTGACCGGGTCGCCAGCGGGAATCACGGACGAAGTTGCACTGCGCCGAGGACGAATGAGCGACCTGCAGGCGCTGACCACGATCGAGAAAGACTTTTTCGGCGCCGACCACCAAATTTCGCGGCAAAGCTTTCGCCGTTTCATTTCATCGCCAAAATCGACGCTCATCGTTGCCGACATTGGCGGAAAGGTTGCCGGCTGCGCTTTGGTGAACTATCGGAAAGGAAGCATGCGCGCACGCCTCTACACGATCGCGGTTGCCCGCGGGTTTCAGCGGCGCGGCCTCGCGCGGCGGCTTCTCGCGGAGGCCGAAATGGCCGCACGGAGACGTGGCAGCAGGGTGATGCGGCTCGAGGTCCGCGAGGACGATCCGGGCGCGATCGCCCTTTACGAGTCCTCAGGCTATAGCCGCTTCGCCAAGCGAAGCCGCTACTATGACGGCACAGTTGACGCTCTGCTGTTCGAGAAACCCCTCGGCCGACCCCACGGATAAGCCCTGACTCCCATGCCCGAATCGGTTTTGATGGTGGACATCACCCGGGACGCAGTCGCCAAGCGTTTCACTTCCGACTATGACGAAGATCGCACTGCCTGAACCGAACTCATGATTGGCCAAATTCATATCGCCTTTTCCACGGGAGGGACCCCTCCATGACCGGCTGGGTCATCCTTGTCGACCAGCCCCGCGATCTGCCCAACGCCGAGACCCCGCACAAGGTCATCACCACGAGCGAGTATCTCGCGCGGCCGCGTTTATTCGACATGGGCCGCCCCAAGCTGGTCAATCTGGCTCGGTCTTATGCCTATCAGTCGAAAGGCTATTATGCCTCGCTGCTCGCCGAGGCCCGCGGCCATCGCGTCGTACCGACGGTCGAGACCATGCTCGAGCTGCGCGAGCAAAAGCTTTACGAACATGCTTTGCCGGAACTCGAGGATGAGCTGAATCGCTGCGCCCGGCGCGCGGATTTCCAGCCCGACAGCGAACTGAAGCTTCTCGTCTGCTTCGGCATCGCCCGCGATGCCCGCTTTGAATCGTTCGGCCGGCTGTTGTTCGACTGGTTCCGCTGCCCGGCACTCGAAGTGATCGTCGATCCCGGCCAGTGGCTGTCGATCGACCGCATCCGCCCGCGCAATATCACGCGCTTGGCAAACGGCGAGGCCGAATTCTTTCGCGAGTCGCTGCACAATCACACCAAACGCGAATGGCGCGATCCCAAGGCCCGCACGGTTTCCAAGTACGACCTCGCGGTGCTGTACGATCCGAACGAGAAGATGGCGCCCTCCTCGCCGACATCGATCAAGCATTTCGCGCGCATCGCCGAGAAGATGTCGATTGACGTCGAGCCCATCACCAAGCGCCAGCTCGCGGAGCTGGCCGAATACGACGGGCTGCTCATCCGCGAAACCACCTCGATCGACAATCATACCTACCGGTTCGCCCGGCGTGCCTGGCAGGAAGGCATGCCGGTGATCGACGATCCGATCTCCATGATCCGTTGCACCAACAAGGTGTTCCTGATGGAACTCCTGCAGCAGCACCAGGTGCCGACGCCGCCGACCGTGATCATCGCCGAGGATTCCGACCTGACCAAAGCCATCGACGAACTGGGCCTGCCGCTGGTGGTGAAAATTCCCGATGGATCATTCTCGCGCGGCGTGCACAAGATCGAATCGGCCGCCGAGTTCAAGCGCATTTGCGACGAGCTTTTCGAGGAAACCGACCTGTTGCTGGCGCAGAAATTCCTGCCCACCGAGTTCGACTGGCGCGTCGGCGTGCTGGCTGGCGAACCGCTTTTCACCTGCCAGTACCGCATGGCACGCGGACATTGGCAGGTCGTGAAATACCGCCCCGACGGCTCGTCGCGTGAGGGCGGCTTCCGCGCCTTCGATCTCGACCAAGCGCCGCCCGAGGTGATCGACATTGCGGTGCGCGCAGCGCGTCCGATCGGCGAAGGGTTCTACGGCGTTGATCTCAAAGAAACCGAGCAGGGCATCGTGGTCATGGAAGTCAACGATAACCCCAATCTCGAACACGGTATCGAGGATGCGGTCGGCAAGGACGAGGTCTGGACCCGGCTGCTGCGCTGGTTCGTCGACCGGTTCGAGCAATAGCGGCCATCCAGCGCTCCGGCTCCTTCGCGACCGTGCTAAAGCGGCTTGCTGGCGCGGCGAGTTCAGTGGCGGCGCTGTCCTGGCAATCTTTCTACCTCATCCAGCGGCCAGCGCGGGCGTGGAACGGCGTCGAGCGCATCAATAAGCCCGGACGCCAGCCGTTCGGCGCCGGCCCAGGCAATCATGGCGCCGTTGTCGGTGCAAAGCGCGGGCGGCGGGGCGACCAGAATCGTGCCGGCTTCGAAGGCGATCCGGTGCAACACCTTGCGGATGGCCTGATTGGCGGCAACGCCGCCGGCGCAGACCAGCGCGCTCGGCGTTCCGATCCGTTCGCGGAACATGCGCAAGCCCGAGCGCAGCCGGTCCAGCACCACGTCCACGACGGCCTGCTGAAACGAGGCGCAAAGGTCGGCGACATCCTGATTGCTCAATGGTGCGATCTTCTGCGCCTCCAAACGCAGCGCGGTCTTGAGGCCCGACAGGGAGAAATCCGCATCGTGACGGCCGCTCATCGGACGCGGCAGTGCAAAGCGTGCGGCATCGCCGCTCGCGGCCTCTTTCTCGACCAGGGGTCCGCCCGGATAGCCGAGCCCCAACAGCTTCGCGGTCTTATCGAAGGCTTCGCCAATCGCATCGTCGACGGTGCCGCCAAAGCGCACATAATCGCCCACGCCACGCACGCCGAGAATTTGTGTGTGGCCGCCGGACGCGAGGAACAGGCAATAAGGAAATGGCGTCGCGTCTGTCAGCCGCGCGGTGAGCGCGTGGGCCTCGAGGTGGTTGACGGCGAGCAGCGGCTTGTTGTGCACGAGCGCAATCGCCTTCCCTGTGGTCAGGCCGACGATGAGACCGCCAATGAGTCCGGGCCCAGCAGCGGCGGCAATGCCGTCGAGTGCCGGGAATGAAATCTGCGCCTCGCCCATCGCTTTGGCGATGATGTGGTCGAGCGCTTCAACGTGGGCGCGGGCGGCGATTTCCGGGACCACGCCGCCGAATTCGGCATGTTCGCTGACCTGAGAGAGCACGACGTTGGACACGATCCGTCCGCGCCCATTCTCGGCCCGTTCGACCACGGCGGCCGCCGTCTCGTCGCAGGTTGTTTCGATGCCCAGGATCACCATGGGTGTATTATATATTCTCTCGGCATTTGACGGTGTAATGGCTCAATCCTCCCTGACCGCAACCGCCACCATGCGAATCGGCTCACGCGGCTCGCCGCTGGCGCTGGTGCAGGCGCACGAAGTGCGCCGTCGCCTTGGCGAGGCCTGCGGTCTTGCCGCCGACGCGATCGAAATCAAGATCATTCGGACCACCGGGGATGCGATCCAGGACCAGCCGTTGGCGGAAGCCGGCGGCAAAGGGCTGTTTACCAAGGAGATCGAGGAAGCGCTCCTGTCGGGAGCCATCGATCTCGCGGTTCATTCCTCGAAGGATATGCCGACCGTGCTGCCGCAGGGACTTGTCTTGTCGGCCTTCCTGCCGCGCGAGGATCCCCGTGACGCCTTTATCAGCCGTAAGGCCAAAACCCTGAGCGATCTGCCGCGGGGCGCGGTGGTCGGCACCGCTTCGTTGCGCCGCCAGGCGCTGGCTAAACGACTGAGGCCCGATCTCAAAATCGTCTCGCTCCGCGGCAATGTCGAGACGCGGCTGCGCAAACTGGAGGCCGGTGACGTGGATGCGACTTTGTTGGCCGTGGCCGGGCTCAAGCGTCTCGGCCTCCTGTCGGCGGCGACGACGATTCTGGACATCGATGAATTTCTTCCCGCCGTCGGCCAAGGCGCGATCGGCATCGAGACCAGAACTGACGATACCGCCACGCGGGCCCTGCTCGCCACGGTCAATGACGCCGACACCGCCGTCGCGCTGGCCGCCGAGCGGGCCTTTCTCGCCGTTCTCGACGGTTCCTGCCGCACGCCGATTGGAGGCCATGCCCGCCTGAGCGAAGGAATGCTGCGTTTCCGCGGCATTATCGCCAAGCCCGACGGCGGTGAGACGTTCGAAGTCACACGCGAAGGCAATCGCGATCACGCGGCGGCACTCGGTGCCGATGCCGGCGAAGAGTTGAAGCGGCGCGCCGGCGCGGATTTCTTCGCGCGGAATTAGAACGTGCGCCTTCTCATCCTTCGTCCCCAACCGGACGCCGCACGTACGGCGGCAGCCTTGCGCGCTCAGGGCCATGATCCGGTGGTCGCCCCTCTCCTGCGGACCGAGAGTCTTGCCAAACCCGATCTCAGCCGGGGGCCTTGGGACGCTTTTTTGATCACGAGCGTCAATTCTCTGTCTAGCCTCGCCGACTATACGCATCGGGCGGAAGTGCGAAGTGTGCCCGTTTTCACAGTGGGCGAGCGGACGGCGGACGAAATTCGCAAGTGCGGGTTCGTCTCGGTAACCTCGGCCGATAGCGACGTGACCGGCCTCGTCAATCTTGTCGCCGACCGGCTGAAGCCGCCGGCCAGGCTCCTCTATCTGGCAGGCGAAGAGCACTCCGGCGACCTCGGCGGCGATTTGCGCGCCAAAGGCTTTGCCGTCGATACCGTGGTCGTCTATCGCGCCGTCGTCGCGGAACGTTTGCCGCAGGAGGCCACCGATGCCTTGGCCGCCGGCCTGGATGGCGTGCTGCATTACTCTCGCCGCAGCGCCAAGGCCTACCTCGACGCCGCAGGTCGGGCGGGCATGCTTGCAATAGCAATCGGTCCGACACAATTCTGCTTGTCGGCTCGGATCGCGGAGCCGCTCGCTTCGGCCGGCGCCGCAAGAATCAAGGTTGCACCGCGACCCAATGAAGCCGCATTGCTGGAACTGATAGATTAAAGGGCGCCGTTAGCGTTCTGAAGCGTTCGATCAAGTTGCCGCTGCAATGGCCGCGTATTATGCGTGGCGCCCAAACCAATGGCCGAATCGAGGTTGTCGCCTTGGAGACGAGATGACGAGCGAGCCTGCCAGCACACCGCGCCGACGGCCGCCGACGATCGATTTGACCGCCACGGAGGTCGAAGTTGAAAGCCCGCGAGCAGACGGCGGCGAAACCGGCGCCTCGGGCGAGCATCCAACCGCACAGGCGGCCCCGGAGCGAGGCGCCGGGCGCAGCTTCGCGGCCGGCATGGGCCCGCCGATAATCGGTGCGGTTATAGGGGCCATCGTCGTGGCGGCCATCGGCTTTGGCCTCTGGTCGACAGGCGTAGTGCCTGTGCGGAACGGCGCGCCGCCGGCAACAAAGAACACCGCGAGCGCAATTTCGGCGCAGCTCGACAAAATCCAGACCGAATTGCAGTCGCGGTCGGCCGATACGGCCCTGTCCTCCCGGCTGGCGACGGTCGATGCTCAAATAAAGTCACTGAATGACTCGCTTGCCGCGATCAATCGCCGCCTCGACGACATTGCCGTGACGGCCAAAACCGCTCGCGAACGCGCCGATGCTGCTGCCGCGGCGGCCGGTCGCGCCACACAGAATGCGAGCGCCGCTTCGGCGGCGGCAAACAGCGCAAATCAAAATGCCAGCGCGGCTTCCGCCGCGGCGAAAGGCGCCGCACAGAGTTCGGTCCAGCGGAGCGACCTCGATGCGCTCGCGGCGCGGATCGCGGCGCTCGAAAAATCGATCACAACGCTGTCCAGCGCGACCGCGCAAAAGGCCATGAGCTCCGACGACCGTGCCGCCAGAGCGGCTGTTGCCGCCGAGGCTTTGCGCGCGTCCGTCGAACGCGGTGTGCCCTACGCTGCCGAATTGACCGCGGTGAAATCGTTTGGCGCGGATCAGAATGCCGTCGGGATACTCGAACCCTTTGCTCGCAGCGGCGTCCCAACCGATGCCGAACTCGTCCGCGAGCTGACGCGGCTCGTACCGTCCCTGCAGCCGCCGTCGGTCACGCCGGCGGCCAACGCCGGCCTTCTTGGGCGCCTTGAGAGCAACGCCAAAAGTCTCGTCCACATCACACCCGTCAATAGGCCGCAGGGCGACGACGCCTCGTCGGTGGTCGCGCAGCTTGAAACGGATGCCGCGCATGCCGACGTTGCGGCGGCGCTCAATGACATCGGCCGCCTGCCGCAGACCGCGAAGGCACGTGCCGCTGCTTGGGTGCAGAAGGCGAGTGCACGCAACGCCGCAATAGCGGCGAGCCGGCGTATCGCCGCAGACTCGCTTGCTGCTCTCGGCCACACCGCCACGCAGTGATTGCCCATGATTCGTGTCGTTCTTTTCCTCGTCGTGGTCGGTGCGGTGTCGCTTGGCGCGGCTTGGCTGGTTGACCGGCCCGGCGATGTCATCATCACGTGGCAGGGCTGGCGCATCGAAACGTCCGTCATGGTCTTGATCGTGGCGTTGCTGGTAGCGTTAGCGGTCCTGGCTTTGATCTTCACCATCCTCCGGGGAATCTGGCGCTCGCCGTTCATCTTTGCCAATTCGCGGCGCCATCGCCGGGGGCTTCGCGCCTATGAGGCGATTTCGCACGGACTGATCGCGGTCGGTTCCGGCGACGTCGGCGCGGCGCAAAAACACGCCGCCGCCGTCAATCGGCTGGCACCGGGCGAGCCCCTGGCGCTACTGCTCGCCGCGCAATCGGCGCAGCTCGCCGGTGACCGGGAAGGCGCCGACAGCGCCTTCCGCGCCATGGCGAGCCGCACCGACACCAAGCCGCTGGGCTTGCACGGGCTGTTTGTCGAGGCGCATCGCCGCAACGATCCGATCAGTGCGCGGGCTTACGCCGAAGAAGCCGCGCGCACCGCGCCCTCGCTCGGCTGGGCGAGCCGGGCGGTGTTGGAAGCGCGGTGCAAAGACGGCGACTGGGCCGGGGCGCTTGCGCTTCTCGAACGCGCCAAGAGCGCGCTCGATAGGAATATCTATCGACGCCACCGTGCCGTCATGCTGACAGCCCACGCACAAGCGGTCGAGGAGACCGACCGCGACAAGGCCAAGGCGCTCTCGCTCGAAGCGGTCAAGCTCGCGCCGACACTGGTCCCCGCCGCGGCGATCGCCGGGCGCATGCTCGCCGAGGGCGGCGAACTGCGCAAAGCTTCTCGCATCGTCGCGAAAGCCTGGCGCGCCAACCCGCATCAGGAACTGGCGCAAATCTATGCCGACCTGCGCTTCGGCGATGCCGCGCGCGACCGGCTCGCACGCGTCGAAGCGCTCGTGAAAAAAGCATCCGGCGGCGTCGAAGGGGCGCTGGCCCGCGCGCGGGCCGCGCTTGAAGCCGGCGAGTTCGGCAAGGCGCGCACGGCTCTCGCGCCGCATCTCGCAGCGCCGACCAAACGGATCGCGCTGCTCATGGCCGAGCTGGAACGGGTAGAGCACAATGACGAGGGCCGCGCCCGTGAGTGGCTGGCCCGGGCGTTGCACGCCGCGCCGGACCCGCAATGGACCGCCGACGGCCATGTCTCCGATCGCTGGCTGCCGGTATCGCCGATCACGGGCCGGCTCGATGCCTTTGAATGGCGGGTGCCGCTCACCGGCGTGGTCAGTACATCGGTCATCGAGCCCGAGCCCGAGGCTGCCGCCGGACCAAGAGGCATGGAGCCCTTGCCGATCGGGTCGGTCGAAGCGTTGCAACAAAACAGCGCCACGGAACCACCTCCGCAGGAGAGCAAAGACGCAGCCGTGAGTGTTCCAGCGGACGGCCAGGCGTCGCCACCCTCAACTGCCCCGCCGGTCGCGCCGCGCCAAGCGACGGCCGTCGAGCCGGTGATTCCGCTGGTCCATGCGCCGGATGATCCCGGGCCCGAAGACACCGAAGCGCAAGATATCCCGGACAAGACGCAAAGCGGCGGCTGGCGAAAAATCTTCGAGTAAGAAGCCCGGCCGAGGCGCGCCAGGATCCCGCCTTGCCAGAGCGCCGCGATACGTGCACTACATGCACTATAATGCATCAACCGGGACGGCCGATCGGTGTCCGGTACATTAGCGCGGAAAGCACGGAAGCAGCCTGTCGAAGCGTCGCAAGATAAGGCGACGGATAGGGGCTTTTTGGCCGTCATCGGCGCCGAGGTACGGCGCAATC
>JBOHIU010000107.1:0-55479 GCA_050725855.1 Xanthobacteraceae bacterium | reverse complement strand
TCGCAGTTGTTTCTATCGTTGATGGGATAGGCGGTGGTCCCTCGGTCGAGATATGCGGCAATGCAGCATCAGGCGACTGGGGCGCCTTGGCCTGCGAAGTCGGAGTGCTTCCCTTTAGATTAAAGGCCGGAATCGGCGCGCCACATGAAGGGCATGAAACGGCCTTGTCGCTTATTTTATGCCCGCACTCGTCACATGCAATTAGTGGCACCGGCTGTTTCCTTCGTGCTGTTCAAACTCGCGGGTGCCAAACTGCTCATCCGCTGACAGAACGACGTAACCGCCCAGCCGTTAGCCGAATGATTAGCAGCAGGACGTTGCTGTAACGAATCGACAAATCGCCGCATTGCTTGAGGGCCAACCTGCCACCGTCTGAGTTGCAGGCCGGTCGCCATCATTCTCGCGAGCATCCGTATGCGCGAATGCACCGGCACGACCAAGTACGGCGCACGGTGCCGAGCCAACAGTGTTCCGGGCGAATCCGTCTGCGCATTGCGAGTTGCAGAGCCGCACACATTTCTCCGCGCGTAAGCTCGTGCGCGCGTGAACGCATTGTAGCCAAGACCACACTGTCACATTTTCAACGGAATATCAAATGGCTAGCCGAACGTATCGCCGATGTATTGCCACGACAACCAAAGGGAAACAGTGCCGCGCGTGTGCCGCGCCGGGCGAGGCTGTTTGCGAGTTGCATATGAGGGAAAGCGATCCGCGCAGGGTGGCCGTGATGGCCGCGCGAAGTGCGCGGACGCGGGCCTATTGGGAACGCTGGCGGGCGGCGCGTGCCCTGGCAGAAGCCGGCTATGACGGGCCGCGCGGCGTAATATGACATTCGGCTCGCGTAATATGACATTCGGCGCTCGCCTCCAAGCGCCGTACGCGGTACGGTAAGCGACGGATGTACTCGCGACCGTGCCGTTCTTATCTCGCGCCAGCGGCGTCCCTAGGGCGAATGCGGAGCGGTCTAGTCGGGGAAGAATCCCTTGAACCGCGTCGGCGAGAGTTCGGTGTATTTAACCGTATGCCTGATGTCCCGATGGCCAAGGTATGCCTGGATTGACCGCGTGTCCTTCCCTCTGTTGGCCAGCGTATAGCCGGCCGCATGGCGCAACATGTGAGCGTGAGCCTGGAATGTTAGGCCAGCTTTTGAGCCGGCACGCTTCACCATGTAGTTAAAGCCCGAGCGATCAAATGGCGTGGCGCGTTCGTTGATGAACACAAAGGCCGACTTCGGCTCTTGCTCTTTCTGAAGCCGTCGCAATGCCCGCAGTTCGGCGCCGTTAAGCTGATGCGTCGTCGGCGTGCCGTTCTTCTTGCGCGTGACATTCAAGGTCGCCGCATGAAAGTTGATGTCATCCCACCGCAGGTCGCAAACTTCGGACGCTCGCAGGCCGTGCCGATACGCCACAAGGATCATAGTGCTATCGCGATGGCCGTGCCGGTTGCTCTTGGCGGCTTCGATCAGCTTGCCGACTTCGGACTCGGTTAGGTGTTCGCGCTTCCGGTATTCGGCGTTCGGTAGACGCCCCGGCGCAACTGCTCGCTTTTCACCATTCGGCATGACCAGCGCAAGGTGTGATTTCGCCTGCATTTTCCGACTCCATCAATCGACTACTGCTCGCAATATGCGCCTTTTGCGAGCAGTTCGCAATAGGCTTTTCAATGACGAAAACAAGAGAACACGACATTTGCCTGTACTGTGGCGGTCTAGTCGGCACACGTGGCGCTGGCGATCACATGCCAGTACCGCGTCGCCATGGTGGCGCCGATACCGTCCCATGCTGCATCAGTTGCCATGACATGAAGGACCGTTTTTCGCTGGAAAGCTGGCCGCTCGATTGGTGGTGCAAGGTTATGGAGAATTGGCCGAAGATGTCCCGCGAAACGCGCATCTTTCTCGCCAAGACTGCATCCGTCTTGTCAGATGCGACTGCGAACGAGACGAAGTTGGCCGCATAGCGACGGCGACCGGAGGGTGCCGGCCTAAAGTGTAGCAATCCCCAAGGGTACCAGATTCCCGAGCCGGTCGAGCTGCTAGGTGAGTCTCACTCTCTCGCCCCACCTGCTATTCGGGCAACAAAAGTTGTCCCACACATAGGGGGTGGCATCTGAAAAATCGACATAGGGGGGGTATCCGGTGAGAGTCCGGCAGATTCCAAGCCATCACCGTCGTTCCATTGAATCGAGTTGCCAAAACGTCGCACGTTATAAGAGTATCAGCTTTTATACGCAACCGTATATATACGCCTTCATCCGCTTTTATCCGCTTCGAGTGGTACGTATAAGTACCACAAATCATTGAAGTTTTTTCGTCCGAGGTGCTTGCCAAGCCGAAGGGCGGTCGCCTATTATTCGGCCATCCACCGAGAGAGGAGTCACCCCGGTGTCCAGCGAAGGCGAAAGCCTTGGCCGGCGGCCGTGTGCGTAAACGAAGCCCGTCAATGGTGACGGAGCGCAAGGGAGCAGGATTAATGAGCGCAGGAAAGGCACGGTTCGCAGTGATGAGTGATGACGAGCTGCGCGACCATTGGATGTATGGCGAAAGCCATCACGCTTGCGGCGCGCACAATGAGAGGGGAAGGCGAGCATTCTCAAATGGCATGGCGTGACACTGTCACTATACACCCTGAAGCTGACAAGTATCCGTTGTTGAGTCCAGCGGACCTTCAGGCACTCGCGGACGACATAAAAAAGCACGGCTTGAAACATCCCGTTCGGGTGATCCTTGTTGGCGCATCATCCGAGAGAAATCCGGAGGTAATGGTCATCGATGGCCGCAATCGGCTTGATGCGTTAGAACTTAATGGCGAGCGCCTTTGCTTCAAAAAGAACGGACGGCTGCGCGAGTTTTACGCCACTGGCAAGACATGCTTTCGTATCATTCCTGAATCTGAGGCGGTGACGTATGTTGTCAGCGCCAACCTGCATCGCCGTCACCTTACTGCTGAGCAAAAGCGCGACCTGATTGCCAAGCTGCTCAAAGCGCAGCCTGAATCGAGTGACCGCGCGATTGCCAAGACGGTCAAGGTCGACAACAAGACGGTCGCCGCCGTTCGCACCAAGCTGGAGTCAACTGAGGAAATTCCTCAGTTGGACAAGACCGTCGGTGCCGACGGTAAGAGCCGCAAGCAACCGAGCAAGAGGCCGAGCAACAAACCGGAGCGCAAGTCGGAGTTACAGGCCGAGGCGAGCAAGGCGACCACGGCCGAACCGGCACTATTGCAGCCAAGCAACGACGCCGAGTCCAGTGCCGAGCAGCGCAAGGCGGAATATGCAGAGAGCGAGTCGAACGATCACACAGAGGAGGCGGAGCGTTGGCAACTCAGCCTAAGCAATATGGCCGGCATGGCGGGCGACGCAATCGCGCTGCCTGCCTCTTGGACTCGGCAGTTCGGCAAATGGCAAGATTTCCCTGTTCCCTCCGACGTGGTCACGCTCGCACAACAAGCTGCCGAGACATGGGCAACGCTTGCTCGCCAACTGGCGGAGCGCGCTAACGCATCGAACGGTCCCGACGTGACCAAGGCCGCCGCATGACGCTTTTGACGGTTCACGAAGCGGCGGAACGTCTCGGAGTGTCCGAGAAGACCTTGCGAGGCCATATCCGGAGTGGCAGGCTTGGCTACATCAACGTAGGACTCGGCGACAACCGCAAGAGCTATCGCATTGCCGAGTCCGCCATTGATGCGTTCCAGCGAGAAAACGAACACCGCGAGGCGTCTCCATGTCAATCTATCGGGCGAAGGACTCCCCGTTCTATCAGTACGACTTTCAGCTCAGAGGCCATCGGTTTCACGGCTCTACGAGAGAAAAGAGCAGGCGAGAAGCCGAGAAGGCAGAGCGTGTAGAGCGCGAGCGCGCCGCTAAGCTGCTTGACCAAGTGGCATCGGCCAGCACCTCGATGCGGCTTGATGACGTGGCCGGCCGCTACTGGAACGAGGTCGGACAACATCATGCCGGCGCCGACAACACATGGCGTCAACTTGAATATCTGCTGGATTTCTTCGGCAAGGACAGACTGCTTACGGAAATCACCGGCAACGATGTTGCCAAGCTGGTCGCATGGCGTCGCGGGCATAAGCGCCGGGATGGCTCGCCAATTTCGCCGTACACGGTCAATGACACGACTGAGCAACTGAAAAAGCTATTCACCCGCGCCAAGGCGTGGGGAGTCCGTTTCGACCATGAACCGGCCTGGCGTGACCATTGGCTTGATGAACCGCAAGAGCGTGTCCGCGAATTGCACGACGACGAAGCCGATCGGCTTGATGCCGCCATGCGTGACGACCTTGCGCCATTCTTCGCCTTCGCCAAGGCATCAGGGATGCGTAGGAACGAATGCTTGTCGCTGCGCTGGTCCGAGGTCGATTGGAGTCGTGGACGCATCAGCAAGGCAGGGAAGGGCGGCAGACTAGTCACGGTGCCGATCACATCGGCGATCCGCGAAATTCTATGGCCGCTGCGGGGCCATCATCCTGAGTACGTGTTCACCTACATGGCACAACGGACCCGCGATGGTCGCGTGAAAGGTCGGCGATACCGGCTGACATTGCACGGTCTCAAGACGGCGTGGCGCCGGCTCCGCAAACGGGCACACGTTGAAGGCTTCCGCCTCCATGACTACCGGCACAATTTCGGAACCAAGCTGCTGCGCTCTACCGGCAACATCAAGCTGGTGCAGCGCGCCATGAACCACGCCGACATCGGGACCACGACGCGCTATGCGCATGTGCTTGATGCTGAGGTCGCAGAGGCGATGGAGTCAATGCAGAAAGTCCCGAGGAAAATCCCGAGGAAGGCAAGCTGATGCGTCGGAAACTCAATGAAATCAGGCACAACTTGCATCGGCGCAACCAGTCCCCCAGACTGGTGCGCTAACCGGGCTGCGCTACGCTCCGCGAAGAGCTAAACTATAGAGAGCGGCTTGCCGCGGCGCAACACGTGCTCGCCTGCCGGGTTCGCATCGCGTATAGGTGCTCGCGCTTTCCACGTCGATTCTCTCCGTCAGGATCCGAAGTGAAGCGGCTTTACAGCGCCACCCTCAATTCGCTGCGCGGCCTCGGCTATTGCCTGCGCTGCGAAGCTGCCGTCCGCACGGAGGGAATCTTCCTCCTCATTGCCGTTCCGCTTGGCGTCTTTGTTGCGCCGAGTGTCGCCTGGTATGTCGCTATGATCGGCTCGCTGCTGGCGCTCCTGGTCGTCGAAATGTTGAACACTGCGTTCGAGGAGCTTGCTGACTTTGTCACGCGCGAACGTCATGTGGAAATTGGCCGAATCAAGGACTGCAGTTCTGGGGCGGTGTTCTGCGCGGTTTGCCTTGCAGGATTAGTCTGGCTCGCGGCAATGGCGCTGCGTTTTGGTCTTGTGTGACGCGCAGGCGGCGTGCCACGGCTGCATCCAACGCCTCGCGATGGGATAGCGAGCAAAAACAGCACTGCGATCAGATGGAACAGAGTGCGATGCCGCCGACAATCAAGACGCCGTCGGCACCATCGCGGCGTCGAACTCATGACCCTCGGCGGTGCCATACCGGCGGCTGAAATCGAGACTGGCGGCGGTCAAACCCCAAATCAGGCCAAGCAGAAGGAAAAAGTGACGCCAATGATCGGTGTCGACAATGAAGCCTTCGCACGCTTCGCCGACGAACGCCGCATAGGCGGCGATCAGATAATATTGCCAGGGTGTCGCGATCAGCGCGGGGCGAATCCCAATACCCAGGGTAACGAGCACGAGAGTAAAATAGGCGGCACCACCGAGCCACCCATAGACCAGAAATCCCTGCATGTAGACGTCGTGCTGCTGGCCGCCGAAAATACGGGCGAACTCGAAGGGGCCGAGTCCGTTGGGATGTTCGAGGATTTGGCTTAGCGCCAATCGCTGAAACCAAAAGCGCCCGCCCGGTCCGACGTCATAGGGCTGGATCGCTTTCGCACGGACGAAAAGCATGTCGCGCACGGAATCGATCGAGCTAAGTGCCAGCACGAACAGCGCAACTAACAGGGCGGCGCCTAGCGCGAACAGAACGATCCGCTTGCGCATGCGTGGATCTGGCGTAGCGGCGAATAGCAGGACGATCGCGATTATTGTAGACACGGTAAAATGCATCCATGCGCCGCGGGAAAAACTCAGGAACAGGCCACCGAGCAGGGCCAGCAGCGCGACAAGTTCGATGGTCCGTATGCCGCGTGTTATCATTCCGAAGATGAGCAAGAGGAGAGGGTATATGAGAAAGGGGCCAAAGACGTTTGGGTCCTTGAACGTCGCACTGACCCTATCGTTGTCCAGGAATATCTCATAATGCGGAATGAGATGGAAAAAGCCGAGATAGCCCGCGGCGGTTGCGATTAGAGCAGCGAGAATATAGGCTCGGCGCAGAATGAAAAGCCGCACCAGGCTGCCATCGCAGAACAAACAGGCGAACATGATGCCGGCGAGGCCGAGATAGACCGACGTTCCCGCATATTGGATCGTGTTTTCCTGATCGCTCACCCGAAGAAGCGAGAAAAACCCCCCGAGCAGCCAGACGATCGTCAGAATGAGAAGCGGGATCAGCTTTCGGTCGAACCTGACGCGAGCGGCGACGCACATGGCCAGCAGCACGAACATCATCGCGTCGTGCGGTGAGGGCTCGACAAAGGCGATCGAGCTGAACAGCATGGTGATGAACAGCGTGATATTCAAGACGCGCTGGGCGAGTTGGTCGGGCCGGTCGAGATCATCGCCGCAGAGCGCCGACGCGACGGCGGCATCGGTCTGGCTCAATAGGCGCTCTCCCAGTGCAGGAGCGCGAACGGCGTGCGCGCCAGAATGTAAAGGTCGAACAAAATCGACCAGTTTTCGATGTAGGAGAGATCGTGTTCGACGCGGCGCTGGATCTTCTCATGGCTGTCGGTCTCGCCGCGCCAGCCGTTGATCTGCGCCCAGCCAGTGATCCCGGGCTTGACACGGTGACGCGCAAAATAACCGTCGACCGCCTCGTCGTAGACACGGTCGGCCGCCTTGGCATGCACCGCATGCGGACGCGGTCCGACCAGCGATAGATTGCCGGCGAAAACAACATTGAACAGCTGCGGCAACTCGTCGAGGCTGGTCTTGCGGATGAAGCGGCCGACGCGGGTCACGCGCGGGTCGCCCTTGCTGACCAGCTTTTCGGCCGTGGCGTCGGACTTGTCGGCATACATCGAGCGGAATTTGAAGACTTCGATCAGTTCGTTGTTGAAGCCGTAGCGCCGCTGCTTAAACAAAACCGGCCCTTTGCTGTCGAGTTTGATGGCGATGGCGACGAACAGCATGATCGGTGAGACGCCGATCAGCGCCAGTCCGCCCACAACTTTATCGAACAGCCATTTCATCACCACGTCCCAGTCGGCGATCGGCCTGTCGAAAATATCGAGCACCGGCACGTCGCCGATATAAGAATAGGATCGCGGACGGAAACGTAGCTTGTTGGTGTGGGCGGAAAGCCGTATGTCGACAGGAAGCACCCAAAGCTTCTTGAGCATCTGCAGAATCCGGGTCTCGGCGGAGATCGGCAGGGAGAAGATGACGAGATCAACGCGGGTATGGCGGGAAAATTCGACCAGGTCGTCGACCGTGCCGAGTTTCTGTACGCCCTGGCAATTGGCCGGACTTCGCTCGTCGCCGCGGTCGTCGAACACGCCGATGATCTGCACTTCCGAGTTGCGCTGCGCAGCAAGCGAACGGATCAACGATTCACCATTGTTGTCGGCGCCGACCACGACCGTGCGGCGGTCAAGCCTGCCTTCGCGGGTCCAGCGGCTCACCAGAAGGAACAGGAGACGGCGAAAGGCGATGAGAACGACCAGGCCGAGCACGTAAAAGCCGCCAAGCCAGGCGCGCGAGAAGTGATCGCCGGCCTTGGCAAAAAAGGAGGCGCTGATGACGACGAGAAAGACAACCGACCACGCCGAGGCGAGCCGCATGTATTGCTTTTCATGGCCGCGGAAGGCCTGGACCTGGTAAATGTCCGCGATCTGGAATGCCAGCATCGCCAAAAGTGCTATGCCGGCAATGGCAGCCACATAATGCCAAGCGAAACCGTCCCGTGGCATGACATAGGCGAGATAGACGACAAATCCGACCAATGCGACGAGAGCGACCTCAAGCAGACGGACCGTGCCGGCGAGCACGATGGGAGAGTAGGCCCGGGCAAACGGTTGCGAGGCGACGCTAAATGCGGCTGGTGACAGCGAAGCCAGAGACTTGGGTTTTGAGCGCAACAAAGTTGAAGCTGCCGATGGTCTCGGCGGTTCAAACATCATGCTGTGCTCGGAGTTGGACATGACTTACGCCACTCGTTGGCCGGCAGGATGCATCCCACCGGCCGGCAGGCCGTCAAGATAGTGAACAAACTTCAAAAATTAGTTATGTGACCTGAGCAATTTTTTGCTTTGCGAGGGCTTCGCGATAGGCCGCAAGTCCGCCTTCCACCATGTTTTTTATCGAGAATTCGCTGCGCACAATTCCGTTGACGGCCTGCGCGGTCCGGCTCAACCGTTCGGGGTTGTCCAGCGCGGCGGCAATCGCATTCGCCAGTGCGGTGGCGTTCTCGGCCGCGATGAGGCGACCGGCTTCCGGTCCAAAGATTTCAGGGATGCCGCCGACCCGCGTTGCGATGATCGGCATTCCGGCGGCTGCGGCCTCGAGCACGATATAGGGCAGCGACTCCGCGCGTGAAGGCACGGCCAGGATCCGTCCCATCGTAAAGGCCTCACGTGCAGGCTGGTGACCGACAAAGCGAACTTGATCGGCGATGCCAAGCTGTTGCGCCAGTGCTTCGAGTTGCACGCCCTCGGGGCCGTCGCCGGCGATAGTCGCGGTGACCCGTTTGCCGGATCGCTTGAGCGTCGCGGTGGCGGCGAGGAGAATGTCGAATGCCTTCACGCTTCGCAGTTCGCCGACGCTGACGAGGTCGGTTGCATCGGACCCAATTGTGATCGGTACGAACTCGGCCTCGCCAACACCGTTACGGACGATACGGACGAGACCGCGTGGAGTAGCGATTTGCTTCCGAAATTCCTGAGCGATGTAGCCGCTTTCAAACAAAAAAAGGTCGGTACGCCAATTGAGCGCCCGTTCCAGCACTCGATAGAACCTGCCGGCGACCGTCCCCCGCGCATAGACAAGCGATCCGCCGTGTGGCGTGTAGACGCGGATCGCCCCATGAGATCTCGGCACCAGGCGCGCAAGCGCGGCCCCTTTGGCGCCATGGCCATGAAGCACGTCCGGTGCTTTTGCCGCAATTTGCCGCGCGACGAAATGCAAAGAGGCGATATCGCGAATGCTGAGCTGCCGCGTTATCGCGATCCGCTCCACGCCAAGTGCGAGACGCGGTGCGAGCTTCGCGAGAGTCTCTTCGGCCCGAGCTCCGCCGGTCGAGCTATCAACGATTAGGCCGACGCGATGCCCGCGTTCGGCTTGGCCTTGCGCCACGTCCAGGACGTGGCGAAACAGTCCGCCAAGCGGCGCGCGCAGGATATGCAAGATTTTCAGGCTTCGCGGTGCAGCGGCGGCGGTCGCGGCCTGTTCGCTGGCGCGGGCTCGCTCCGCCATCGTGATCGAGCCGCCGAGCGGAGCAAGCATTGAAACGGCCGGCTGCCGAAACTCGCCCATGCGGGAATTCCTAAAATTGGTGGAAGCGCCGAAGGCTAATTGAGACTTCCTGGGGTTAAAAAAGCCTGCACGCGCGGTGTTGGCGACATCGTGGAGCCCGCCTTAACCGGATGGCAACCTTAATGTTTTGTGATGCGAGCGAGCGTATTAGTGGTCGGAGTGAGGAAATGAGCGAAACGTCGCGGCCTGGCCCGCCTCCACGCGCGGGCGACGCGGAGTTCGACTTTCCGGCGCTCGGGGCGGCGCTGTGGCGCGGCAAATGGAAGATCTTGCGCCCCACCCTGCTGGTGGCGCTGGTGGCGCTTGCCGTCGTTCAGGTCATTCCACCCAAATATCTCTCCGAATCGCGGATCCTTATCGAGAGCCGCGACAACATATTCCTGCGCCCGGATGCCGACAAAGACCTCATCGATCGCAACACCGTCGATGACGAGACCGTGACCAGCCAGGTCCAGCTCGTGCTGTCGCGCGATCTCGCCCGTGACGTGATCGCCAAGCTCGATCTTGAGAAGAAACCGGAATTCAACCCGGCTTTGAATGGAATTTCGCCGATCAAGATCGTGTTTGGCCGTCTCGGCCTGATCAAGGATCCCTCGCGCATGACCCCCGAGGAGCGTGTCCTTGAGGCCTATTATGATCGCCTCACGGTGTACGCGATCGACAAGTCGCACGTCATCGTCATCGATTTTCTCTCCCACGATCCGGAACTTGCCGCCAAGGTGGCCAACACCATTGCGGACGAGTACCTGGCGCGCCAGCGCACAGCCAAACAGGATCAGGCGCGCATCGCCGTGAAATTTTATTCCGGTGAGATCGAAACGCTACAAAAGAAGGTCGCCGACGCCGAAGCGAAGGTCGCCGCCTTTACCGCCAATAGCAATCTTCTCCAAGGTCCCAACAACACAACATTGTCGGCTCAGCAACTGGGCGACATCAATGCGCAGCTAGCCGGCGCGAGGGCGCAAGAGGCGGATGCCGAGGCCAAGGCCAAGATCATCCGGCAAATGCTGAACTCGGGCCAGCCCATCGAGTCGTCCGATATCCTGAATTCCGAGCTGATCCTCCGCCTTTCCGAGCAGCGGGTCACGTTACGCGCAGAACTCGCCGAACAATCGATTTCGCTTGGCGCGCGGCATCCGCGCATCAAGGAACTCAAAGCGCAGATTGCCGATCTCGATCAACAAATCCGAGCCGAGGCGACCAGTATTGCGCGATCGTTCGAGAACGACGCCAAAATCGCCAGCGCTCGCGTCGATTCACTGACGGCGGCATTCGATCAGATCAAGACTCAGGCGGCCGGCTCGAATGAGCGCGACGTCGAATTGCGCGCTCTGCAGCGCGATGCCAAGGCGCAGCGTGATCTCTTGGAGTCGTATCTTGCCAAATACCGCGAAGCGACGGCTCGCGATACCGCCAATTCCTCGCCGGCCGACGCGCGTATCATTTCGCGGGCCACGGCATCGAACATTCCGACCTATCCGAAGAAGCTACCAAGCGTGCTGATAGCCACCGTGGCGATCCTGATGCTGTGTTGCGGATTTGTGCTTACCAAGGAACTTCTGAACGCTCCGGGCGCGTTGCGTACAATCGCGCGCCAGCCGCGCCGACTTGAAGCACTGGAAGCACCGGTGCCAAACGTTCCTGCGCCGGAAATTCGACCTGAGGCGCCACCACTCGTTTCTCCCCCAAGCGAAGCGCTCGCCAACCTTGCGCAAAGTCTCCGCCAAACCGGTGCGCGCCGCATTGCCGTGCTTGGTACGGAATCGGGTATGAATTGGGGTGAGACCGCAATCGATCTTGCCCGCGAGCTCGTCAGACAGGGGCGCGTCATCGTGGTCGGGCTCAAAGGGGAAAATACCGCGGCCAAAAGTACGATGGCCGATGCGTCCACCGCGGGAATGGCGGAATTCGCCGCCGGTATGGCCTCCTTCAGTGATATCATCGTCAAGGATCGGCTTTCGAGTGTTCACGTCATTTCCTCTGGGCGATCACCGATCGCACGCATGGCTCTGCTGTCGTCGCCTCGTCTTGGGCCATGTTTCGACGCTCTGGCGCGCAGCTACGATTATCTGATTGCGGCTGCCGGTGAGGCGCAGGGCGTTGATCTGGAAGTGATCAGCGAAATCGCTCCCCATGCGGTTCTGCTCGCGCATATGCCGGCCAACGCCACTGCCGCACGCGAGCGCCTGCTGGCCGCCGGCTTCGACGACGTCATGGTTCTCAATGGCCAGCACGCCAAGCTGCCTTCGGCCGAAGCCGTCGCAGCCTAGCCTATTGGTGAATCGCTTGATCGAAGCGCGCGAGATCGCCTCATGGCTGCCGGCTGACGTTTCGGCTGGTGGCGGAAAAGAATTGTAAACCTGCCCTTGGAATAGTTGCCTTTGCGAGAGGAGGGGCATTTGGCGGCTCTCAAACCAACGATTATCCGCGGCGGATTGGAGACGCTTTATGTCAGCGGCGCCCATCGTTGGCTCAAGCCGTTGGTGGGCGGTGTTGGCGTCATTTTGACGCTGCACCATGTGCGGCCGCCGCGTTCCGGCCGCTTTCAACCCAATCGGCTCCTGGAGATCACGCCTCGCTTTTTCAGCCAGGTGGTGGAGGAATTACGCCGCTCCGATCTTGACCTCGTCAGCCTCGGCGAAATGCACCGTCGCTTCGTGGAGCGCGATTTTTCCCGCCGCTTCGCATGTCTCACATTCGACGATGGCTATCGCGATACCCTGCAGATTGCCTATCCGATACTCAAACGGGAGGGCATCCCATTTGCCGTCTATGTGGCCACCAGCTTTCCCGACCGGCTCGGCGAATTGTGGTGGCTTGCGCTCGAAGCCGTGATTGCGCGCAACAGCCGGATCGGCCTCAATATCGGGGGGCGCAATCAGACCTTCGACTGCGCGACCAATTCCGAGAAGCGCGCGCTTTACGACGAACTCTATTGGTGGCTCCGCGCGCGGCCGACGGAAGCCGAATTACGAGAAGTGATCCGCAACCTTGCGGCCTGTTATGCCGTCGAAATTGCCGGCTTCTGCAAGGAGTTGTGCATGGGCTGGGACGAGTTGGCAGAGCTTGCGTCCGATCCGCTCGTGACCATCGGTGCGCATACCATCACCCACCCGATGCTGGCGAAGTTGCCCGACAAATCCGCGCGCTCGGAAATGGACTTGAGTCGCTCCGTGATCGAAGCCGCGCTTTTGCAGCGGCCCGAGCATCTGTCATTTCCGGTGGGTGACCGCACCTCCGCGGGACCGCGGGAATTTGCCATCGCCGCCGACCTCGGTTTCAAGACCGGGGTGACGACGCGCCCTGGGGTGCTGTTTCCTGAACATCGCGACCACCTCACGGCATTACCGCGCATTTCGCTCAATGGCGAATTTCAGCGCCTGCGCTATGTGCGGGTTCTGCTGTCCGGCTCGGCGACGGCGATGTGGAGCGGGTTCCGGCACGTGGACGCAGCATAGGTCGCAAACCGTCACACGACATTGCGGACGAGACACTTTCCGTCCGCCGTTTGAGAGCCGTTCATCCTACTTGCCGCTCATCCAGCGCACGAGCGGCATTGCCGGAAGCACCCAGCCGATGCCTGCGATCACGTAATACGCGATCGATGCAATCATATTGTCGTGAATTGCGGGAGCTTGTGCGAGCGCCATTGCGACCAACGCCCACGCGATGACGAGGATCAGGAGCAGAATAGCGCCGATAAATTTTCGCAGACGGATCGGCATGACAAAACGACCGCAGTTGCGGGGCGGGGGGCCAGCACTATATGGTCCGCGCGGCCCATACAAGCGATCCCAACGCGACTACCAATGCCCGCGAGCCTCACCAAAGATCAGATGGAACTTCACAGTGGAGCAATCAGGCTGTGGCTCTTTGCCGTGGCCGGTCTTGTGCTGGCCATGGTGCTGGTTGGCGGCGCCACGCGACTGACCGAGTCGGGTCTCTCGATCACCGAATGGCAACCGGTCGTGGGCGTTGTACCGCCGCTGAACGCGGCGCAATGGCAAACCGAGTTCCATCGCTATCAGGAGATCCCGCAATACAGCGCAATCCATGAAGGCATGAGCCTCGCGGCGTTCAAATCGATCTTCTGGTGGGAGTGGACGCATCGGCTGATAGGCCGCCTGATTGGCGTGATCTTTTTGTTGCCGCTGCTGTGGTTTCTGTGGCGAGGCTGGATCGCGCGAGGATTGCGCGGCCGGTTGTGGCTGATCTTCGGCCTCGGTGCGCTGCAGGGCGCGGTGGGCTGGTGGATGGTTGCTTCAGGACTCGTTCATCGCATTGAAGTCTCTCAGTATCGCTTGGCGACGCACCTTGTTCTTGCCTGCATCATCTACATCGCCATCCTATGGACGGCGCTGCGGCTCGGCGACAACACGTCCCAATCTGCGGCGTCGCGGATACGAATCAGCGCGGTCGGCCTTGTGGTCGTCGTGCTGGCGCAAATCTATCTCGGCGCGCTCGTCGCGGGATCGCGCGCAGGCTACATCTACAACACTTGGCCCCTGATCGACGGCACTTTCATACCGGATGCCTCACACTTGTTCTCGCTTACGCCGGGGTGGCGAAACTTCTTCGAGAACGTTCTGACCATCCAGTTCGATCACCGTATGCTAGCCTATACGCTCTGGCTGTGCGCGGCCTGGCACCTCGTCGACGTTCTGCGGGTGCGGGCGGGACGCGCGGCATCGATCGGGGCGCTGGCGCTGTTTGCGGCTGTCACTATTCAAGCCACGCTCGGGATCGCAACCCTACTTCTTGTCGTGCCGCTGCAGCTCGCCCTGGCGCATCAAGGCACGGCGATGATCGTCCTCACCATCGCGGTCGTACATGCAGAGAAAGCGACGCGGCAAGCGGTGGAATCCGGCTTTCCTGCGGCGCTCGGCTTGCCGAGTTCGACGCGCGCATGAGTAAAAAAGGGGCAAACCGGCCGGTAAGGCATAAGCGCTACGCCTCCGCCAAACCTTGCTCCAGATCGGCAATGATGTCTTCCTTGTCCTCCAGGCCGATCGACAGCCTTACCACGTCGGGACCGGCGCCGGCGGCGATCTTCTGCGCGTCGGAGAGCTGCCGGTGGGTGGTGGATGCCGGATGAATGATCAGCGAGCGGGTATCGCCGATATTGGCAAGGTGGGAAAACAGCTTCACATTGGACACGAGCTTGACGCCGGCGTCGTAGCCGCCTTTGAGGCCGAAAGTGAACACGGCTCCCGCGCCATTAGAACAATATTTCTTGGCGAGGTTGTGATAGCGGTCGCCCGGCAGTCCGGGATAACTGACCCAGGCCACTTTCGGATGGCTCGAAATCCATTCCGCCACCGCAAGCGTGTTATCGCAATGCTTCCGCATGCGTAGCGGCAGCGTTTCGATGCCGGTGAGGATGAGAAAAGCGTTGAACGGCGACAACGCGGAGCCGATATCGCGCAGCGCCAGCACGCGGCAGGCAATGGCGAACGCGAAGTTGCCGAACGTCTCGTGCAGCACGATCCCGTGATATTCCGGGCGCGGCTCGCACAGCATCGGGTAGCGCCGTTCGCGCGACCAGTTGAACGTGCCGCCGTCGACGATCATGCCGCCGATTGAATTGCCGTGGCCGCCAAGAAATTTTGTCAGCGAATGCACGACAATGTCGGCGCCGTGCTCGAAGGGTTTGCACAAGTACGGCGTGGCGAGAGTGTTATCGACGATGTAAGGCACTCCGGCCCGTCGTGCGATCTGGGCCACCGCCGCCATGTCGGTGATCACCCCGCCCGGATTGGCAATGGACTCGGTAAAGATGGCCTTGGTTTTCGGCGAGATCGCCCGTTCGAACGAGGAAATGTCGTTGGGATCGGCCCACACCACGTTCCAGCCAAAATTCTTGAAGGCGTGATTGAACTGATTGATCGAGCCGCCGTAGAGATTTTTCGACGCCACGAACTCGTCGCCCGGCTGCAGCAGGCAGTGAAAGGTCATGACCTGCGCTGCATGGCCCGAGGCGGTGGCGAGCCCCGCAGTACCGCCTTCGAGGGCGGCGACGCGTTCCTCGAGCACGGCGCAGGTCGGGTTGCCGATGCGCGTATAGATGTTACCGAATGTTTGCAGACCGAACAGCGAGGCGGCGTGATCGACGCTCTCGAACACGTACGAGGTCGTTTGATAGATCGGTGTGGCGCGGGCGCCGGTGGTTGGGTCGGGTTGCGCGCCGGCATGGATGGCGAGCGTCGAAAAACCAGGAATGCGTTCGGGCATCGGTCGATCCTCGTCATTGCCGGAAAATAGAACGGAGGATGCTTATCGGACCGGCTGTTCGCGTCAAGGCAGGACGGCGGCTCCGTTAACCGAGAAGCGCCGCGCTGTGTCGGACTGCCGGCGAAACAAAATTCTTTCCCCGACCCGCACGGCCGTAGGCTTGCGTTCTATTTGAAATGCTTCAGTGCTTGCCGGCAAGCCGGTGAGATGTGCCGGCGGTTGGCCATCAGACAATGGGCGACGCGGACACGGTCAGGAATGAACTGCCCGCAATATATCTGGGCATCGCTCATGCAAGCGTTCTTATCCTGGCGTTCGTCGGCCCGCGCCATCATCGGTACCAGCGCGAGCCAGCACAGGGCCAGCCAGCACAGGGCCAGGCCCGCGGGAATACGATTTTGCACGAACGTTTATCCCGAAATGAAGTCAATGGCTCAGCCGTAGGAGGCCGCGGTGGCTTTATTGCGACTGAACGGCGGAAATTCGCGAGTCCGTCGGAAGGACGGAATTTAGCGGGAGGCGGTTCGCGGATTGAAATGCTTGAGTGCCTGACGGCACGCGACCGAAATGCGGCTGCGATTGGAGATAAGGCGGCCGGCCACACGCTCTCCGTTGGGATTGAATTAGCCGCAAACGGTCATGGCGTCGTTCATGCAGGCTTGGCGGGCCTGTTGTTCGCCGGCCCGCGTGGCAGCCGGTGCGAGCGCGAGGCAGAAAATCGCCATTGTCAGTGCAATACGAATTTTCATTTCAAGTAAGCTCCGAATCAATTCTAATGAATCTGGCGGCGCCATAGATGCGCGAACAGTTCGAGCTGCCGGACGCCCAAATTTCTGAGCTTGCTCGGGTAAGCGTCTGGAGGCCCTAGCGTCCGCTTTCCTCGCGCTGAACGCGGTCGGCGGCGTCGGTCGTTCCGCCCTGGGCCGTGGTTCGGTTCAGCGACATGCGCTGGACGCCGCCGATCACGCCCTTTTTCGAGCTGATGGTGCGGGTATTGACGCCCATCCAGGCGATTTCCGAAGACAGGCGGCCGTACTCGATCTTAGGGCAGCGGTTCATTACCACCTTCAGCCCACTCGCCTCGGCGAGAGCAGTCGCTTCGTCGTTTCGCACGCCAAGTTGCATCCAGATGACCTGCGGCCTCGGCTTTAATTCCAGCGCTTCCTGCACGATCGGCAACGCGTATTGCGAGGCACGAAAGATATCGACCATGTCGATCGGATCGGGGATGTCGGCAAGGCGCGCGTAGATCCGCTGGCCAAGCATTTGCCCTCCCGCATGTCCCGGGTTGACGGGGATCATCTTGTAACCGCGCTCCAGCAGGTATTTGAAAGCAAAGTAGCTCGGCCGGTTCTCCTTTTCCGATGCGCCGACCATGGCGATGGTCTTCACCGTATTGAGAATGCCGCGAATATAGCTGTCAGGATAGGAATCGTGATTCATTGCCTGAGCCACGGGTGTTACATCTGAGGTTTAACGATCCTGCCATTTTGGCGCGCGTTTTTCGATGAAGGCCGAAATGCCTTCCTCGGCATCGCGCGCCAGCATGTTCTCGACCATCACGTCGGACGCGAATGCATAAGCATCGGCGAGCGGCATTTCGATCTGGCGATAGAAGGCCTCCTTGCCGATCTTGAGCGTCAGCGCCGACTTGGCGGTAATTTTCCTTGCAAGCTTGAGGGCCTCTTCGCGCTCGCTGCCGGGCGCGACCACGTGATTGACGAGGCCGATGCGCGCAGCCGCCTCGGCCGAGATCATTTCGCCGGTCAGCAGCATCTCCATGGCGTGCTTGCGCGGCACGTTGCGCGTCAGCGCCACCATCGGGGTCGAGCAGAACAGGCCGATATTGACGCCCGGTGTGGCGAACTTAGCCGTGCGCGAGGCGACCGCGAGATCGCAGCTTGCCGCCAGCTGACAGCCCGCCGCCGTCGCGGTTGCCTGCACTGCGGCGATGACCGGTTGCGGCAGCATCACGATCTGTTGCATGACGCGGCTGCACATCGCCATGATGTGCTTGAAATAGGCGCGGCCGCGGTCCTCGTCGGATCGGCGCACGTTAAGTTCCTTCAAGTCGTGGCCGGCCGAAAAGGCGGGGCCGTTCGCTGCAAGAATCACCGCACGGACATCGCGCTCATGGGCGATTGCGGTCAAGGCGTCGCCGAGCGCCTCGAGCATCGCTTCCGAGAGGCTGTTGCGAGCGTGTGGCCGGTTGAGCGTCAAAATGGCGATGCCGGAAAGATCCTCCCGCAGCAGGATCAACTCGGACGTTGCGCCAGTGGGCGCGGTGGCTTTGGCGATGCCAGTGCTCATGGTTCTATCTTGCGCCTCCGTCAGAGCGTTGGCTTAAGTCACGATATCCGATCTGCCATGCCAGAGGAGGACGGGCAATGAAGGGGCACCGGACAAACAAGGACATGGTCGAGCCGAAGCTGACGCGCAAGGAGCTTGAAGCGCTGCTCCGTGCCGAATTCCCCGAAATGTTCAACCCCGAAAGCGGTTACGTTCTGGAAGATCTCTGGTTCGGCGGCTGCCGGATGCGCCGGCATTTTCACCCGAAATCGCTGCGCCCTGGCGGCACCGTTTCGGGACCGATCATGATGGCGCTCGCTGATTTTACGATGTATCTGGCGGTCCTTTCCGCGATCGGCTGGGTGCCGCTCGCGGTTACCACGAATTTCTCCATCAATTTCTTGCAGAAGCCCGCCCCGCGCGATCTCGTGGCCGAAGTGCGGCTGATCAAGCTTGGCCGAAGGCTCGCCGTCGGCGAGATTGGCATCCGGTCCGACAATGCCGACGATTTGGTAGCGCATGCGACCTCGACCTATTCCATACCGGACCTGGAGGTAATATAATACCCCTATAGCAAACATATGAAACCGTACGAAAATCGATCCGCATGCATTGACCTGCAGGTTTTCGGCGGCTACATAGCGTCGGCTAGGCTCCGGCCGGCTTCCCTGAACGGATGCGCACTATGAAAACCTATTCGGCTAAGCCCGCCGAAGTCGACAAGAAGTGGGTGATGATCGACGCCGACGGGCTGGTCGTCGGCCGGCTTGCCTCGATCGTGGCGCTGCGGCTGCGTGGTAAGCACAAGCCGACCTTCACGCCTCATGTCGATTGCGGCGATAACGTCATCGTTATCAATGCCGCGAAGGCGGTCCTGACCGGGCGGAAGGTCCAGCAGAAAGTCTATTACAAGCACACTGGTTACATCGGCGGCATCAAGGAGCGCACGGCGAAGTCGATCCTGACGGGCCGCTTTCCCGAACGCATCGTGGAAAAAGCAGTGGAGCGCATGCTGCCGCACGGTCCGCTCGGCCGCCGCCAGCTCGCGAATTTGCGGGTCTATCCGCATGCCGAGCATCCGCATGAGGCCCAGCAGCCGGAAAAAGTCGATGTGGCCGCAATGAACCGGAAGAACAAGAGGACGGCGTGATGGCGGAGACGATTCAGACTCTGGAAGAACTGTCCACGCTCAAGCCTGCGGCAACGCCGCAACCGCCTAAATACGTGCAGAAGCTCGACAAGGAGGGCCGTGCCTACGCGACCGGCAAACGCAAGGACGCCGTGGCGCGGGTGTGGATCAAGATGGGCTCCGGCAAAATCACCGTCAACAGCAAGCCGGCTGAGACCTATTTCGCGCGGCCGGTGTTGCGCATGATGATTGCGCAGCCGCTCGTCGCTGCCAATCGGCAGGGCCAGTACGACGTGGTGTGCACGGTCTCGGGCGGCGGCCTCTCCGGTCAGGCCGGCGCGGTTCGCCACGGCTTATCCAAGGCGCTAACGCGCCACGAGCCCGATCTGCGCGGCGTCCTCAAGCACGGCGGCTTCCTCACCCGCGATCCGCGCGTGGTCGAGCGAAAGAAGTACGGCAAGGCTAAGGCGCGCCGAAGCTTCCAGTTCTCGAAGCGGTGATATCTTTGTTTCCTCCCCTGAAAGGGGGAGGTGGCGAGCGGAGCGAGCGGGTGGGGGTCAGTCTTTCCTAGCCGCTTGCGCAAGACATCAGACTGTTGACTCCCACCCTACCCTCTCCCTTTCAGGGGGAGGGGATTTATTATTCAGAAAAACGCCATCGTCCTGATTTCGATGCTTTCGCGCGGACGGGCGTGTGGCGGCGTGGTCGGGTCTTCGAACGCGGTATGCGCGGTCCAGCGGGCGCGGCCGTCCATCATCGAATCGAACACCTTGAAGACGTAGGCTTCCTCGCGCCGCATGCGCGGGAACCAATACCATTTGTGCGCTGGGTTATATTTGATCGCGTAAGTTTGACCGATACGGCCGGGCGCGCGCCGCTCTGAAACAATCATATCCCCAGGAGAGAGCGTCCGCGCATCCGCCATGGCCAGCGGATAAGTCTCGACCGGATGTCGGATCGGCCGCCACACCTGGATGATCGCAAAGCGGCACTTCAACAAATCCTCTGCCTCGTTCGGCAGAATGTCGCGCACGCGCTGGGGCGCCGACAATTCAGTGTAATCGTTGTGGACGCGACGCACGACCTCGCGAATCCCTTTCGACTCTCGCAGTTCATCATCTGCGGTGCGCAAAGTGTGATCGAACACGACGACCCGCTTGGCGCCGCTCTCGCGCTTAACCAGCGCTTCCATTTCTGGATAATAAACGCGCTTGATCTCGTTCTCGTCGAAGAAATCCGTCACGCTTGTGTAGTGGCGCACGAATCGAAAGCCGTGACGCTCCAGAACGAATTCGCCGGCATCGGGCCGGCCATTGTGGATGACGACACGCCGCGGGTCAGGCGTGCTGCCGGAGCGCGTATCGCTGCCGCCCGGGGCGGCGACGATCGTGAAGATCTTGCTGCCGTCGTCCACGACATAGTTCAGCGTGGCTTGGATCGTATCAGGAACGGCATCGAGTTCGGCGGATTGAACCATCGGGAACCTCCCTTGCCTTGGACCAATCTATGCAAGCGGCCCCTACAAGTGAAGGGTCGGGGTAAAATCGGAGCCCCTGGTCGCGATCCGTTCGATTCGCGAGTTCGCTCCTTGGGGACAACGATCGTCAAATCCGCTGCGATACACTGCGGCAGTCCACGCCCCCAGATCCAGGATTTCCAAGATCGTTTGCCAACGTCCGCCACGCCATATCGCTTTGGGTGGACCGTCCGGCATTCGATTTTCAGCAAATCCTTAAGAATGCAATTTTCATGGCTTTTCACAAAAAACCGCTGGTTGGGCCGAACGCTTGGCAAAGCCTGAAAAGCAAACCTTCGGCAGAGCGGCGCGGCCGGTGATACTCTTTGTACGAACACCGATTGGAGACGTCCGTGATGGTCGCCCATCTCGCCGCAGCGTCGAGTTCCCTCGACGTTGGCACGTTGTTGGTCATCGCCACGTGCGTAACTTCGCTGCTGGGGATATTTCTGCTGTTCGCCTCCCTGCAGGACCGCATAGCCGCCCTGGCGTGGTGGGGCGCTGCTTACCTGATTGGCGGAGCGTCGGGAGCCATCTGGTGGCTTGGCGACCAGGCCGTGCCGCTTTTTCCCGCTGGGATTGCCAACGTGCTCCTGTTCGTCGCCGTCGGCATGATCTGGAGCGCCTCACGCGTCTTTCACGGCCGGCCGATCTCGTGGACCGGCATGTTTCTGGGCGCTGGAAGCTGGATGGCCGCGTGCAGTATCCCGGCATTTGCCAATTCAGCGGCTCACCGGGTCATCGCCAGCTCGCTCATTGTCGGAGTCTACACTTTCCTGATTGCCGTCGAGCTCTGGCGCGAGCGGCGCAAACCGTTGCTCCGCCGTTGGCCCGCGATTTTCGTGCCGATGCTGCACGGCGCCATCTTTCTCTTTCCGATGGTGCTCGCTACGTTTTCGATCAATCTCGGCGGCGGCCAAGCCCCCGCAACCGGATGGGTTGCGGTATTCGCGATCGAAGTCGTGCTCTACGTGGTCGGCGCGGCCTTCATGGTCCTGGTGCTCGCCAAAGACCGCACTGTGCGCGCTTACAAGGTCGCAGCAGCAACGGATCCATTGAGTGGACTGCTGAACCGGCGCGGCTTCTTTGAGGCGGCTACCGCCGTGCTGGACGCTCATAAAGCGGCGATGCAACCGGTCAGCGTCCTTGCTTTCGATCTCGATCGCTTCAAGTCGATCAACGACAATTTCGGTCACGCCATGGGCGACACGATGCTGCAGCTATTCGCGGACGTGGCGCGAAAGACCATGCGGTCGGGGGACTTGGTCGGGCGGCTGGGAGGCGAGGAATTCATCGCCATCATCCCAGGTACGCTTGCCGAATCCGCCATCGCTGCCGAACGCGTGCGAGTCGCTTTTGCCGCGGAAACGCGCGCGCCGGGCGGTCACGGAATTCCCGCGACCGTGAGCGTCGGGGTCGCTTGCGGGTCGCCCAATGCCGCGATCGACCTGCTGATTGCCCGCGCCGATGCGGCGCTGTATCGCGCCAAGGCGAACGGGCGCGATCGCATCGAACTGTCCGATGAAGCCGTCGCAGCCCAGTCAAACTCCAAACCGGCGGAGAAGCTGCAAACGGCGCGTCAGCGAGAGCTACTTTCTCTTGTCGGCGAGCCGGTACCCCTTTCGTACCGAAAGGGCCGCTAAGGCTCCCGGCCGATCATTGCGCGTGCATGAAGCAGAAACGCGGGCGGCGAAATCTCAACGCCCGCAGTTCGCATCGCACTATGCAATGGATACGCGGACGCTACGCCGAGTAATACATTTCGAATTCGACCGGATGCGGCGTGTGCTCGAACCGGATCACCTCGTTCATCTTCAGATCAACATAGGCGTCGATGAAGTCGTCGTCGAAAACGCCCCCGGCGGTGAGGAAACCACGATCCTTATTGAGTTCTTCGATCGCTTGCCGCAGCGAGCCGCAGACGGTCGGAATCTTTCTCAGCTCTTTCGGCGGCAGATCGTAAAGGTCCTTGTCGACGGCCTCGCCCGGATCCAGTTTGTTTTTGATGCCATCAAGACCCGCCATCAGCATCGCCGAAAATGCCAGATAGGGATTGGCAAGCGGATCAGGGAAACGCACCTCAACGCGCTTGGCTTTGGGGTTGGTGGTGTAGGGGATGCGGCAAGAGGCCGAGCGATTGCGCGCCGAATAGGCGAGCAAAACCGGCGCTTCGAAGCCCGGTACCAGCCGCTTGTACGAGTTGGTCGTCGGGTTGGTGAAGACGTTGATCGCCTTGGCGTGTTTGATGATGCCGGCAATGTACGACAGGCAGGTGTCGGAGAGATCCGAATATTTATTGCCGGCGAATACGGGTTTGCCAGATTTCCAGATCGACTGGTGACAATGCATGCCCGAGCCGTTGTCGCCGTAAATCGGTTTTGGCATGAAGGTCGCGGTCTTGCCGTAAACCTGGGCAACCTGCTGAATGCAGTATTTGTAGATCTGCAACTGATCGGCCATCACCGTCAGCGGCGAGAATTTCATGCCGAGTTCGTGCTGTGCGGAAGCGACTTCGTGGTGGTGCTTCTCCACCTTGACGCCCATGCGGGCCATCGCGGCGAGCATTTCCGAGCGCATGTCCTGCACCGAATCTTGCGGCGGCACTGGGAAATAGCCTTTTTTGGTCCAAATGCGATGACCGAGATTTCCACCTTCGTAATCGGTGTCTGCATTGGTCGGAAATTCAACGGAATCGAGCTTAAAACCGGTATTATAGGGTTCCGCCTTGTACTTGACGTCGTCGAATACGAAGAATTCCGCCTCCGGACCGAAGTACACGGTGTCGCCGACGCCCATGGACTTGACCATGCCTTCGGCGCGCTTGGCGATGCCGCGCGGATCGCGGTTGTAGGGTTCTCCCGTCGTCGGCTCGAGGACGTCGCACACCAGCACGAGCGTGGTCTCGGCGAAGAATGGATCGATGCAGGCCGAGACCGGATCCGGCATCAAGCACATGTCCGATTCGTTGATGGCCTTCCAGCCGGCGATCGAAGAGCCGTCGAACATCATGCCTTCCGCGAACGTCTCTTCCTCGATCATGGTGACGTCGAAGGTGACGTGCTGCCACTTGCCGCGCGGATCGGTAAACCGGAAGTCGACGTATTTCACGTCGTTGTCTTTGATCGTCTTCATGACATTCTTCGGCGTCGTCATGGCATGCGTACCTTTCGTGGTGTTGCTGTAGATGAGGGCTGCCGACCGCGCGTTGGATGTGGCCGAGCAAGCGATCGGGGTGGCGGCTCAAATCGCGTCCAGTCCGGATTCCCCTGTCCTGATCCGGATAGCCTCCTCAATACTCGAAACGAAGATCTTGCCGTCGCCGATCCGGCCCGTCTGGGCGGCGCGGCGGATCGCCTCAACGGCCTTCTCCACCATGTCGTCGCCAAGCACAATCTCGATCTTCACCTTGGGGAGGAAATCGACCACGTATTCGGCGCCGCGGTAGAGTTCGGTATGCCCCTTCTGCCGCCCGAAGCCCTTCGCTTCGGTCACGGTGATGCCTTGTAAGCCGACTTCCTGGAGCGCTTCTTTTACCTCGTCGAGTTTGAACGGCTTGATGATCGCCTCTATCTTCTTCATCGCGCTTCGTCTCCCGCCCCAGGCATCGAACTCAAGACATTCGGAACCGACGCTTGGTTAGCAGGTCCCATGCCAAGACCTAAGGGGCCAAATTGCCATGCTCTGTCAATGGGCTAGACGCCACGAGCAACCACGGGTCCAAAACCTCATGAGGCGTCTGTGCCGACGAAATAGGCATAGTGCCTATTCCCCCGTCAATAACGGGCCGCCGTGGCGCCTCGTCGATAGGCGCTGCTCGTCCCAGTCGTTAGCTTCCGGGCCATGATTGAGCTTCTCCGAAATTCGGAAATGGCAGAAGCCGACCGGCTTACGGTCGCCGCCGGAACTGCCAGCATCGATCTCATGGAACGGGCGGGGGCAGCCGTTGCTGACGCGATAATTGCCCATCACCCGGCTGGCAGCAAGGTCGTGGTCGTGGCCGGGCCGGGGAACAACGGCGGCGATGGGTTCGTCGCCGCCCGGCACCTCACCGGAAGGGGATATGCCGTCCAAGTCCTTTTGATCGGAGAAATGGCCGCGCTCAAAGGGGACGCCGCGTCCGCCGTACAGAAATGGAAGGGGCCACTTCTAGAAGCCCAGCCTGGCCGGTTGGCCGGAGCCCAGGTTGTGATCGATGCCATGTTCGGGGCCGGGCTCGATCGGCGGGTCAAAGGAGCCGCGCAGGAGATGATCGAGGCGATGAACGCGCAGCAAGCGCCCATCGTTGCGATTGATCTGCCAAGCGGCATTAACGGCAGTTCGGGCGAGGCCATGGGAGTGGCAGTTAGAGCCTCTCGGACCATTACCTTCTTTCGCAAGAAACCCGGCCATCTGCTCCTGCCAGGCCGGCTCCATTGCGGTGCAACGTCCGTTGCCGATATCGGCATTCCGGATTCGGTGCTGGACCGAATTGGGCCCAGAATCTTCCAGAACATACCCGAGCTTTGGCGCCGGCATTTCCCGGTACCGCAGCTGAGCGGACACAAATACGACCGGGGTCATGCGCTTGTGGCTTCGGGGCCGTCATGGTCAACTGCCGCAGCGCGGCTAGCGGCGCGCGGCGCACTCCGCGCCGGAGCGGGCTTGGTGACCATCGCCAGCCCGCGGGAGGCGCTTTCGGTCAATGCCGTCTCGAATCTCGCCATTATGGTCCGCCCGGTCGATGGCAGTCGGGAGATGGAGGCATTCCTTGGCGATCGGAGGCTCAATGCGGTAGCGCTCGGGCCTGGGCTGGGCGTAGGCGAAGCCACCCGTGAGCTCGTCCTTACGGTCCTCGCCGGCGAGCGCGCCGTCGTGCTCGACGCCGATGCCATCACCAGCTTTGCCAACGATCCCGACCGGCTTGCCCAGGCGCTTCTGGCGCGCGCCGGTCGTCCTACGATTCTAACTCCCCACGAGGGCGAATTTTCGCGATTTTTCTGGCGCTTGGATGAGCGGGCGAAAGTAGGCTCGAAGCTTGAGCGAGCGCTTCTCGCTGCCGCGTTGACCGGCACGATTGTCGTTATCAAGGGCGGCGACACGGTGGTCGCAGCGGCGGATGGGCGAGCCGGCATTGCGGCGAATGCGCCGGCCTTCCTGGCTACCGCCGGTGCGGGCGATGTCCTCACGGGCATGGCGACCGGATTATTGGCGCAAGGCATGCCATCCTTCGAGGCTGCATGTGCCGCCGTCTGGCTCCACGGCGAAGCCGCGCGGTGCGCCGGTCCGGGCCTTATTTCGGAAGATTTGCCGGAAGCGCTGCCGCGCGTTTACCGCGCGCTGCTTGGCTGACCCCGCCCCCATGTTGCAAGCGCCGCAATTGCGGAGGTGGTCGCGATGGCTATTTTTGTGGTGCTCAGCGCAAGCTGCGTGATATAAGCCGCGCCGCCGGGCTGCCTTGCGCGTCGCGGGCGTGGCGGAATTGGTAGACGCGCGGGATTTAGGTTCCCGTGACGCAAGTCGTGGGGGTTCGAGCCCCTCCGCCCGCACCAGCCGGGCGGGATTTTTAACAAATGCAGCGGGGATGCGCCCGGTCTTGCGCTATCAAGAGTAGTTGCAATGCAGGTGACTGAAACTTCGTCCGCGGGTCTTAAGCGGGAATATCGCGTGGTGTTTCCGGCGACCGACCTTGAAGTTCGGGTCAACGAGAGGCTCGACGACCTCAAAGGCCGGGTCCAGCTGCGAGGCTTCCGACCGGGAAAAGTCCCGGTGGCGCACCTTAAGCGGATTTACGGCAAGTCGGCGATGGCCGAGGTCATTGAAAACGCCGTCCGCGAAGCCAACGACAAAATCGTCAGCGAGCACGGCTTTAAGCTCGCGACCGAGCCAAAGGTCGTGCTGCCTTCCGAGGACGGGGGAGTGGAAGGCATCATCGCCGGCAAATCCGACCTCGCCTACACGGTCGAGATGGAGATTGTGCCGCCGATCGCGCTGACCGACTTTAAGACCATGAAGCTCGAGCGGCTCAGCACTGACGTCACCGATGCCGAAGTCGATCAAGCGCTGCAGGTGCTGGCCGAACAGAACCGGCCGTTCAGCGCCAAGTCCGAGGCCGCCGAGAAGGGCGACCGGATGACGATATCGTTCCAGGGCACAATCGGTGGGCAGCCATTCGACGGCAACTCGGCCGAGGATGTTCCGATCCTGCTGGGTTCGGGGCAATTCCTGCCGGGGTTTGAGGACAACCTGATTGGCGCCAAGGCGGGCGAAAGCCGGACCTTCGACATCAAATTCCCCGAAAATTACCCTGCGGCCGCTATCGCCGGGAAGGACGCTACGTTCGCGGTGAACGTCAAGTCCGTCGAAGCTCCGGGTACCGTCACGCTTGACGACGAATTCGCCAAGACCCTCGGGCTGGATGGGCTTGCCAAGCTGCGCGATGCATTGCGTGAACGCATCCAGCGCGAACATAGAGCGGCTTCGCGGCAAAAACTCAAGCGTGCGCTTCTCGATCAGCTTGACGAGCGCCATAAATTCGAGCCGCCGCCGAGCCTTGTCGAGCAAGAGTTCAATAGCGTCTGGTCGGCGGTCGACAACGACCTCAAGCAGCAGGGCCGTACCTTCGAGGACGAAGGGACAACGGAGGAAAAGGCGCGCACGGATTACCGCGCGATCGCCGAGCGTCGGGTGCGCCTCGGCTTGGTGATTGCGGAAATCGGCGAGAAGAACAACATCACCGTGGGCGAGGAGCAAATGCGCGCGGCGGTGATGGAGCAGGTGCGTCAGCTCCCCGGCCGCGAGCAGCAGGTCTGGGATTATTATCGGAACAATCCGGGAGCGCTTGCAGCCTTGCGCGCGCCTTTGTTCGAGGACAAGGTCGTCGACTTCGTACTTGAACTTGCCGACGTCGCCGAGAAGAAGGTGTCGCGGGAGGAGCTCTTCAAGGAAGAGGCGGAATAGGGGTCTTCGGCGAACCGGCTCTGGCCGTGCACCTTGTCGCGTCGACTTCCGCGCATATGTGCAATAGCTGCAAGGCCGGATGCTGTGAATCCGGCTTCGACACGCCAAGCCCGACTCAGTCACACTGACGGGTATACGACAGCGCCAAAGGTGATCCATGCGCGATCCGACCGAAACCTACATGAACTACCTCGTCCCCATGGTGGTCGAGCAGACCAACCGCGGGGAGCGGGCTTACGACATCTATTCCAGGCTGCTCAAGGAGCGGATCATCTTCATCACCGGCCCGATCGAGGACGGCATGGCCTCGCTCGTGGTGGCTCAACTCCTGTTCCTGGAGGCGGACAATCCCAAAAAGGAAGTCTCCATGTACATCAATTCGCCCGGCGGGATCGTGACCTCCGGCTTGGCGATCTACGACACCATGCAGTTCATCCGTCCGGCCGTGTCGACGCTTTGCACCGGGCAAGCGGCCTCCATGGGGTCGCTGCTGCTCGCGGCTGGCGCCAAGGATCTGCGGTTTGCCCTGCCTAACGCCCGCATCATGGTCCATCAGCCCTCAGGCGGCTTCCAGGGGCAAGCTACCGACATCATGCTGCATGCCCAGGAAATCCTGAACCTGAAGCGGCGCCTGAACGAAATTTATGTCAAGCATACCGGTCAGCCGCTGAAGAAGATCGAGGATGCCTTGGAACGCGACATGTTCTTGACCGCCGAAATGGCCAAGGACTTCGGTCTCATCGACAAGGTCATCGAGAAGCGTCCCGAGGAACCGTCTCTCAAGGCGGTAGAACCGGTGACCGCAAAGGGGTGATGGCCGACAGCGGCCGGACGCGAGCGCCATCAAATGGGCGGATTGTTCCGGGCAGAGGCAGGCAAAATCCACACGAAAATCGTCTTTATCGGGGTGTGATCCGGAAAACACACTGGTGTAAAGTCGCATTATCGTTAATGGATTCTTGGCTGGCAGGCCGCTAGCATGGCGCTTGTGCTGATCGGGAGCGGTTGCCAGTGTGGCCCCGGCGTCCACTCCCAGGGTTTTAGAGAGCAAAGGCGGGCTAGTGCTACGGAATGTTAGCGCGCCGTTTCGTAAGCTCATGAGTTGAGGCGCTGGCGGTCGAGACCTGAAGTCGAGACGTTGGACTGGTACGGAGACTGGAATGAGCAAGGTCGGCGGCGGGGATTCGAAGAATACGCTCTACTGCTCGTTCTGCGGCAAGAGTCAGCACGAGGTGCGCAAGCTCATTGCCGGGCCGACCGTCTTTATCTGCGATGAATGCGTCGAACTGTGCATGGACATCATTCGTGAGGAGAACAAATCCTCGCTGGTGAAGTCGCGAGACGGTATCCCCACGCCGCGGGAAATCCGCAAGGTGCTCGACGACTACGTCATTGGCCAGGATTATGCCAAGAAGGTGCTCTCGGTCGCGGTCCACAATCACTACAAGCGGCTTAATCACCAGAGCAAGCACAACGACGTCGAGCTGGCAAAATCCAACATCCTGCTGATCGGGCCGACGGGCTCCGGCAAGACGCTGTTGGCGCAGACGTTGGCGCGCATCCTCGACGTGCCGTTCACGATGGCGGATGCGACCACGCTGACAGAGGCTGGCTATGTCGGCGAGGATGTCGAGAACATCATCCTCAAGCTGCTGCAGTCGGCCGATTACAATGTCGAACGCGCTCAGCGTGGCATCGTCTACATCGACGAAATCGACAAGATATCGCGCAAGTCAGACAATCCGTCGATCACGCGGGACGTGTCGGGCGAGGGCGTGCAGCAGGCCTTGCTGAAGATCATGGAGGGCACGATCGCGAGCGTGCCGCCGCAGGGCGGACGCAAGCATCCGCAGCAGGAGTTCCTCCAAGTCGACACGACCAATATCCTGTTCGTGTGCGGCGGCGCCTTTGCCGGGCTGGAGAAGATCATCTCGGCGCGCGGTCGGTCCACCTCGATCGGTTTCGGCGCCAAGGTCATGGCGCCGGAGGACCGCAAACAAGGCGAGATTTTCCGCCAGGTTGAGCCCGAAGACTTGTTGAAGTATGGCCTCATTCCGGAGTTCGTCGGCCGGCTTCCGGTTGTCGCCACCTTGGAAGATCTCGACGAGGCCTCGCTCAAGCGCATCCTCACCGAGCCGAAGAACGCGCTGGTCAAGCAGTACCAGCGCATGTTCGAGATGGAGACGGTAGACCTCAAATTGACCGACGACGCGCTTGCCGCGATCGCGCGCAAGGCCATCGATCGCAAGACCGGCGCGCGCGGGTTGCGCTCGATCATGGAGAGCATCCTGCTCGACACGATGTTCGATCTGCCGAGTCTCGAAGGCGTCGTGCGCGTCGAAATCTTCCGCGAGGTCATCGACGGCAGCAAGCGTCCGCTTTACATCTATGCCGATCGCTCGGATCGAGCGAGCGATGCCGGCGGCGCGAGTGCCTGAACGCAATGGGGCCCGCGCGGGCGTCCCGATTCGCGGTGCGCGCCATTGCTGCGCCGGCACGAGGGCGGCTTTTCGCTGTACGAAAGCAGCTTTCTTGACACGCTTCCGGCGCGACGCCACGTATAGTGTCGGAATGAAAGTCGCCTGCCAGAGTCGCGTGAACCGCTCCATGCAGTTTCGCTCCCAATTCTTGGGATTCGGACGGGACACCGTCTGCAAGACTCTTTCCGGCTCACCGGCAGTCCGTCATGACAGCGCGCATCCCGCGGGTCATGAGGGGGGTGCACAACAATAAGGAATGGGGCCATGACAAGTGCTGCCAAGCCCAAGCCGCTCCTGATCGCCGGCGAAAGCCGCGCCTATCCGGTGCTGCCTTTGCGGGACATCGTTGTCTTTCCACATATGATCGTTCCGCTCTTCGTCGGGCGCGAGAAATCGATCAAGGCTCTGGAAGAGGTGATGCGTTCGGATACGTTCATCCTCTTGGCGACGCAGAAGAACGCGTCGGATGACGATCCGGCCCCGGATGCCATTTATGAGGTCGGCACGCTGGCGAGCGTGCTGCAACTGCTGAAGCTGCCCGATGGCACCGTGAAGGTACTGGTCGAAGGCGCCGCGCGCGCCAAGGTGCAGCACTATACGGGTCGCGAAGAGTATTACGAGGCCGACGCGGTGGTGCTCGCGGATTCGGCCGGCGACCAGGTCGAAGCCGAGGCGCTGGCCCGCTCGGTCGTCAACGAGTTCGAAGGTTATGTGAAACTCAACAAGAAGGTATCGCCCGAGGTCATCAACGTCGTCCAGCAGATCGAGGATTACGCGAAGCTGGCTGACGCCGTGGCGTCGCATCTTGCAGTCAAGATTCCCGAAAAGCAGGCGATCCTGGAGACGCCAAGCGTCACCGAGCGGCTGGAGAAGGTGCTCGGCTTGATGGAGAGCGAAATCTCGGTCTTGCAGGTTGAGAAGCGCATTCGCACCCGCGTCAAACGTCAGATGGAGAAGACGCAGCGCGAGTACTACCTCAATGAGCAGATGAAGGCGATCCAGAAGGAACTCGGCGACGAGGACGGGAAGGATGAAGTCGCTGAGCTTGAGGAAAAGATCAAGCAGACCAGGCTGTCGAAAGAGGCTCGGGAAAAGGCCCAGCACGAACTGAAAAAGCTGCGGCAGATGTCGCCGATGTCGGCGGAAGCCACCGTCGTGCGCAACTATCTCGATTGGCTGTTGTCGATTCCGTGGAACAAAAAGTCCAAGATCAAAAAAGACCTCGTGCTGGCGGAGCAGATTCTCGATGCCGACCATTACGGGCTCGACAAGGTCAAGGAGCGCATCGTCGAGTACCTTGCGGTACAGCAGCGCGCCAACAAGCTGACCGGACCGATTTTGTGCCTCGTGGGACCGCCCGGCGTGGGCAAGACCTCGCTCGGCAAATCGATCGCGAAGGCGACCGGGCGCGAGTTCGTGCGCGTCTCGCTCGGCGGCGTACGCGACGAGGCCGAGATCCGCGGGCATCGGCGAACCTATATCGGCTCCATGCCGGGCAAGGTCATCCAGTCGATGCGTAAGGCGAAGACCTCGAATCCGCTGTTCCTGCTCGACGAGGTCGACAAGATGGGCGCCGATTTCCGCGGCGATCCATCATCGGCGCTGCTTGAGGTTTTGGACCCCGAGCAGAACCACGCCTTCAACGATCACTACCTTGAGGTCGACTACGATCTCTCCCACGTGATGTTCATCACCACGGCGAATACCTTGAACATTCCGCCACCGCTGATGGATCGCATGGAGATCATCCGCATTGCGGGTTACACCGAGGACGAGAAGGTTGAAATTGCGCGCAAGCACCTCATTCCGCACGCGATCGTCAAGCACGGCCTCGGTCCGAACGAGTGGTCGGTCGACGATGAGGCCTTGCTCACGATGATTCGCCGCTATACGCGCGAAGCCGGCGTGCGCAATCTCGAACGCGAGTTGTCAACGCTCATTCGCAAGGCGGTGAAGGAACTCACGATCAAGAAGACCGAGTCGGTGCAGGTCACGCCCAAGAACCTCGCCGACTATCTCGGCGTGCCGAAGTACCGCTACGGCGAGGTCGAGGACGAGGATCAGGTCGGCGTGGTTACGGGGCTCGCCTGGACCGATGTGGGGGGCGAACTCCTCACCATTGAGGCGGCCATGATGCCCGGGAAAGGCAAGATGACCGTGACCGGCAACCTTCGCGACGTGATGAAGGAATCGATCTCGGCCGCGGCATCCTACGTCCGCATGCGGTCGAGCGCCTTCGGCATCGAGCCGCCGTTGTTTGACAAGCGTGACATCCACGTGCACGTGCCGGAAGGCGCTACACCGAAGGATGGACCGTCGGCCGGCGTCGCCATGGTCAGTGCCATCGTGTCGGTGATGACCGGCATTGCCGTGCATCGCGATGTCGCCATGACCGGCGAAATCACGTTGCGCGGGCGCGTGTTGCCGATCGGCGGGTTAAAGGAGAAGCTGCTCGCCGCTTTGCGCGGCGGCATCAAGACCGTGCTCATCCCGGAAGAGAACGCAAAGGATTTGGTCGAGATCAACGACAGCATCAAGAGCGGTCTCGACATCATTCCGGTGTCCCGCATGGACGAGGTTCTGGCACGCGCGCTTACGCGTAAGCCGGAACCGATCGTCTGGGAGGAGCAGGCGGCCAAGCCGGTCGATGTTCCTGAGCCGGCGGTGGTCGACGAGGATTCCTCGGGACTGACGGCCCACTGAACCTGGAGCGAAACGTCAAACAGCGGAAGGGCGGCGCGGGTTGGCGCGCCGTCTTTTTGCGTGCTGGCGTTAAGCCGCCACAATATCGGTCAATACCGATTCACAAAGCTGCGCGGCAGCTCGCCTGGGCGATGATGCAGCGTCGAATTGATCAGCCAGCCGAGGGGTTCGTGTTTAAGATCATTGTTGGAGGCTTTATCAGCATCTCGGCTGCAGCTGCCATCGCGCCCGCGACTGCCGCACCTGCGCCGGACGACTTTCCGATCGCCGGAACTTACATGCAGAATGTCCCGTGTAAGGGCGACGGAACTGACAAGCCCGCGCTGAAGGTGACAATCTCGCCCCAAAAGATCGTCTCCAATATCGGCGTGTGCACGATTCTGGAAAACAAACACGTCGGCGCGAGCTATAAACTCCACGTCGAATGCAAGTTTCCGGCGGGACCGATGGTTGGCGATCTTACGTTCACGCCGCAGCCGGACAAGACGGTCAAATTCGTCGACCGCGACAATACCTATAACGCAATTCTGCACCGCTGCCCGGATTGAACGGACGCGGGTTTCATCGTCTCCCATGTATGGTATGACTCGCCTCGTCAACGGCGAGCCCGCCGATCAGGGAGTGCGCGATGAGCTATTATCAGGGCCTGCAGGCCGAAGTCGTACCGTTCCGCGGCCATAACGGCGACCAGGGCGAAGCGTATTACGCGCGCCCGACGCGCGCAGGTAAGTTTCCCGGCGTGGTCGTCATTCATCACTTGCCGGGCTGGTGCGAATGGACCACCGAGGTCGTGCGCAAGTTCGCGCATCATGGCTATGCCGCGATCTCGTCGAATCTGTATTTCCGGGAAGGCGCAAAAGGCGAGGCGCCCGACGATCTCGGCGCCCGCGTTCGCGCCGCAGGAGGCGTCGCCGATGTCCAGGTCATGGGCGACGTGGCCGGAGCGACAGCTTATCTGCGCGCCCAGGCGAACGCGACCGGCAACATCGGCGTGATCGGCTTTTGCTCCGGGGGCCGCCACACCTATCTGGCCGCTTGTTCGCTCAGCGGCATCGACGCGGCGGTCGATTGCTGGGGCGGCAACGTCATCGTCGACAATCCCAAAGATCTCAACGACAAACGGCCGGTCGCGCCAATCGATTTGACGGAGAAAATGTCCTGCCCGTTGCTCGGCATTTTCGGCAATGACGACGCCAATCCCACCGTCGACCAGGTCAACCGTACCGAAGCGGTACTGAAAAAGCTCGGCAAGACCTACAAATTCCATCGGTACGACGGGGCCGGTCACGCATTTTTCGATTGGCGACGCGCAGGTTATCGGCCCGAGCAGGCCATGGACGGTTGGCGAAGGGTGTTCGACTTCTTCAATCGCCACCTGGCGGCTTCCGCCGACAGCATCGCCGCCGAGTGACGGAGACCGCCACCATGTGTTCCTATATCGTTGAGAAGGCCGCCCTTGTGGGCAGCGCCAAAGGCCGCAAGGGCTGGATGCCGATCGACACCGCCAATGTGTACTTCGACCACCCCTACTATTCCACCCTCGATCACGTACTTGCAATCGACTTCACCAATGAAGGCGAGGGCGGACGCGACCGCGTGGCCGTCGAGCTGAGCGCGGATTCTGCCCGCGCGCTGGTCGATCGTATTCTCGCGGCGCTGGCGAGCGGGGAGGCGGCGCATGTGCCGGTGACGGCAACGGATCCGGTTGTCGCAGGCTAAGCAGAGGCAGTACTCGGCACGGCTCGATCCGCTCCGGTTGCCGCACGATAGCGTCATATCGACGACAGGGATGTCTTCGTCTCTGGCGTCCGTCGAACGGAGAAGCGTCACATGAGCGTCGCGGTCGATTCCCGAGCGAGCACAAGCAAGATCAAAATCGTTCCTCTCACTGAGCATATCGGCGCGCAAGTCCGCGGCATTGATTTGCGCGACAAGCCGGACGAGGCGACCGTGCGCGCGATCTACCAAGCGTGGCTCGATCACTTGGTGTTGATTTTTCCGAACCAGCAATTGTCGCAGCAGGATCTCGTGCGCGCCACCGGTTTTTTCGGCGAGATCGGTGCGATTTCGCGACCCTCTAAATACTTTCCGAAAGGCTATTCGGAACTGCTGCCCGGGATCATGATGATCTCAAACATTCGCGAGAACGGCGAACCGATCGGCGCGCTGCCGGACGGCGAGATGATGTTTCATCATGACATGATCCATGCCAAGATTCCCAGCAAGGCGACGCTGCTATATTCGGTGGAGATTCCCGGCTCCGGCGGCAACACGTTGTTCGCCAGCGGTTACGCGGCCTACGATACGCTGGATCCGGCCATCCGCAATTGCCTCGAAGGCAGGACGGCGCTGCACCACTACAATTACGGCACGACCGTCAGGGGCGGCAAAATGGGCACCGACGCTTTTGCCGAGTGCGTACATCCGGTGTTCCGCACCCACGAGGACAGCGGTAAGAAGGCGATCTACGTCAACAGGCTGATGACTGTGAAGATAATGGACCTGCCGGAGGACGAAAGCGAACAGCTGCTCAATGCGGTGTTCGATCACGCCGAAAAGCGCGACTTCGTCTATGAGCACGTGTGGCATGTCGGCGATCTTCTGCTGTGGGATAATCGTTGTTCATCGCACGCGCGCACCAACTTTTCCTCAGACGAGCGCAGGTTGATGCTGAGGACTACGGTACAAGGAACGGTGCGGCCGTATTAAAGGCTGCGCACCTTGTGCTTCATGTGATTGGCATGGTCATGCCGCTGTCGTTGGACCTCGCCAAGGTATTTGGCTCGTGCTAGCGAGGCTCGCGTCGAGCTACTGGTGTCCTGTAAGGGGGGAGATCGTCGAATGCGAATGATCGCGTATCTTTTGGCCATTATCTGCATAGTTCTGGCCGTCATGTATTTCGTCATGCCGGCAGGCCAATTGCCGGCCTTCATGCCGGGTTACATTGCGGGCTCGGCGCACATTCATCATACCCACGCTCTGGCGGCCGTGGTGGGTGCGATCGTTTTGTCCGTACTCGGCTGGTTCTTCGGACGCCCCCGCCGGACGGCATAATCGCCGAGCGATTTCTAATCCGCCTGAGCGGTCAGCCGGTGCCGCGACGAAGCTTGTGTTGCACGCGGTCGTCGAACCGCGCCACGCTGACTACAACGCGCTGGTGCGTGCCGCCGCCGATCCGTTCGAATTCGTCGCGCGCTTCAACCTTGAAGGTGATAGTGCGTCCCTCGAGACGCACGACCTCCGCTGTTGCGATGACACGCAGGCCAACCGGCGTTGCCGCCACGTGGCTGACGTCGAGGTGAATGCCGAGGCTTTGATGGCCGGCGGGCAGCAGATGCTCGACGGCTGCCAAGGCCGCCGCCTCGATTACGTTGATCATGACCGGCGTTGCCAGCACGGCGATTCGGCCCGACCCGACGAACGGAGCGGTATGCTCGGGCCCCACCAGAAGGTCGGCCGATCCGCGCAGGCCGACGCTGATATCGGCGAGGATGGGACTGATTTTCGAGGTAGAGTTCATGAGGCTGACTGCTGCTCCGTTCGGGAATCATGTCATACCCCGCCATGCGTCAGCTTGTCGCCATGCTTTAAGATACGCAGGCGTAGTGGTGCGGGAAATTCCGGCCTTTGCCGATTCCACGGCAAAGCACAAAAATGCTAGGTTTTCGTCGATCAGTGAGGAGACCCGCCATGCATCGATACATTTTTGTAGTCGGACTCTGTGCTCTTTCTTGCCTCGCTTGGTTGCGATCTACGCCGGCGTTTGCGATTACGGCCAAACAAAAAATGGTCACGTGCGTGTTTGGCGCCGATCATCCCAACGGCAGTGGCCCAAAGCTCGCGGGAAAGGAGCGCAAGCAGTTCATCGATAGATGCATGTCAAACAGAAACGACCCGCGCGGGACTCCGGCGGCGCACGGCACGCCCAAAGGTTAGCCCGCGCTTTCCGGCGCGCGATTACGCCTGCCCGCCAGCGGCTACCATAAAGCGTCCGGTGCCTTATTCCGAATTCCGAACGCAATGAGGGGATGCGAGGATGAGCATGCATGACAAAGCCGTGGCGGGAAAGCATTTCCGGCGCGGCTGGATTTATGGACTTCTTCTCGCACTGGTGACCATCAACTACATGGACCGCTCGGCGCTCGGCATCGTCGCCCAGTCCATACGCACCGAGTTCAAGCTCTCGCCGGTCGAAATGGGGTATCTCTTCTCCTCGTTTCTTTGGACCTACACGCTTTGCGTTCTGCCGATCGGCATCATGCTGGATCGATTTTCGCCGCGGAACATCAATTCCGTCGGAATTGCCCTGTGGTCTGTGGTCATGGCTGCGACCGCAGCGGTCGGCAGTTTCGCCGGCCTGATCGCGACCCGGCTGTTCATGGGGGCAGGAGAGGCAAGCTCAATCCCGTCTTGCGGCCGCATCGTGCGCGAATGGATGCCGGCGCAAGAGCGCGGCGTCGCCAACGTGTTTTGGAGCGCCGGCAGCTTTGTCGGACCGGCGCTTGGAGCAGTGATCACCGCGTCGATCGCCAGCGCCTTCGGTTGGCGGGGGGCTTTTGTCGCTCTTGGCGCGCTCGGCTTCGTCTGGCTCATTTGCAATCTCGTCTGGTTCGACCGGCCCGAGAAGGTCAATTGGTTGACCGAGGATGAACGCGGCAAGATCCTGACCGAACGCTCCGCCGGATCGCCCGATGAGATTGGCATTCGCGGCGGTGCCGGCGCGGTACTCGAATTGTTGAAATCGCCGTCGATGTGGGGCGCGATGATCGCGCAGGCTGCGGGCGTCTATGCACTCTATTTGCTTCTGTTTTGGCTACCGAGTTACCTGCAGGAGACCAAACACCTGACGATACTGAAGATCGGACTCTATACCGCGGTCCCGTGGGCGATCGCGGTGCCGGTGAGTATTGTCATCGGATTGTTGAGCGACCGGATCCTGCGCACGCATACGCTCCTTGCCGGCGGTCGGCGCACGATTGTCATTCTCTGCGTACTGCTCTCGGCCGTGATCGTGTTCGTGCCGTTGACGAACGATACGGGCCTGATCCTGATGCTGTTTGCGCTGTCGCTCTCCGGCATCAATGCCGCGATTTCGCTTAATCTCACACTGGTCATCGATTTGGTCCATCGTGCCCGCGACGTCGGCAAGGCCATCAGCCTGACGATCCTGAGCGGCAACGTGTGCGGGCTGCTGGCGCCAATCGTCACCGGTTATGTGGTGGCCCGCCTTCATTCGTACGATTGGGCGTTGTGGATTGCAGGCATTCTCCTCGTCATCGGCGCCATCGCACTCGGCACCATGACGGGCAAGGTGATCCTGCCAAAGGCGGAAGCAGCTTCGGTGTGTTGAGGTAGGGTGGGTTGAGCGGAGGGGAGCCCGCCATTAGACTCTGTGGACGGGCGGTTTTAACCGCGCGCAATCTATCAAGGATACCGAGCCATGACCGCCGCTACGCTCGAAGCCCAGACCACCGCGTTCGACGTGACCGACGTCGAATATCTACGCCACGGGGAAAAGCCCATGCTGGCCCGGATCTTCAGTCCGCGCGGCGAGGGGCCATTCCCCGCCTTGGTCGAGTGTCATGGTGGCGCTTGGTGCATGAGCAACCGGACGACCGAGCATTTGCGCCACGAATACATGGCCTCGCACGGCATCGTGTCCATCGCGCTCGATTTCCGCTCCGGCAACGAAGATCCTTATCCGGCCTCCGCGCAGGACATCAACTACGCCGTACGGTGGGCGAAACAGAAGGCCCGTGACCTGAAAACCCGGCCGGAACTGATCGGTCTCTCCGGACAGTCAAGCGGCGGCCATCTGGCGATGCTGGTCGCGATGCGGCTCCGCGATCCCCGCTATGGGGCGATTGTGCTGCCATCCGGTTCGGCCGGGCACGACGCCAGCGTGCGCTGCGTCGTTATGTCTTGGCCGGTGATTAATCCGCTGTCGCGCTATCGCCACGCCAAGCGAGCGGCGGCGGGCGGCGACGACTGGGGCAAAGGCATCATCGCCCGCCACGATTCTTACTGGCGCGGCGAGACCAACATGGAAGAGGGCAATCCGATGCTGGCGCTCGAGCGGGGCGAAAAGCTCGCTTTGCCGCCGACCGTCTGGTACCAGGGGCGCGGCGATATTGTGCACGATTACAAGGATCCGGACTCTGACTTTCCGGGCAACGAGCCGCAGCGTTTTTGCGCGAATTATAAGAAAGCCGGCGGCGAAATCGCGCTTGAATATATTGACATGGTCCGGCACACCGGACACTCGCCCGACCTGAGCAAGGCGGGCGATATGTTTGCGCGCATGGTGGACTTCGTTGGTAAGCATATGAGGGCTTAACGCCCGCCGACGTGGCGCGAGTCCCGTTCCCGCCAGGAGAAAAGCGATAAAGCAATAAAGCAATCCGAGTCGACATCGGTGCTGGGTTTGCTCGTCGGCTCGCAAGAACTGTCTGCGCGAGTTTTCATGGAGTTATCGAATGAGCGATTGCCTTCATTGCGACATTAACGATCTTGTTCGCGAGCGGATCGAGGGGCAGGAGAGCGTCGACCTTGCCGATATCGTTGCCCGGATCTCGGAGAGTCTAGCCGAAACGATCATGCTCGGGCCCAAAGATCAGTGGGCGGGACTGATGGCGGAAGCCGTTCGTCATCTCGGGCAAGTGGTCATTGAGGAGATAGAGGGCGTCGAAAGTACGACCGCCCACTAATTAATGCAGGCGGCGATAAGGGTAGACCGGCAACACGGAAGGATGACCAAGAATGAATGATCAGGTCGGCACGGCCGAGGATCTTCTTTTCGATCTGCACGACGGCATCGGCAAGATTACGTTCAATCGGCCGCAGGCCCGCAACGCCTTCACTTTTGCAATGTACGAACGGCTGGCGGAGCTCTGCGAGCAGGCGAACAGCGACCGCTCCATCAAGGTGCTGGTGCTGCAAGGGGCTGGCGACAAGGCTTTTGCATCCGGCACCGACATCAATCAGTTTCGCGCCTTCAAAACGTCGCAGGATGCGCTCGAATACGAAGCGCGCATTGACCGGGTGCAGACGGCACTCGAACAGTGCCGGGTGCCGACGATCGCGGTGATCAATGGGGCTTGTACGGGGGGCGGTGGTGCCATTGCCTGCTGCTGCGATCTACGAATCGGCACCAAGACGACCCGCATCGGTTTTCCCATCGCCCGCACCCTCGGCAACTGCCTGTCTATGGCCAGCATCAGCCGGCTCACCGGCTTGATCGGCCCGGCACGGGTCAAGGATCTCATCTTCTCCGCGCGCCTCGTCGGCGCCGAGGAAGCCGCCGCCATCGGCCTCCTCACCGAGGTGGTCGAGGACATTCCGGCGCTGAACAAGCGCGCGGGTGAACTCGCCGCTACGGTCGCAGCCTATGCGCCGCTCACGCTGTCGGCCACTAAGCAAGCGCTCGCCCGGTTGATGACCCGGCTCACGCGCGAGCAAGGCGAAGACCTCATTCTGATGTGCTATATGAGCCGGGATTTCCGCGAAGGCATGGACGCGTTCCTCAACAAGCGCCCGCCGCATTGGATGGGGGAGTAGGTTAACCGCGCCGATCAGCGCGTTTGGCGATATTTTGCCAGCGCGGCGCCGAAGGCCTCGAATATCTTGCGATTGATCGGATTGCGGGCGGCGTCGTGTTCGGCGTGCCATTGCACCCCAAGGGCAAACCCTGGCGCGTCGGCGATACGAATCGCCTCGATGGTCCCGTCCTCGGCGACGCCTTCGACGACGATGCGCCTGCCGGGTTCCAAAATGCCCTGGCCGTGCAGCGAATTGACGCGGATTGTCTCGCAGCCGAGCAGCTTGGCAAAGACGCCTCCCGGTGTGAGCCGGATGTCGTGGCGGTCAGCGAAAATCACGGCAAGGTCGGGGTGCGGCTCGCCGCTCGGCAGCCGCGGCATGCGGTGGTTCATGCGCCCGGGCAGTTCGCGGATTTCTGGATGCAGGGAACCGCCAAATGCCACGTTCATCTCCTGAAAGCCGCGGCAGATGCCGAGTAGTGGTACGCCGCGCTCGACGCAGGTTTCGACCAGTGCCAGCGCCAGCGCGTCTCGGTCGCGATCGTAGGGTTCGTAGCGCGGGTCTTCCATCGCGCCGAAGCGGGTCGGGTGCACGTTGGCGCGCGCGCCGGTAAGCAGGATGCCATCGACCGTTTCGAGGAGCGCTTCAGCGTCGGTGATCTCCGGGGTTCCAGCGAACATCAGCGGCAAGGCGCCTGCGGCATCGGCGACCGCGCGCAAGTTGCGCTCGCCGACGCGCTGTGCGTTGAAGCGTCCCTCGACCTTATGTGTTCCGCCGATCACGCCGACGACGGGCCGATTCGTTCTCACTGCGCCGCCTCGGTACCGCTTATCGATTGGTTATAGCAGAGGCTGGCCGGCCTGGGGGCCGCGATCCGCGGGATGCAGCATTGAGAGAAGTTGCTTATCCGGGCGGCGCCGACAGGCAAGTTTCTTCTCACTTTGCCGCGCGTCGGCGCATGAACGGCACCGCGAACAGCGCCGCGACTGGAACGTGCAGCAGAATTCCACCGATCACGATGACCCCGATCTCGCCCCCCGAAAGCGCGCCGTGTCCAGCCTCCAGTGCCAGCACGAAGATCGTAAACGGTAAAAACAGCACGATCGATGTGACCAGGCCGGGATTGTAGTCGCGCAGCCGGATCGTGGTGACGATGTGTATGAGCGCGTTGTTCAGTGTCAAGCCGACCCACAGCAGGCCGACCCAACGCAACGCCGCCGGAAAGAGCACGGCCAAGCCGACCGGTACCCAGACAAAGCCGATGTTGACCAGCGCAACGCCGCCGATGTCGACCGGCCAGTTTTCCCTATCGCTCTTGAAGACATGCGCGTTGGTGAACTGGCGAAACCCGCCCGGCCACAGATGCTCCTCGATCTGGTGCAGCATGTAGAGGACAAGCAGACCCAGCCATAGCGCCTGTTCGCTTGTCGGGTCCGAGCGGAACAGAATGAGCCAGACCGCTATTCCAAGCGCGCTGAGAAAAGTGAGGGCTCTCTGCCAATTGGCCGAGATGCAGGACAGGATCGACATCGGAGCAACCGTGTGATGGCCGCTTACTCGGCGGCTTCGACAACCTTGGGCTCGTGATCACCGCCCAAGCCTGCCAACAGGGCCAGAGCCTTCGACATGGAGAAGCCGCGGGTTTTAGCGTTGAACGCCGCGGGACTGTGCGGCAGCATATAGCCGTGGTCGATGCCGGGAAAGACATGGACCTCGACGTTTGTCCGCCGCGCCGCCAGTGTCCGGTAGGCGTCGCGAACCTCGGGCGGTGCGGCAAAATCCTTGTCGCCCCACATGACGCAGATCGGCGCCGTCACTCCGTCGAGGTCATGGATGAAATCGAGCATTTGGCTGCCGTGGCAGGACACGCCCGCCTCGTAGCCGAGGCGCGCCGGGCCTAAGATCGCGTACGGGCCGCCATAGCAGAATCCCATCGCCGCGGCGCGGCCGTTATGCTGCGGCAGCGCACGAATATAATTCAACGTGTCGGCCATGTCGGCTTCGCCGGTCTTGATCTTTTCCGGCCGCGGCTGGCCACGCGGTCGGGTGCGTGGATCTTCATGCACGAGCGGCCCGGGTACTGTGCGCCAGAATAAATCCGGCGCCGCCGCGATGTAGCCACTCGTGGCGAACGCGTCAGCGATGGCGCGCAAATCCTCATCAACGCCGACGATAGCGCAGGCAAGGACGATGGCAGGAGTTTTGTTTGCCGAGGCCGGCATCGCCAGATAGCAATCGAATGTGCCGCCGGATGAGGAAGGGATTTGGACTCTGCTTCCGGACATGGACTGGCTCTCCGTTGGACGATGGTAGGGAGATCAGCGGTTAAGGTATTTTGCTGTGAAGATAGCACATGCTGGGAAGCGTGGCAGGCTGGTGGAGGTGGGCATGGAACGACATCTTTTTAGCGCGCGCCCGAGGCTGCGGGTCGGGAGATCGCTATATTCGAGGCACTTGGCGACATAGCACCCACAAAGGGGCGGCGTGAGCCGCCGCTTTGAGCCCCGCCGCACGCGAGTGTTCTTAAGTGCGCCAGCGACAAGCTGCAAGGCGATGCTGCGTCCGCATGCGCAATCGAAATGATGGTCGGCTCGCCCGCGATGATGTAGTATTCGCGTCGCCAATTGATAAGCCTGACCCTTGAGCGCGGACTGATCTTGATGCACGGGGTCGCTCCCCGCATGTGCGGTCTAGCAGCCCGCTCAACGTCGGGCGGAGGAGCCGGGGGTCGCTCCCTCGGCTTCCTCTTCTCGGGCCTGAAGCGTGGCAGCTTATTCCGGCTCGTTTGATATGGTGGGTTCCAGGCGGTGGTGCAGCTGCTCGGCGTCGGTGAGGATGTCGGCTACGGCGGTGAAGGCACCCTCGATCCTTTGCACCAATGTCTTGCGCGGTGGCATAACGGCTGTTTTCGGTGCCGGCCTTGCTTGCGCAACAGCCTTGGATTTTTTCGCCTTGCCGGCGCGCCTACGCCGCTGCTTGGCGATTGCGACCTTTTTGTTAGCGGCGGCTTTCGTCTTGGCGATCTTGGGCGGAGCCTTTGACTTCGTCACCGCTTTTGAGGCCCTCTTCCTGCGCGCCTTTTTGGCCATTGCCGATCCCCATCATCCCCACGATGGTGCCATCGCAGGGACAAGCATAGCCGGCCTTTTGGTATCGCGCCAGAGGTTGCGAACAGCCGCGGTTCGCGCGAGCCGTCAATCGGTCTGAATAGGTCGGCGCCGAAGACGCCGCTATTCGCTACTCTTGCGGACGGCGTCCTTGACATCACCGGCGGCCTTATGTGCAGCGCCTTTGGCCTTATCGACTTTGCCTTCGGCTTGCAGTTCCTTATCGCCGGTGAGTTTGCCTGCACTGTCCTTAATCGCACCCTCGGTTTTCTCTGCAGTTCCTCTGATGTGTTCGCGGTCCATTGGACGCTCCTTTTCATGTTACACATAAGGCAAACGGGATGGTGCGGTCAGTCGTTCCCGGCCCGCGACTGATTACTCCCTGTAGTCGCCTCTATGACGTCGCTTTCGGCGGGCTGCGCCAGCCGCGCAAGGAGACGATTCAACCATCACACCAATAGATAAGCGGCAACTAACACGAAGCCGAAGACTGCAAGGGTCGCGTGTAAGGCGATCAGCGCACCCGCACGCCGCTTGCGCCAGAGCGCTATCATAGCGGCGACGCCGGCGAGTGCCGCCACAATCAGAAACACAGCTCCCGCCGCTCCAAACGAGGCGACGCCCTGAGCCACTCCTCGCGGTGGTCCGCGCAGTGAAAAAAGGAGGCAGCAAAGGCCGGCGATGCCGAGCAGCCCGTGCGCTCCGGCGAAAGGCCATGGCACCACCCGGGCGCTCGCGCCGCGCAAATGAAAAACCGCAAGCCCGGTACCGAGCGTGACGGCCGTCGCGAGAACAAGGAATGCGGCAATTAGCATGATGCGTCACTACGGTCCGAGCGTCGGCGGAACTGAGCGGCTTCTACTGGGGGGTGACAGCAGCCCTGCGCCACTCTCAATCCTCATCCGCAAGAACCTCGAATATTTGTCTTGAGCATCCCAGATCGTGGCCGCGCCATCCGCCACGGTAGCTCATTCGCCGTTGCACGCGACTCCTAATCCTCGATGACGTCATGCACGGCGGCGGCGCCCCGACGCCAATAACCGGCCGCCCGCATCCATCCTGGATTGGCGCCGCGATCGGCGATTAGTTGACGGCGTATCGCTTTCGCCTGAACAGACTCGCAGGCGACCCATGCGTAGTAATCCCCGATCGGGAATTCCGTCATCGCAAGCTTCTTTGCCAATGCGTCGCACTGGTCCGGTAGGGTGCCGTTCCGGTGGGCCCAGCTCACGGTTACCTTTGCCTGGGTTTCGAACGCGATCTCATCGGCCGGCCCGTCGATCTCGGCGACCACGACGGCGCGTGTGCCAGGAGGAAGCTCGGCGAGCCGGCGTCCAATCGCGGGTAGGGCGGTTTCGTCGCCGGCCAGTAAATGCCAGTCGAAGGCAAGCGGACTGACGAACGAGCCGCGCGGGCCGCCGAGCGTGAGCCGTTCGCCGGGCTTGGCGTTGGTCGCCCAACGCGTTGCCGGGCCGGCATCATGAATCGCGAAATCGATCTCCATTATGTTGGCAGCAGGATCGTGGCGGCGTGGCGTAAAATCGCGGCTGAGCATGTTGGGGTTGCCAGCGCCGTCCACCGTGCCATCGGGAAAGAATAGCTTGACGTGATCGTCGAAGCCGAGGCTGACAAAGCCTTCAAGATCTCCGGTCAGCGTGACGCGGATCATGTGGGCAGCGATCTTCTCGACGTGCTCGATGGTCAGTGTACGGCGGCGCGGTTGATGGCGGACGCGTTGCGGAGCACGCGGATCAGCCTGTTGTTCGACGGCCTCGATGGCGATCTGGGCGGCGCTGGACATCTTAGAAAAGCTCCAATTTATCTTTTGCTCTTACCGATCTGCGGTCGTGCCGGGAAGCTGCGCGTGACCGGCATGATTTGCAAGAGCGGTCGCTGGCGCCACGCCACTGCAGAATTGCGCGCCGCCGCATTGATCGCGGCGGCAGCCGCGACGCATGGCGCTTTCGCACCCGTGCAAGCCGCTCTACATTAGACTCGAAAAAGGATTTACCCCATGACGTCGGTCCGTCAACTGCACCTCGGCGCCTTCATGCGACCGGCCAGCATTCATACAGGTGCATGGCGTTATCCGGGCGCATGGCCGGACATGAACTTCAACATCGCGCACATCAAGCGCTCGATCCAGACGCTGGAGCGCGCGAAGTTCGATGCCTTCTTCATGGCCGATCACATGGCCGTGCTGAACATGCCGATGGATGCGCTGAAAAGGAGCCATACCGCTACCTCTTTCGAGCCGTTTACGCTTCTGTCAGCCCTTTCGCAGGTGACGGAGCGCATCGGACTGGTCGCCACCGGCTCGACTACATTCGATGCACCGTACCATGTCGCCCGGCGCTTTGCGTCGCTGGATTGGCTCAGCAACGGTCGCGCCGGCTGGAACATCGTCACCACCTCGAATCCCGATGCCGCGCTCAATTTCGGGCTTGAGGAGCATATGGAGCACAGCGATCGTTATCGGCGTGCGCGCGAATTCTATGATGTGGTGACGGGGCTCTGGGACAGCTGGGCGGACGACGCCTTCATACGCGACGTCGATAGCGGGGTCTTTTTCGACCCGGCAAAGATGCATGTTCTGGGTCACAAGGGCCAATATCTTTCGGTGCGCGGCCCGCTCAACATCGCGCGTCCGATTCAGGGCTGGCCCGTGATCGTACAAGCCGGCGCATCGGAATCAGGCAGGCAACTTGCCGCCGAGACGGCGGAGGCTGTTTTCACGGCGCAGAGCGATCTGAGCGCCGGACGGCAGTTTTACGCCGACGTGAAGGGACGCATGGAGAAACTCGGCCGGGCACGCGACCATATGAAAATCTTGCCGGCCTGCTTTGTCGTCGTCGGCGACACGATCGATGAGGCGAAGGCCAAGCGCGCGAAGCTCGATAGCCTTGTCAATTACGCCAACGCGATTGCGTCGTTGTCGATCGCGCTTGGGCACGACGCTTCGAAGTTTGATCCTGACAAGCCGCTGCCGGATGACGTTCCGGAGAGCAACGCTTCGAAAAGCGGGCGCGAGCGCGCCATCGCGCTGGGTCGACGCGAAAATCTGACGGTGCGCCAACTGGCGCAGCGGCTCGGCGGCTATTCCGGTCTGGCAATGGTGGGCACGCCGACGACCATCGCCGACGAGATGGAGGAGTGGATCGAGACCGAAGGCTCCGACGGCTTTACGGTGATGTTCCCGTATCTGCCGGGCGGCATGGACGATTTTTGCAATGGCGTGGTGCCCGAATTACAGCGCCGGCGGCTTTTTCGCGCCGAGTATGAAGGGACGACGCTTCGCGACAATTTGGGCCTGCCACGGCCGAAAAATCGATTTTTTCGGAACTGACCTGGCCAGTGCCCGCAAAAGCCGAAGGCGCTCGTTTCTGTTCAATCGGACATGGTGCACTTGTGCATGGCCAGTAGAATGAAATAACGAACGCGCCAATCCCGCCACCGGCCATCGCCGGTGCGCGGGTTCGCGTTTATCGAACGTCGTCAGATAACTTCGTCTTAGGGCACGGGCAGGCGGCTATTTGCCCTTATTCATATTTCCCATCTGGTGTCCGTTCGGGGTCTGGCTGCCGCTCATATTGGAGCTGCTGTTCATATTGGAGCTTTGGCCGCTGTTCATATTCTGATTGGCATTATTCTGCCCCGAGTTGCCGTTGTTCTCGTTGGCCGCAACCTGCACGCCGAGGTCGGACAACGTCTTGTTATTGAGGTGGCCGTTTGCCTGGATGTTCTTGGTCTTCTGAAAATCCTGAACGGCTTGCCGAGTCCGCTGACCCCAAATCCCATCCACGTGGCCGGTTTCAAAGCCTTTCTTGTTAAGCGCTGTCTGGATTTCGCGGACGTCCTTGCGGCTTAGCTGGCTCGGTTGGATCCGCTGATTGGACGCCTGCTGCTGGTTGGCTCCTGCTTGGTTTTGCGCGTTCTGCTGCGGCTTCTGCATCTGCGATTGCTGCTGGGATTGCTGCGACGGCGAGCTGTTCGGCGCTGCGAAAGCGGGGACGGCTGCCAGGGCGGTGCTGGCGAGCAGGGCTAAGACTAATTGCTTCATAGGGTTCTCCTGTCTTGGACTTCTTGGCGAGGTTGTTTGGAATTGAGCCGCATCGGCTTTCCGCATGCGTCTCCGTGGGGTGAACGCGCCGCCAATGCAGTTGTTCGCTTTCGTTTCCAAGGAGATTCATCTCAGTTCGGGAGATTTCCTCCTCGGTTTCAACGTCAACCGGCACCGTCAGTGGCCGCGTGACGCGCGACAAAAGGCGCATACTGCTCTTCCGCTGGACAGGAGCGCTAGCCGCTAAGCCGTATGTCCGTCGAAGCTTCCGGATTTCGGGGTCTTTTTCTCGCGCTGCGGCGTCATCCGTGCGGTGTCTTGACCACCCGGCACTCCCCGCGGGCCGAGTTCCTTGCGTGCGAGGTCGTCCTCTGTCGGCCGATCTTGTTCACGGGTCTCATGCGACATGATTTGCTTTCCGCGAATTGTCGATTGGCGGGCCCCTCGTAAAGCAAACTGTCTCGCGTTACCGGAGGTTCCGATCAATGGATCATCGGCGGGAACTTTCGCCCCGCCCGGCAGCCAATGCCGGCTCGCCTTGTCTCTTGCCCCCCAAGCGCAGAAGCGGCACGAGGACAAAGGCAAACGCGGTGGATGCCGCGGATACGAGCACGAGCGGCGTCAGACTGTTGTTGAAAACATGGATGTAAAGAAACGAGCCGATATTATCTGCGCTTGCGGTGGAAAGATTGATGATCGACATCAGGACGGCGAATGCGAAACCCTCGGCGCGCTGCGGACAATGGTCGGCGGCGAGGGTCAATGTCCCAACCGTGGCGAGCATGGCGGCGAAGCCGCTGCAGAAATTAAGGATGGCGGCCGAGGCTTCGGTCGATAGCAATAGGTAGGCAACGGTGGTCGCCGTACCGAAGGCGATGCTCACGTTGAGCAGCGTCTTTAAGCTGAGGTCAGAAAAAAATCGCCGGTAGAATAGCGCGCCAAGGACCCAGCCGGCCGAGGCGATTGATCCCAGAATGCCGATATAGGCTTGCGAGAATTTCAACTTGTCGGTCATATGGTAGTACAGCGGCGTCGCAAAACCCGGACTGAAGTAATAGAGGAAAATGAAGACAGCGATGATCCACAATTCGCGGCGCTTGAACGAAGACAGAAGCCCATCGAGCGTGCGGCGCATGCCCTGCATGTCGATCGACACTTTCCGTTCGGGGATCAGCGACACCGTACCGAGAATGACGGCGAATGGAGCGACTGCCACGATGCCAGCGGCGACGTGCAAGGCTGAACCCGGCGACAGGCGCTGCACAAGCTGACCGCCGATAATCGCTGCCGCCATGGCGGCGACGTTGAACCACAGCCATTGTTGATTGACGAAGCGTCCGCTCTGGCCGAGTTCCTGGCCGTTCTCCACCAGCACGGCGCCGCATAGCGTGCTCGAAATGGCCATCGCGTAGGCGGTCAGCATCAGCGCAAGCAGAAGCAGGCCCGGAACGTTGATCTGTGTTGCCCAGGCATAGCCGGCGACTGCCGCGACGTTCGCGATCACCAGGTAGCTTTTGCGGCGATAACCGAACAGCGGCAGGAAGTCGGAGAAGAGCCCGTAGACCGGCTTGATCACCCAGGGCACGTTGAAAACGGTGATGAAGGCGGTGACTTGCAGCGCGTTCCAGCCGTGCATCTCCTTGAGAAAATAAGTGAGCGGTTGCGCGATAAGCCCGCCGATCTGGCCTAGACCTTCGACGACATAAACCAGGCCGAAGAAGAGCAGCAGCCGGTTCACGAGCTGCTTCTCGCTGGATGGGGCTGCAGTCGGTGAAGCGCCGTCTTTGCCGAGGGGAGGGACTGCGGCGGCTTCCGGTCCAACTTCTGATGAATTCATCGCGCTATTCGTCTGGCTCCTCTTTTCGCCAACGCAATGCGGCGGCGGTGGGTGCGTGCCATGGGTCGCCGCAGGGGAGCCCGTCGGTCAAACGCTGGGAATTGCCTTGAGGATTGGAAAGAACGTTCCCAACAGCGTCGGGGGCCACGGAATTGCCAGAAGTTGATCGAACACCACGTAGATCAAGAGTACGATTGCGGCCGCCATGGGGATCACGATCCGCCACGATTCCGGCTTGTCCTTGAGTTTGCTGGCTTCGCTGCGGATGTGAGGCGCAATAGCCTGCTGGCGCAGTCGTCGACCCAGCCCTCCAAGACCGACGGCCCACAGAGTTGAAGTGAACGCGGCGGCGATGAACCCGCCCATCCATTCCCGCGCTTCGGTGCGCATGAACAGCACGACGAAAATCGGCACCGTGGGAATAAGCCCGATGACGGCCATCACGGCCATGAAGCTCGTCATCCAGCCGAAGAACGCGATACCGCGTATGAGGACAACGAGCCCAGGCAGGTGCGAGGTTTTCGATGCAATATCCATATGGATCTTTTTCGGTGCCTTATCGTCTGCCGCAGGCCCGCCGGGCCTGTCGTGGGTGCCGAATATGTCGTTGATCAGGCTCAGCCCGCAGGCGAGCACCGCGCCGATTCCGACGATGGTCGGGACGATGCGCGCGGCAAACGCCCAATCGAGCGATTGCGACAGCATGACAAGGAACAGGATCAGCATCGCCGCCGGGAAGAGATTGTCGGCCGAGAACACCGGCGCGCCCCACTGCGACAACATCCTTCTCGGGCCGCCATGGCTGCGGATATCCTGAATCAGCGGGCCGAGCATCGAAATTGCCGCCAGGCTGAACATGACCAACACGAACGGCTTGACCATCCAACTGACGCCATAGCGCTCGATCGAGATGAACATGTAACGCTCGATCGGTTCGCCAAGGATGAAGCCGAGGACGAATGGCGGGCGCGGCCATTTGAAGTGCTTCATCGCCCAGCCGAGTACGCCGAAGAACAGCAGCGAGAACAGATCGCCCCAGTTTCGCGTCGCCTCGAAAGCCCCGATGTAGACGAGGCTGAGCACTGCCGGCATGAACAGCGTGTAGCGCAGGGTCGCTATTTTCGCGAGCTGGCCGCTGAACAAGAAACACAACCCGGAACCCAGGATGTTGGCGATGGCGATGCTCCACACCATCGAATAGGTCAGGTCGAGGTGTTTGGTCAGCATTTCTGGTCCCGGCACGAGGCCGTGAATCAGAAACGCGCCGAGCAGGATCGCCATGCCGGCGCTGGCCGGTACCCCGAAAGCGACGGTCGGAACCAGTGCTCCGCCCTCCTTGGCGTTGGTCGCGCTCTCGGCGGCAATGATGCCGCGCACGTCGCCGGTGCCGAATGTCTGGGCCGCGTTCTTCTCGGTTTTCAGTGCATGGCCGTAGGAGATCCAGTCGATGACGGAGGCGCCGATGCCGGGAATGCAACCCATCGCGGAACCGATCCACGAGCACCGCAGAATCAGGAACCAGTGCTCCATGCAATCCTTGATGCCGAGCAGCATGCCGGTCTTGGTATCGAGCGTCTTGCCCTGTTCGACCACCGCCCTGCGGCCGATGGCCAGGTCGCAAAGCTCCGGCAGGGCGAAGATGCCGAGCGTCAGCGGCACCAGCGGCAGGCCGTCCCACAGATACAGTGTCCCCATGGTCCAGCGCAGCGTGCCGGACTGCGGGTCGGTGCCGATCATCCGCACCATCATGCCAAAGCATGCGAAGGTAAGCCCGCGCAGCGGCGCATTGCCGGACAGCACCGACACCATGGAAATGCCGAACACCGCAATGCTGAGAAGTTCCGGCGATCCGATATACAGGATGATCGGCCGCATGATCGGCAAGGCGATCGCCATCAGCGCCGCGCCGAACAATCCGCCGATAAGGGCCGCCATGTAGGAGGCGCCGAGCGCGCGACCTGCTTCGCCGCGCTGCGTCATCGGATAACCGTCGAGGGTTGTCGCCGCCGAGGCGGCATGACCGGGGGCGCCGAACAGAATGGCGGCTATCGGATCGGCGGTGGTGGTCGTGGCGCCAAGGCCGAGGAGCAAGGCAAACGCGGTCGGTGGATCGAGGTCATAGGTGAAAGGCAGCAGCAGCGCCGTGCCAGCAATGCCGCCGATACCTGGCAAAATGCCAAGCGCAAGCCCCATGCACACCCCCGCAAAGAGATAAAACATGCGCACGGGATTGAGGATGATGAAGAGCGCATTATGCGCGGAATGCAGGGCTAGGCCGGCGTCGTCGCCAAAATCGTGAAGATAGGTGTGAAGGGCGCCACCTACGGAATGCAGCAGGCTGGGGTCCATTTCGCTTGTTCACTAATACGGGTTTTACGAATTGCGTCCGGTTCGCATGGCGATATCGCAGCATGTCCTCTCGGCCCGCAAATCTCCCCCTGCGGCCCGTAGGATGTTAGTGGACAATTCGGCTGGCGGCCAGCACGGCCCGCTTGCAAGAGGGTCCGAGCAAAGCGCGGGATACGGTGATATTCAGTGGGAACAAGCTGCTGCGACATTTCGCCATTTGTCCGCCGGGCGCGATTCGGCGTGCTTATGTCTTACAGGCAGCCCCATGATCGGGCAGCCGCAGAGGAAAAAGGGCGCCTTCGGGTGCCTCCAGCGCGTGGGCCTTTCTGTGGCGCCGCACGTAATCGCGAGCGCGCGTTGCCGGCCTTAGGGCAGCACGACAAGGCTCTCTCCGATAAGGGCGATTTGGAAACAACAGGAACGTGATCGGGCCGACATGCTGCTCCCGTCGTTCTATAGGTCGAAAGATTATGAGCGCGCTTGGAGCGTAACACACGCCGCGAGCTATGGCGCGGTCGTCGGCGCCCTTGCTGCTTTGTTTAAGACGTTGGGGCCGCTTCACGCGAACGCCGGATCCGGTTACTTCGCCAACCACCTTGTTGAGATTATCCTCGTGGCGACGGCTTTTGCGTTTTTGTGCGCCGGCGCTGCGGCATTGCGCAATTATATTGCGCGGCGACTGGTGTGGAACGAGCGCCGCTAATTACAACCAAGCGTCCGGAAGCACCGGCGGTTAATGTTACCAAATAATTCCGCCGCGGAATGAGCCCGGAATAAACGAATTCGGCCGCCGAGTTTCGTACAATGCCGTGACAAGAAGCCGTCCATCACGGGATGCGTATGCGCTTGCTTTACACGGCATTGCTGGTGGCGCTCAGCGCTTCTCCGGCGCTTGCCCAGCGCGGGCCGGAAATCGTCATTCCCGGAAGACCGGGCGTGCCGGTTTACATCAATGGCATTGATGCCTCCTGGGGCATCGTCGAGGGCCAGTTTGGACTTGATCGTCCAAATGAAGTGAACCCTACGGTTGTTTATCGTCCATTTCTGGCTTCGGCTCCGTATTCCGTGCCGGCCTATTACCCGGCGGACGGAAAGCGCCCGGGCTACGGCCGACTTGAGATCGTGCCGCCGCCCAATCGCGCGCTACCACCCCCGGCGCCGACCTATTATCGGTACTGGTCGAGCCAATCCGCTCCGGGGCCGGTCACTCAGTATGCACCTACTCCGCCGATCGCCATCTCGCCGCACATCGGCGGCTACCGGGGCCACCGACATCCAAGCGGTTCGGACATGAACCATCAAGCGAACGGCCGAAAGGGTCCATGATTTGTCGGGCGGACCGTCAAAGGGCGGCTGCCTTCATCGCCTCCGGAAACGGAGGCCGTTTAGCAAGGGAGTATCATGACAGTCCATCGCGCAATGCTATTTGCACTCGCGTCCCTGTTGACCGCCGGAGTGACTTCGGCCGCTTCGGCCTGTTGCGGCTGGGGAGTTCAAGCTCCCATTGCCTATGCGCCTGCCGGCTGCGGCGGCTGTGGAGCGCCGAGCGCCGCCATCGTCTATGCCCAACCTGTGGCGCCAGCGCCTCCGCCGGTTGCCGTGACCGGTTGGGGCGGGACTTGGGGCAGAACTTGGTCCAGAACTTGGGGCACCGGATGTAGCTGCAGCCGTCACTTTGTGTACGCGGCGGCGCCGGCGATCGCGCTGACACCGATCGCGCCGGCGCCGATCTACGTCGTCAACCAGGGTCCATACTACACCGGTCCCGGCATCATGGTTCCGTATCGCACCTGGCGTGCGCCGGCGTACGTATCGCCAAGCGTTTATCCGTATGTTCACGGCTACGCTTATCACTATCGCTACTGGCACCGGCACGGCCATGCCTTCCATCGGCCGTTCATCGCGCCACGTTTCCACGTCGCCTACCACCAACGCTTCTACAGCCGTTCGCTGTATCGGGCGCCGACGTGGCGGCGGGCCGTGCATCGCTATCACCGCTAGCCGGCGCTGTTTGTTTGGATATGCTCATGCGAAGGCCCGCCTCGCGCGGGCTTTCGTGCGTCTTAAGCGATGCCATGGCTCGCAACATAAAGGGCGAGCGCGGCGGCATTAGACACGTTGAGGCTCTTGATTGCGCCGGGGAGGTCGAGTCGGCCCAAGCGGTCGCAAGCCGCACGCGTTCCCTGTCGCAGACCCTTTCCCTCGGCGCCGAGCACGAGCGCCAAGGGCGCAGACAAACGCAGCGCGGGAAGTGCTTCTGTTGCTTCGCTATCGAGCCCGAGAATCAAAAAGCCGCGTTCCCTGAGCAACCCAAGACCGCCCGCCAGGTTCTGCACCGTCACGAGGGGCACGAGTTCGAGAGCCCCCGATGCAGCCTTGGCCAGCACGCCCGTCGCCTCTGGGCTGTGCCGGGCCGTTGTTATGATGGCGGCGACGGCGAAAGCGGCGGCGGTGCGCAAAATTGCTCCCACGTTATGGGGATCGGTGATCTGATCGAGCACCAGAACGATTCCTGAAGCCGGCAAATCTTCGGCATCAGGCGAGGGCAGAGGATCGGCTTCGGCCAAGAGACCTTGATGGACAGCGTCGACGGTAAGCCGAGCGGCGATGAGACCGGGCCGCACCACTTCGGGCACGACCGGCAGCGCGATGCCTTCCTCGCCAAGCCGGCGGACCGCGTTCTCGGTGGCGAGCAGGCGTCGGATCCGCCGCGCCGGATTGGCGATTGCCGCTGCGACAGTGTGCCAGCCATAGAGAATGGCGGGCGCTTCCGCCGAAATGCGCCGATTGCCGTGCTCAGTTCCGCGCTGCCTTGAGGTTCTGGACTCGTGGCGGCGCCGCGAGCGCTGGTTCGATTGCCATTCGCGGTCGCGCATCGCGCCTTCTTTCATGCGGCGTTGCCGTCTGCAATGCCGCCCCCTTTTCGATTGACTAGCACGGCCTCTCCAACCATATAGCGGCGCGGGCCGCCTTGCCGGCCTTTTTTGCCCGCGACTTCAGTGCGGGGGAGTGTCCCGAGTGGCAAAGGGGGCGGACTGTAAATCCGCTGGCTGACGCCTTCGTAGGTTCGAGTCCTACCTCCCCCACCAGTCGAAAAGTTGTCCGGCCCGGAGACATGGGTGACAGATTGTACCAAGACATGGGTGACAATCTCGTGTCGAAGGGATTGTCATTCCACGGCCTTGCTGTCTGCATATGCTACATGTGCGGCAATACAATGGGTCCCCTAGGCAAAGGCGGTACGTCGCCGGCCCTAGCAAAGTCGCGAGCAAGCGTTTCCGAAAGCTTTAGCGCCCAGTCTTTTGATGACGCGTACAAAGTCACACCAGAAAACGCAGCAGCCAAATTTGGTTCCTCTTGTTTGAAGACATCCCTATCAACGTCAGGCGCTGCAAGCACCAATTGGCCTTAGGCCCTTGATCGAAGAGGGTCATTTGGATCGCCCCAGGCGTCGAGCACGATGCGATTGCCCACGCTGTGCGCTATGATGTATATCGCTGAAATAGCGGGGTCGTTCTGTAACAGGGCAATCAACTTGCGAAATGGGATTGCCCCGGCGAATGTTGAAATAGGAGAAGCGGCGTTGCCCGCCTTGAGCCGATAGGCTTGGGGTGCTGATTCCACAAAGGAAAGCAACGCCATGAAGAGAGTTAGCACAACATCGATCGCT
>JBOHIU010000106.1:0-6633 GCA_050725855.1 Xanthobacteraceae bacterium | reverse complement strand
GGGCGGGACGAGACGAAGTGTCTCGGACAAAATGCGCAAGGGCATGCGCGCGCGGCCGTGATAGAGTGAGAGGTTCACGCAGGGGAGCTGGGCCAGTGCGTCAACAATCAACCCGTCGACAATCGTCCCGTCGACAATCGTCCCGTCGACAATCGATGCGCCCACGATCGATGCCGACGCGGCGCGCGGGCGGCCTCGTCGTCTTGAACGCGTTGTTGGGCGCGTTGTTGCGGGCGGCACCGTTACTGGCGGCGTCCGGTCTCGCCGCGCTCGGCGCCGGCGCGTTTCCCCTCGCGGCACTGAACGTCGTGGCGCCCGCCGCGGCGCAGGAAATGCCGCAACCGAAGCTCAATCCCGAGGACGAATTTGCGCCCGCGCAGCTCAAGCAGCCGATGCCGGCGCGCGTGGCGGAACCCACGGCAAAGCCTGAAGCGAAGCCGGACCAGCGCAACGCCGCCGCCAAACCCGGTACCCGCACGGGGCCGGCGCGGGCGCCGCATGCCGACAGCTTCCGCACCGCGATCGCATGTTCCGGTCCCTTCGCCAAGGATTCGGGCATGCTGGCGCTCGCCGTGACCTACGATTCGCGCAACATGATCTTCACCCACGAGACCGTGCAGGGCGCCGAGGTCGGCGTCACCGTGCTGTTTCCCAAGGATCCGCGGCGGCGGCTTGAAGTGTGGTGGCGGAATCCGAACCGCACCGGACTTTATCTGATCGACATCGCCGGCCGCTCGATCTGGAGCGCGCCCAAAGGGTTGCGGCTCGGGCTGTCGCTCGAACAGCTGGAAAGGCTCAACCGCAAACCATTCACGCTGTCTGGCTTCGACGACAAGGACGTCGCCAGCGTCGCCGATTGGAACGGCGGCGAACTCGCAAGCCTACCCGGCGGCTGCAAGGCCGGCGTCAGCCTGCACGCCAAGGTCAAGAAAGCCGACGCCAAGCTGTTGGCCAAGGATCATTACAGTTCCAACGATCCGGCGGTGCGCGCGCTCAAGCCGAGCGTGAGCGAAATTCTGATCGGCTATTAGGAGAGCTGTCATCGCGCTCTCCCCACCGAGAAGAGAGGAACATGCCGAGAGTGCTGCGGCGTCACGCGGCGACCAAATCGTCAGATGACAGAATTACGATTTCGGCGGGCGGCGCGGCGTCAGCGGATGGGCCGGCACCGGCGACGGTTCCGCCTTGCCGAGATTGCGCACGTCGGCCGCCATTTCCAGGCAGGTCAGGAGTTCCGTGTAGCTCGAATCGCCGCCCATTTCCGATTCGGCCACGCAATTATTTTTGTCCGCGACCGAAAAGGAGGACCAGCGTTTGACGAGCTCGTCGCGCACTTCGCGCTCGCTCTTCAGGCAATCCTGTTTTTCCCTTGGAATCGACGGGTCACGAAACGAGCTGCCGCCCTGCACCGCGATGCCTTCGCAGACCGGCTCAATATTAAGGACGGGAACCCGGTCGGCGACGGGGGTGAGAAGATGCGCGCCGAGCGCGAACACCGCGGGCAACATCATGATCCGCTCCGTTGGTCGTCGGTTCCACTATAACATAACAGTGAGAACAGGCGCGGGCAGCGGCGGGCTTGCGCGCCGCCAAACGCCGCAGCATCGCCACGAAATTAATGTTGCATTGCAACACGCGCTGCGGTTATGGGGGGCGCGTCACGCAGGAGGGATTCTCGCATGCTGGTTGCACCGCTTTTCGCCACCGCGCTGGTTTTGACCGTGGCCACCGAGCCGACCAACAGAGCCGGCGAGCCGACGGACGTGTCGCGTCAGGAAAAGATGGCAGCCACCGATGCGCTGGTGCGCACCGCGACCAACTGCATCGTGCATGCCGTCGTTACCAATCCGCGCTACGGCACCAAGGCGCAGCTCGGCGATCTGATCGCCGCTTCGATGCCGGCCTGCATCACGCCCGTGCGCGCCATGATCAACGCCTATGACCGCTATTACGGCGCCGGCAGCGGCGAGGCATTCTTCATGGGCCCGTATCTCGACGTGCTGCCGAAGGCGGTGGCCGAGAAGGCGTCGAAGACGAAGTAGGCGCGGCGCGCCGCCTGACCGACGGCGCGCGCTTTTGGTTGTTCGCGTCGTGTCCTCAGCGCGGGATCGCCCGCACCGCGACGCCGGTCGCCGGATCGATCACCAGAATCCGGTCCGGCTGATAGACGTAGCGATAATACGGAACCGCGCTGCCGACCGCGAGCGGCGCGGACGCGACCGCTGCGGCCGCCGGAATAATGGCGGGCGCGGACGCGACCGGCGGCACGGCATAGTCATAGAGCGGCGCCGCCGCGGCAACCGGAGCCGGCGCCGCGTAATCGTAGACCGGCGGCGAACCGGCCATCGGTGCGGCGGCTATTGTCGTGGTGGTGGTTGTGGTCGTGGTCGGAACCAGCCGGGTGCCCACATAGGTCCGCCGCCTGACCGCAACATGCCGCCGGCGCACGATCGGACGGAGCGTTGCCACGCGTCGCACCCGCGCCATCCGGCGTATCGTCGGCACTCTTCGCATCGTGGTCACCGTGCGCACGGTCCGCACGGTGGTCACCGGCGGCGCCACGGCGACGGCAGGCGGCGGCGCGGCAATCACCGGCGCGGGCGTGATCACCGTCTGCGCATGAGCAACCGGCGCCATCGCCGCAAGCGCCAAGCCAAACGTCAAGCCAAGCGCCGTGCAAGGGACATGGAATCGCATTGCCTACTCTCCCTTTTTGTTCGCAAACTGAGCGAGCAACGAGTCCAACGCGGTCTGACGCGCGGCGTTCCTGTTTGCTTGCAATTCAAGCTGTCGGGGCGGCGGTTTGGCGGCGGTTTTGTTCCGTTGCCGCAAGCGCGACGCGCCTAAGCCGCGCCGGTGCCATATCCGCGAGCCAGCGCCGGGCGCAACAGCGCCGCGACCGGCAGCGTCAGCAGCGCAACGCCGGCGACCAGGATCAAAGCATGAGGAATGCCGAATGCGTCGCCGATGCGACCGAACACGATCGGCGCGATCGCGCCCGAACCGATGGTGCCGGTATAGAAAAGGCTCAACGCCCTGGTGCGCCAGTCGGCCGCGACCAGATCGGGCACCGAGCCGTAGAGCACCGACGAGGTGCCATTGAGCGCAATGCCGATCGGCGGCAGCAGCAACAAAGCGGCGGGAAGCGGAAGCGGCAGCAGAACGAGAATTCCAAGCGCGGTCAGGCTTTCGGTCAGCCAAACAGTGCCGATGGCGCCGATGCGGGCGCCGATGAAGGTGCAGGCCAGCTTGCCGACCGCGCCGCCGGCGAACACCAGCGTCATCGCCAGACCGACGTCCTGCAAACTTGCCCCTTTCGCCCTCAGCACAAAGGGCAGGAACAGCAAAAATCCCATGCGCGTGGCGCTGTCGAGAATACCGATCCACAACAACAGGCCGAATGCGTAGGGCCGCGGCGCGCGGTCGGCCCGCGGCGGCGCCTCCCGCACGTCGCGCATGGGGCCGCGATCGAAGCGCGGCGTGAACGCCAGAACGACCGCCGCCATCGCCAATCCGACGCCGCCGAGCATGGCCAGCGCCGGCCGCCATCCGATAGCCAACAGCATCAGCGACAGCGTCGCCGGCACCGTCATCTTGCCGAGGTCCCCGGCAAAGTTGTAGGTGCCGAGCGCCTTGAGCGAGCGCGGCCCGGCGAAGGCGCGCGCCACCAGGGCGGACGCGACCGGATGCTGAGCGCTGGAACCAAACCCGCCGATCACCAGCGCGACCAGAAGCATGGCGAAGCCGCCGCTAAGCCCCGCCACGCAGTAGCCGAGGCCGGCAAGCGCGCTGCCGAGCGCCAGCACCGCGGCGGCGCCGATCCGCTCCGACAATAGTCCCGCGGGAATCTGCAAGCTCGCCATCACGCCGACAAAAGCGCCGCGCAAAAGACCCAACGCCGCGTAGGACAGACCAAACTCGCCTTGCCACAACGGCAACATGATGTAGATCAGGTCGGTGTAGCCGTCATGCAGCGCGTGCACGCCTCCGGCGATCAAGGCGGCGCGGCGCTCATTCGCCGAGAACTTGGCCGCGCGCGCCGCAATTTTGTCCAAAAAAAAGCCGCGCATGATGAGCCGTATGCCTGCGTATCGCCGATCATAATCCATCGGCGAGGATACTGCGCCTCAATTGCGCCAGCGGGAAGCGCCGCGCAATTGACCATCTTGACCGCCAAGTGCAGTGTGCCGGCCCGTCGGGGGATTCGCGCATTTTTTGTTGTTGGGGAGGAAAGGCATGTTCGGCATCGGCAGCTTGTTCCAGTGGGAAAGGTTCGTAACCCCCACGGTGATCAAGGTGTTCTACTGGCTCGCCGTGGTCATTTCCGTCCTTTTGGGCCTGGCGGGCGCGGTTAGCGCGCTCAGCACGATGGCATTCAATCCGTTCGTCGGCATGATTTTCCTCATCGTCAGCCTGCTCGGCATCTGCATGGGCGTGATCGCTTCGCGCATCGTCGCCGAGTTCGTGCTCATCGTATTCCGCATCAACGAGCATCTCGGCGCCATCAAAAATCAAGGCGCGGCATTCCCAACTCAAGCCGTCGAATACACCGAACCCTGAGTGAACGAAATGAACGAGGCGCCGGACAATCTGAAAGACAATCCATCTTCCGTCCGGCCCCGGCCGCGGCCCGCTATGTTGCGAAACGGAAGTGCATGACGTCGCCGTCTTGCACGGCGTAATCCTTGCCCTCGAGCCGCAACTTACCCGCGTCGCGCGCGCCGGCTTCGCCGCCGCAAGCGAGATAATCGTCATAGGCGATGGTCTCGGCACGGATGAAGCCGCGCTCGAAATCGCTGTGAATGACGCCGGCCGCCTGCGGCGCCTTGGTGCCCCGCGTGATGGTCCAGGCCCGCGTCTCCTTCGGCCCGGCGGTGAAAAAGGTCACCAGATCAAGCAGCGCATAGCCGGCGCGAATGAGGCGATCGAGACCGGCTTCCTTGAGCCCGAGAGCAGCGAGATACTCGTCGCGCTCCTCACGGGCGAGGAGAGCGATCTCTGCTTCGATCTTCGCCGAAATTACGATGGCGACCGCGCCTTCCGACGCGGCTTTGTCGGCGACCTCGCGCGAATAGTCGTTGCCGGCCGCGACCCTCTCTTCGTCGACGTTGCAAACATACAGCACGGGCAGCGACGTGATCAGCCCGAGCATGCGGAAGGATTTCTCTTCTTCGGGCTTGCGCTCGGCGAGCCGCGCCGGCTTGCCATCGCGCAGCAAGGACAGCGCACGATTGACAAGGTCGAGGGTCTCCTTGGCTTCCTTGTCGCCGCCCTTGGCTTTCTTGTTAAGGCCGTCGACCCGCCGCTCCAGGCTGTCGAGGTCGGCGAGCATGAGCTCGGTCTCGACGGTTTCAATGTCGGCTATCGGATCGATGCGGCCTTCGACATGCGTGACATCGGTGTCCTCGAAACACCGCACGACGTGGGCGATGGCGTCGACCTCGCGGATGTTGGCCAAAAACTGATTACCCAGTCCCTCGCCTTTCGAGGCGCCGCGAACCAGACCGGCGATGTCGACAAAGCTCAATCGCGTCGGCACGATCATCGCCGATTTGGCGAGCGTGGCGAGCTTTTGCAGCCGGGCATCCGGCACCGCCACCTCGCCAACGTTTGGCTCGATGGTACAGAACGGATAATTCGCGGCCTGCGCCGCGGCGGTTTCGGTCAGCGCATTAAAGAGCGTCGACTTGCCAACGTTAGGCAGGCCGACAATGCCGCATTTAAAGCCCATGGCAGATTATTTCACTTGTTAATTTCACTTGCTAATTTCACTTGGAGAACTCGAAGTCCGGAACGTGGCCGCCATGTCAGGGATCGCGGCAACGGCGGTTTGTGGGTCCGCGCTTATTCCTGGTCGTTTTGTTTGCTGCCGCCTGGACCGATCGCCGCCTCGCCGAAGCCCTTTGCCGCCATGGCGAGATGGACCTTGTTCTGAAAACTCGCATCCTCTCCGCGGACGAGAAGCCCAACGTTGTCGGCAAGAATGGTGGTAAGCGCCTCGACCCATGACCGCTCGCTCTTGGCGAAGTCGCTTAGCACATAGGCGTGGACCAAATCCTTGCTGCCCGGATGACCGACCCCGACACGAACGCGCCTGTAATCGTTGCCGACATGCTCGGAAATCGACCGCAGACCGTTGTGGCCGGCAATGCCGCCGCCGACCTTCACCCGCACCTTTCCGGCCGCCAAATCGATCTCGTCGTGAAACACGGTGACGTCGCCGGGCTCAAGTTTGTAGAAGTGGCTGGCTTCGGCGACGGCGCGGCCGGATTCATTCATGTATGTGCCCGGCAGCAGCAGCAGCGACCGCACGCCTGTGATCGGGCCTTCGCAGGCAAGCCCCTGAAAGCGCCGACGCCACGGTCCGATACCGTGGCGTTTGGCGATCTCCTGCAACGTCATGAACCCGATATTGTGGCGGTTTCCGGCGTAGCGTGCCCCTGGATTGCCTAAACCCACCAGGAGCAGCATCGGCCTCGTCCCGCGTTAGAACATGATCCGGAACAGTGGAAGCCGGTTTTCCGAAAAGGTCATGCTCCACTAAAGGCGGCAACCTCACTTCTTCTCGGACGCGGCGGCAGCCGGCGCGGCAGCAGCCGGCGCCGCACCCGGAGCGGCTGCGCCGCCCTCGGC
>JBOHIU010000105.1:0-2694 GCA_050725855.1 Xanthobacteraceae bacterium | reverse complement strand
CCCACTTGGTATCGACCGGCCACGCGACGCCGATGCCGTCATCGATTATTTTTTGACTCGAGCAAATGCCGCGGAATCGGCAAACAACGGCGCAAAATGCTGCTGCGGGCGAACAGCCCAGTCAGGTCGAGCCGGCAGTCGTGCCGGCGTCCGGAAAAGCGCACGTGCAGCGTTCGGCCGCGGACGCGCGCGCCTTTGTTATGTTGGCAGGTCGCCGGTCATTTCATCAATCCGGGAATTCGTCCCATAGTCGCATGCTTCAGTTCAATTCGTCATCAACCGGAAGCGCAGCGTGGCGGTACCTGTGAGATCGACTTCGTCGCCCTGCCGGCGCCAGCCGGTCATTTGCGCCAGCTGCGCGAGCAGCCCGGCGTCGCGGCTGATCTGGTCCGGCGTGCATTGCGACGGTAACGGCGTCGTCGGCACGATCATGATGGTTCCGTCGCCGACCTTGGCCGATCCGCGTACGCTCGCGCACCACAAATAGAGCGAGATATCACCACTTTGCTCGATCTCGATCATCGGCACGCGCTTTGAGCCTGGCTGCGGCGCCGCATCGAGCACCAGCGGATCGCCAAACGGAAACGCCCCGTTACCGGCATGCGCGGCCGGCAATGATCCGGCGAGAACGGCGAAAGCGAAGCAGCAGGCGAAACGGCGGCGCGGCGACGGCATCGTCGTCTCCAATCGGCGGATGCGAAGTGCGGGAGGAAAGCAGCCTGCGGCGCATAGCCAATGGCAGCGGGAAAATCCAGTCCGGCTCCTGCATCCGCCGTCCATTCGTTTTGCGCTGCGGCGCCATTCGGCCGCCAAAATGCTCGGGGCCGAAAACGCCGCGGGCGCCAGCGTCGCCGCTGCCGCCCGCAAGCGCGATCGCGATTCGGTGCGCTTATTTCAGGTTCGCGTTGAAATCGATCGAGGCCGACAGCTTGGCGATGAAAGCCGCACCGCACCAGTTGGTGCCGAGCCCGTTCGGGTTCTGCGCCGTGACGTAGCTCGGCGAGAAGCTCACGCTCTGCGAGCTGGTGAAGGCGTCGCACTCCGATTTGCTGAGATCGGAATCGTAGTAACGCAGATCCAGCGTCAGCACTTTCCAGGTCCAGCCGAAGCCGGCATCCCAATTGGCATAGCTGCTATATTTGGTGAAGCCGTAAAACGCATCGCTGGTTCCGAGCGCCCAATAACCGAGGTCGCCCGACACGTAACCGCCAAGCCCGTTGCGAAACCAGGCGCTCGGCAGGGTCACCGTGGCATTGCCGGTGGTGTACCAGCCGTCGGCGCCGGTATTTGATACCGACGGCGAGTACCATTCCTGCAAGCCGAGCGACAGATTGTCGTTCACCGTATAGGTGCCCTTGGCGTAAAACTCGAAGAAGCTTGCGTCATATTTAGCGATATTGCCGCCAAGCGCCGTCAGCGCTGTGCCCGGAACGAAAGCGCCGCCATAGGGATTACCGCCGCAGGCCGACGGCACCGGGTTATAGCACTTGCCAGCCGGGTAGTAGTATTCCCAGCCGCCGAAATCGAGCGCCAGCTTGCCGAAGGTCGGACGAATTCCGCCATAGACGTCGACCTCCGCCGCCGCCTGATTGGGGAAATCGATGCTCTCTCCGGAGAGCCCGAAATATCCCTGAAGATTGGGGTTGAAATTGTAGCGCAGCTCGAAGCCGCCCTGGGTCGAGGGCCGATGGTTCGATTGGGTGATGCCGCGGAAATTGTAGTCGTTCATCAGCGCCGCCGTAACGACGACATCCCACGCCGGCGGCGCGGCAACGGCCGGCGGAGCCTTGACCGCCATGTCGGCGGCGAAAGCAGACGAACCGGCAAGGCTCGCCGCAACCAACAACGAATAAGCTGCACGTTTCATAAGTTTGCCCCTTTGTCCCCTGCCCGCAGACGGACGGCGGGCGCGCGCGGATCGCCTATGGATCCTGGTGACCGCGTTACAAATACGCGCGGCTGACAGGCGGATATTCGTCACAGGGCTTGACAAGCGCCAAGATGAATTGTGGCGCAAATGCTGCTTTTTTGGGCGTTTTCCGATCGACGGGCCTCTCGTTTCTTTGTTTTTTCATCTGTGTTGCACGCGAGCTACAGTTTCATCGATCTTCGCCACGCGACCCTCCGGCGGCGCTCTGCGGTGCTCTGCACTCCTCTTGCGCCGATCGGACCGCCGACCAATTTTGAAGGGTGAGACAGCGAAGAAAAACAGGAGCCGACCATGCAAGCAATGCTCGACGGTCAAATCATCGCCCAGAGCAACGACGTCGTCGAATGCCAAGGCTACCAGTATTTTCCGCGTTCCGCCGTGCGCGTGGATCTGTTGGAAAAAGCGGAGAAAACCGCCGACGACGGCACCTGTCCGCACGGCGTCCAGTTTTACGATGTCGTCGTCGCCGGCAAGCGGCATCCGCGCGCGGCGTGGTCCTATGAGGCGCCGCAGCCGAAGATGCGGCAAGTCGCCGACCGGTTCGGCTTCTGGCAGGACGTGGACGTGAAATAGCCGGCGCTAAAAAGACAGCAGCGCGGCTCTCACGCGACGTTTGTCCTGAAAGGATTAAAGCGGATCGCCGCCGGGCTTGCTGACGACTTTCCATGTCTGCGCCTGCGTGTCCCAAACGGTCATGACCGAATTAGAAACATCAAGGCCCCGTTGCGGCACCTTTTCGAAATCGCAGATGCCGTCGATGCTGG
>JBOHIU010000104.1:0-5607 GCA_050725855.1 Xanthobacteraceae bacterium | reverse complement strand
GGAACACCCTGGCGAATTCGACGATGCGCCGCTCGCCGGCGGCGAGGAGCTTTTTGCACGCAAATTCCGGCGAGGTGCGCAGATAAAGCGGCGATGAAGTCCCCTCCGGCCGCACCAGCGACGTGGCAAAGGCATGCAGGTGGGTCTCGTTCCCCGGAGAGACTTGCAGCGCTCCCGTCTCGACCTCGACAAAATCGTGGGCGGCGAACCAAGTCCGCAAGGCCACCGCAATCCGCCCGCGCGCCAACAGCACCGGCCGGCGGTCGGCGTGGACGTGGGGAGCCCAAAAGGGCGACGATTCAGGCGTTCTCTGCGCCATCACCTTGTCCGTGTCGTTTTGCGGAAATAATGCGGAAATAGCTAGCGATTAGCCCCAGGATGGGTATGTTGCACCCCGAATAAAGACCCAATGAGGCAAGGAATTTTTCCGTGAAAGTCATCGCCAGTTCGCTGCGCAAAGGCAATATGGTCGATATCGATGGCAAACTCGGCGTTATCGTCTCGACCGAGAATATCCATCCAGGCAAGGGAACGCCGGTCACGCAGATGGACGTGCGGCGCATCGCCGACGGCGTGAAAGTGTCGCTGCGATTCAAGACCACGGACCAGGTCGAACGCGCCTTCGTCGAGGATAAAAAGCACCAGTACATGTACCAGGACGGAGACGGCTTCCACTTTATGAATATGGAATCCTACGATCAGGTTGCCGTGCCGGAGGATATTGTCGGCGATCAGACCGCCTATCTGCAGCCGGAGATGGAAGTCACCATCAGCCTGCACGAGGGCACGCCGGTCGCCATCGAACTGCCGCCCAAGGCCGTGCTCGAAGTGGTGGAAACCGAGCCGACGGTGAAGGGACAGACCGCATCCTCGTCGTACAAGCCGGCGCTCCTGTCCAATGGCGTGCGCACCATGGTGCCGCCTTTCGTCACGACGGGCACCAGAATCGTGGTGCAGACCGCCGACGGCAGCTACGTCGAGCGCGCGAAAGAGTGAAAGCGTTTCCTGTCCACGTTCGCAGCCTTGATTCCTTGCACCTTGCGACGATTGAGTATGTACGCCGACGAGGCAATGACGTCGCGCTTGCCAGTTTCGACCGCCGCATGATCGCTGCGGCGAGCGCGCTTGGCATTCCACTTTACGACGCCTTATCCGCCGCCGACGCGCAATGACCGAGGCGCCACAATCGCCGGACAGGACAAGGCGCGCTTGGCTGAAGGCGCTTGCCGGCACCGCGGCCGGTTTGTTGTTGCCGCACGGCGCGGGCGCGAAAGCCGCGCGCGCCAAGCATGTGACGCACAAAAAACACGAAAAACGCGCGGCAAAACAAATCCCGTTCGATCAATGGACAGCCGCGTTCCGCGCCAAGGCCGAAGCGCGCGGCGTCACGGCCGCGACCTATGCGCGCGTGATGACCGGCATCAAGCCGGACATGACCGGGCTCGACGCCATCCGCAGCCAGCCGGAATTCCACGAGCCGCTTTGGCAATATCTCAACCGCGCCGTTTCCGATTGGCGGGCGCAAACCGGCCGCCAAAAGGCGGAGGAGTATCGGGCCTTGCTGGCGCGCATCGAAAAGGATTTTGGCGTCGCTCCCGCGAGCATGCTCGGCGTCTGGGGCGTCGAATCAAGTTTTGGCGACCCCCTTGTGCAAAAAAATCACATGCGGCCGGTGTTCCCGTCGCTGGCCGCACTCGCCTGGGCGGAGCCTCACCGCAATGCCTATTGGCAGGGCGAACTGATCAACGCGCTGATGATCGTCCAGCGCGGCTGGAGCACGCCGGCCCAAATGGTCGGCTCGTGGGCCGGCGCCATGGGTCACACCCAATGGATGCCGGAAGTCTGGCTGCACCTCGGCATCGACTACAATCACGACGGAAAAATCTCGCCTTACGGACCGCCGGACGACGCGCTCGCCACGACGGCGCGTTTCTTTGTCGAGCGCGGGCATTACCGGCGCGGCGAACATTGGGGCTATGAAGTGCGCATGCCGCCAAGGCTCGCTCGCGGGCGTGCCCGCAGTTACGCGGAGTGGAAAAGGCTCGGCGTAGTGCGGGCCGACGGCGACGCGTTTCAGCGACCCGACGACAGAGCACGGCCGTGGCTGCCGGTGCCGGGCGGACCGGCTTTTCTGCTCGGCGCCAATTTCTTCGCGGTGAAAAGCTACAATCCGTCGATGAGCTACACGCTCGCACTCTGCCATCTCGGCGACCGCTGTATGGGCGGAAAACCGTTCGTGCAGCAATTTCCCGGCGGCGAACGTGCGCCCATCATGGCCGAAATCGAGGAGATCCAGCGCCGCCTCACCGCGCTGGGCTACGATACCGGCGGCACCGACGGCCGCGTTGGCAACGACACCGCGCGCGCCGTGCAAAACTACCAGCGCAAAATCGGCATGCATCCGGCGGATGGCTATGCGGGCGTGGGACTTCTCGCCCGGTTGCGCAATGGCTCATGATCCGGTTGGATGCGGCCCCATCACGGCCCCCCTTCAACCGCCAACCCCTTTATCCACTAGACGAGGAAATGCCCGCTATGACCCCTCCCCAATCCGCGACCGCCCGCGCCAGTGATGCCGATCCGGCCGTCTCCGGCCTTGAGCGCCCGACCCCTGCCGGCGCCAACGCGCCCGGTTTCGGCTCCGACGTGATCGCCGATGCGCTACGCTCGCTCGACATCCCGTATATCGCGCTCACGCCCGGCGCGAGCTACCGCGGCTTGCACGACTCGATCGTCAACTATCTCGGCAATTCCAAGCCGCAAATGCTGTTGTGCCTGCACGAGGAAGCGGCCGTCGCCATCGCCCAGGGCTACGCCAAGGTCACCGGCAAGGCGATGGTCACCGCCGTGCATTCCAATGTCGGGCTGCTGCATTCCTCGATGGCGATCTTCAACGCCTGGTGCGACCGCATGCCGGTCGTGGTGCTCGGCGCCACCGGTCCGGTCGACGCCGCCAAGCGCCGGCCGTGGATCGACTGGATCCACACCGCGCGCGATCAGGGCGCGCTGGTTCGCGACTACACCAAATGGGACGATCAGCCGGCCTCGCCAGCCGCGGCGCGCGAAGCGATCCTGCGCGGCACATGGATCGCCAACACAGTGCCGCAGGGTCCGGTCTACATCAATTTCGACGCCGAACTGCAGGAGTCGAAAGTCAACGAGCCGCTGCCGTCGATCGACGTGGCCCGCTACATGCCGCCGATCGCGACCGCGGCGCCGGCCGAACAGATCAAGCAGGCGGCCGCCATGCTCAAGGGCGCCAAGCAGGTCTTGATCCTCGCCGGCCGCGCCTCGCGCAGCGAGGAGGCCTGGAACGCGCGCGTCGCGCTCGCCGAGGCGCTCGGCGCCCGCGTGGCCAGCGACCTGAAAATCGGCGCGAGCTTCCCGACCGATCATCCGCTTTACGCCGGTGCGCCGCGCGCGATCTCCCCCGACAGCGTCGAAGGCTTGAAGAATATCGAGGTGATCTTGAGCCTCGACTGGGTCGATCTCGCCGGCGCCTTGCGCTCCTTCGGTCCATCGCCATCGGTCAAGGTGATTCAGGTATCGCTTGACCACCGCATCCATAACGGCTGGAGCATGGACCATCAGGCGCTACCCGCGGTCGATCTCTTCCTGTCCGCCGACCCCGATCTCGTGGTGCCGGAACTGGTCAAGGAAGTCGGCAAGGCAGGAAAGCCGCACGCGGTGCCCGAGGCCCGCAAGGCATCCGGCAAGGAGCCGAGCGGGTTCACCAACGAGCACATCGCTCGCGCGCTGCGTAAGGTGCTTGGCGACCGGCCGGTGAGCTACGCCGGCCTGCCACTGTCGTGGGACGAAAGCTGGATTCCGTTCCGCCATCCGCTCGACTATGTCGGCTCCAACGGCGGCGGCGGCGTCGGCGGCGGCCCGGGCATTGCAGTCGGCGCGGCGCTTGCGCTCAAGGGCAGCGGGCGGCTGCCGATCGCGATCTGCGGCGACGGCGACTTTTTGATGGGCGTGACCGCGGTGTGGACCGCGGTCCACTACAAGATCCCGCTCCTGTTCATCCTTGCCAACAACCGCTCGTTCTATAACGACGAGCTGCACCAGGAACGGATGGCCCGCGCGCGCAACCGTCCGGTCGAGAACAAATGGATCGGCCAGCGCATGTCTGAGCCAGATGTCGATCTCGCCGCCATGGGGCGCGCCCAGGGCGCGGTCGGCTTCGGCCCGGTGACCAAGCCCGAGGATCTCGCCGGCGTGCTGCAGAAGGCGATCGCCGAAGTCGATGCCGGCAAGGTCGCCGTCGTCGATGTGCGCGTCGAACCCGGCTACACGCCGGTCATGACCGCGGCAATGACCCGCGCGGGAAATTGAGATCATCATTCCGGGGCGCGGCTGTAAGCCGCGAGCCCGGAAACCATAATCGCCGGGGGGCGCATGTCTGCACGATTGGTGGCTATGGATTCCGTATAGCCGCGGAGCCTGTTATCGGGCCGGCCACTTCGGGCCGGACCCGTTGGCGGCTTCCGGAATGGCAACACAGGGAGGAACACATGGCGCTGTTCTCCGGATGCACCTGCTGCGTCGACCGGCGGCGGTTTCTGGCCGGCGGGCTCGCCGCCACGACCGCCACGGCATTCGGCGGACGCCGCGCCTTGGCGCAGGCGCCAACCGCGCCGACGATCATAAAAGCCGGTGACCGCATCGATGTGCATCATCATTTCCTGCCACCGCGATACATAAAGGAGGAGCACGAGCGCATTAATTTCAAGCATGGCGCCGTGTCCACCGAGAAGCTGTTGTCGTGGACGCCGCGGCAATCGCTCGAGGCGATGGACGCAAACGGCATCGCCACCGCGATCGTCTCGGTCACCACCCCCGGTCCGTGGTTCGGCGACGTCGCCGGCGGCCGCCGCGCCGCGCGGATGTGGAACGACTACGCCGCCGAACAAATCAAAACCTATCCGGGCCGCTACGGCCTGTTCGCCACCGTGCCGCTGCCCGATACCGAAGGCAGCCTCAAAGAGATCGCATACGCGCTCGACACGCTGCACGCCGACGGCATCGGGTTGCTGTCATCCTATGACGGCAAATATCTCGGCGATCCGTCCTACGCGCCGGTTTTCGCCGAACTCAACCGGCGTCAGACGATCGTCTACACCCATCCGACCACGTCGGCCTGCTGCAGCGCCGTGCTGCCCGGCGTGCCGCCGCAGGCGATTGAATATCCGTTCGAGACCACGCGCACGATCACAAGCCTTCTGGTCAACGGCACGGTCCACGACAATCCGGATATCCGCTGGATCTTCTCGCATGGCGGCGGCGCCACGCCGATGCTGGCAGGCCGCATGGTCGACACCGTCGGCCGCCATCCCAACGCGAAAAAATTCATGCCGCAGGGCGTACTTGCCGAACTGCGCAAGCTCTATTATGACACCGCCTCCGCCGACACCGCGCCGTCCATGGCAGCGCTGCGCCTGATGTCGCCGCTGACGCACATCTTGTTCGGCACCGATTATCCGTTCGTCAGCGTCGCCGGTGCCGTCAGGCATCTGCAAAACGACTCTATGCCGGACGCCGACCGCACCGCCATCGAGCGCGGCAACGCACTCGCGCTGTTGCCGAGGCTGAAAGGCTGAAGCG
>JBOHIU010000103.1:0-12425 GCA_050725855.1 Xanthobacteraceae bacterium | reverse complement strand
CTGAAACGGGATGCGAATGTTAGAATCGGACCACTAGGCGTTCTCGGTCGACGTGCTTATGAATTTGGCGCCGACGTCCTGACCCTGCCGCCAGACGACCTTATAGGTGCCGTCGCGTGCGGCTCCGCCATTGCCGTGGAACAACAGCACGAAATCGTCGAAGGTTTCGACGCCGTTGAGTTGAAGCCGGACGCCTTCAAGCGAGGCATTGGTGACGAGTACGAAACGTGGCGCAATTCCAACGCCAAGCTTGATGGTGGCCACGCGGCCCAGCCGGTGACGCGGGTTTTGCCGCCTTTCCTCAAGCACCGGCTGTTCAATCTGCTCGAGATCCGGCGAACTCATGATGGACTCCAGGTTGCCCGGCGGCGCCGCGCAGGCCGCAGCGCCCTTGGATAACATCCTTACCGGGCAGCCGTTGAGCGCCGCCTAATCCTGCCGCCCAAATTGTCGTTGGATTTTCTAAAAATGTCGCGGCGCGGGCGTTCCCGGCCGTCCTGCACCGCTACCGGGCAGGCTCCGACGGGCCTGACGACAAGCTCCGGCGGAACATCCGCCAATCAGCGCCGGCTCAGGATCACTCTGCGGCGATTCGCACTTCCGGCGCCGCGGCGCGCACGTCGGCGTCGACATGCTTTTCGTATTTGGTGAAGTTTTCCTGGAACATGCGCACGAGCTTGCGCGCGGTTTCGTCGAAGGCCGCTTTGTCCTTCCAGGTTTTCATCGGATAGAGCAGGTGCGGCTCGACGCCCGGAACTGAGGTCGGCACAGCGAAGCCGAAATACGGATCGGTCCTGAAGCTTGCCTGCTTCAACGAACCATCCAGCGCGGCGGTGACCAGCGCCCGCGTCGCCTTGATCGGCATGCGGCGGCCGACGCCGTAGATGCCGCCGGTCCAGCCGGAATTGACCAACCAGCAATCGACATCGTGTTTCTTGATCAGATCGCGCAACAGGTAGCCGTACTCGGCTGGCGGGCGTGGCAGGAAGGGCGCGGCGAAGCAGGTCGAGAATTCTGGCTGCACGCCGACGAGGCCTTTCTCGGTGCCCGCGACCTTGGCGGTATAACCGGAGAGGAAGTGATACATGGCCTGCGCCGGCGTCAGCTTGGCAATCGGTGGCATCACGCCGAAGGCGTCGGCGGTGAGAAAGATGATGTTCCTGGGTTGGCCGGCGCGACCGGTGCGCGAAGCCAGCGGCATGAATTCGACCGGATAGGCCGAGCGCGTGTTCTCGGTCCTTTTGTCGCTGTCGTAATCCGGGATGCGGTTTTCGGGATCGAACACGACGTTTTCCAGCACGGTGCCGAAGCGGTTGGTCGCTGCGTAGATTTCGGGTTCGGCGTCCCGCGACAATTTGATGGTCTTGGCGTAGCAGCCGCCCTCGAAGTTGAAGACGCCGTTCTCGCTCCAACCGTGCTCGTCATCGCCGATCAGCGTGCGCTTCGGATCGGCTGACAGCGTGGTCTTGCCGGTCCCCGACAGACCGAAGAACAGCGCCACGTCGTCATCCTTGCCGACATTGGCGGAGCAATGCATCGGCATCACGCCCTGCGCCGGCAGATAGAAGTTGAGCGTGGTGAAGACCGACTTCTTCATCTCGCCGGCATAAGACGTCCCGCAGATCAGCACGATCTTGCGGGTGAAATCGATCGCCACCATGGTGTCGGAGCCTTCGCGGCCACCGTGACGTCCGGCATCCGGCTTGAACGACGGCATGTCGACGATAGTCATGTCCGGCACGTAGCCCGCGAGTTCGGCGCGCTCGGGACGGATGAGAAGCTGACGGATGAACAGCGAATGCCAGGCGCGTTCGGTGAAGACGCGCGCCTTGATGCGATATTTCGGGTCGGCGCCGCCGTAGAGGTCCTGCACGAACAGGGTTTTGCCTTTGGTGTGGGCGCGAAAGTCCTCGAGCAGATTGTCGAAATGCTCCCGGCTCTGCTTGCGATTGCCGTCCCACCACACCGTGTTTTCGGTCGTCGCGTCGACGACGGTGTGTTTGTCCTTGGGCGAACGGCCGGTGTGATGGCCGGTCTCGGCGCACAGCGCACCGCCGGCGACGATGGCGGCTTCACCGTTGCGGACGGCGTGTTCGTAGAGCGGCGCTTCGGGCAGATTCCAGTGTACGCCGGCTAGATCCTTGAAGCCGAACTTATCCGCCCCATGGGCGGCGTTCCTGAAACCCGTTTCCTTCACGCTAGCCTCCACTAGTTTGTGCAGTGTTCTTGGCGCGATTGCGCGACCATATCACCGACCCTGCAGGCCCGTCGGGCGACGGACCTGCGAGCCTATATCGGCCATCTTAGCACCTGCCAAGACTTTGCTTCCACCAAGACTTTGCCTCGACGAATGTTTTGCCTTGACCAAGGACACCCCGCCAAAGCTAACCGATCCATTGCTGCGAACGTTCCTTGTTGCAATGCAGTGGAAGGTCGCACGTGATCGTCGGGCGTAAAGCACGCGATGATTGGCTAAGCCGCACGGGCTTTGGCGGCAAGCTCGACGACCGTTTTGCGTAGGCTATGCGGCTCGGCGATCCGCTCCGGGAACGGCAGGCGCAACGTCGCATCGCCGAGCGCGAGATCGAGGCCCTCCGGGTCCAATCCGGTGAGGCGCCACTTGCCGTCTTCGGCGCCAAGAAGCCGCGTAGCGTAAAGCCGCAGGGCGTCGGCGTGATCTCCATTCATATGTGCAATCGCTCCATCTTCCGCTTCGATCAAGCCTTCGGCGCCGTTGATATCGGTGAGCAAATCGGCAGCATGCAGATCGGCCGCACGCGCGAAGCCGCCATTGAGATGGGCGGAAACGACCTTAAGTCGCCAAAACCCGAAGTCGGCAAACCCCGCATAGAGCGCGGATTTTGGATGGCGGGAGAGAAAGCGGCGGCGAATGCGTGGCTCATCGTGGTCGTTCCGCGCAATCTGGTAAAACGCGCCGAGAAGCGTCAGCCGCGGATGCGTGAGCGGGTCGCCCTTGCCAGTAGAGGCGAGCAGCACCGAAGCGCGGCCGTCTTTTTCCAGATTGGCGGTGTGCGTGGACAGCCGGGAGACAAGGATCAGAGGGGCGCCGTCGCTGTCGGTGGCGACGTTGACCAGCGAAGCAAAGGGATGGCCGCTATTGCGGTCTATGGTCGCAAGTGAACCCGCCCGCGTCGCCCGCAAAAGCCCCTTCGCGATCGATTTGGGTTCAAAATCGGGGACCGGAGCATTTTCCGGCAGGCGCTTGGGCATAAACCCCGGCAGATCGGCGACCCCGGCAGCGGAGCCAACCGGGCTGCTTTTTTCGGCTTCGGGCATAACCAAATTCCTTTCCTACTCCTTACCCATATGGCTCCAAGCCACAGTAATTGCCCCGATTTTGCCTTGTCCTGTCACACTTCCGCCCCCACATGGGGATTCAAGGGCAATTGGGGCCGGGCTGATGATGCTGCGGCCGATTCATGCTAGAAGGCCGCCATGCCGACAATCGCTCTCGTCGACGACGACCGCAACATCCTGACTTCGGTGTCGATCGCACTCGAGGCCGAAGGGTATCGAATCAACACCTATACGGACGGCGCATCCGCGATCGATGGCTTCAAGACCGCACCGCCGGATCTCGCCATCCTCGATATCAAGATGCCGCGCATGGACGGCATGGAGACGTTGCGGCGCCTGCGGCAGAAATCCGACGTGCCCGTGATCTTCCTTACGTCGAAGGATGAGGAGATCGACGAACTGTTCGGCCTGAAAATGGGCGCCGACGACTTTATTCGGAAGCCGTTCTCGCAGCGGCTTCTGGTCGAGCGCGTCAAGGCGGTACTGCGCCGCGCGTCGCCGAAGGACGGTGCCGCGCCCAAGGAGGCCGACAGCAAGGTTTTGGAACGGGGCCTTTTGCGCATGGACCCGGAGCGGCATACCTGCACCTGGAAGAATGAACCAGTCACGCTCACCGTCACCGAATTTCTCATCCTGCAGGCGCTCGCCAGTCGCCCCGGCGTGGTGAAAAGCCGCAACGCCTTGATGGACGCGGCCTACGACGATCAGGTGTATGTGGACGATCGCACTATCGACAGCCACATCAAGCGGCTGCGCAAAAAGTTCCCGGCGAGCGACAACGAATTCGACATGATCGAGACGCTGTACGGCGTCGGATATCGTTTCAAGGAAGCGTGACGTCAGCGTCTCGTGGCGCTGCGCCACGCCCAGTGCGATGACGAGGTCGAAAGGCTTCGGGCGGGCAAAGCCGAAGCAGTTGACACCCTGTAGCAGTTGCAAATGCGTGTGCGATGGGCAGGCACAGGGCCGAGCTGCCAAAAGGTCGATTGACAAAGAACAACGGCCCGCCGACTGGGATGGCTGACGTGCGGTAGTAAGGCGTTTGGCCGCTTCCTTCCACCCGCCCAGGCGGGCAGAATGGAGAGCACCAATCGAAACCCCGGCAGACCACGTGCTCGATCGAACTGCAGATATCGTCGACGACAGAGCCCCGCCGTTGGCCCCCGTCGAATCTCAGGTCGCGGCCGAAAGCCCCGCCGAGGCTGCGCCGCGCATTATCCATCATGGCTTTGGCAGTGTCGTCGGCTGGTTGCGCCGCGCTTGGCAGTTCTTCATCAATCAGAGTTCGTCGAGCCTGACGCGCCGCATCGTCGTGCTCAATGTCGCCGGCTTGCTCGCGCTATCCATCGGGATCAATTACCTGTCGCCGTTCCGCGCCAGATTGATCGATGCGCGCATCCAGAGCCTGATGCAGCAGGGACAGATCATCGCCCACGCGATTGCCGATCAGGCCGCGCCAGAGACCGGCTCCTCGATCACCGTCGATCCGGATCAACTGGAAAAGCTGAAGCCGGGCCAAAGCTACGGCCCGTCCGAGGACGCGCTCTACGGCATCGACTTTCCGATCAATCCCGAAAAGGTGGCGCCGGTATTGCGCGATCTGGTTTCCCCGACCAAAACGCGCGCGCGCATTTACGATCGCGACGGCGTGCTGTTGGTTGACAGCCGCGATCTGTTCGGCCGCGGCGACGTGCTCCGCTTCGATCTGCCCTCGCCAAACGCCAGAAGCCCTGGATGGTTCGAACGAGCCTACGCCGCGGTGCGGCTGTGGCTCAACCGGGGCGACCTGCCGATTTATCACGAGCTCAGTCCGGACGACGGCAAGGGCTATCGGGAGGTCGTGCAGGCGCTCAACGGCCAGGACGCCAGCATGGTGCGCATCAACGACCGCGGCGACGTGATCGTATCTGTTGCCGTGCCGGTGCAGCGCTTCCGCGCGGTGCGCGGCGCGCTGATGCTCTCGACGCAAGGCGCCGACATCGACAACATGGTGACGGCCGAGCGGCTTGCCATTCTGAAGATTTTTCTGATTGCCGCGGGCGTCATGGTCGTGCTTTCCATTCTGCTTGCCGGAACGATTGCCGAGCCGGTGCGGCGGCTCGCGGATGCGGCCGAAAGCGTGCGCCGGCGGATTCAGTCGCGGGTCGAAATTCCCGATTTCACCCGCCGCCGCGATGAAATCGGGCATCTGTCAGGCACGCTGCGCGACATGACCAACGCGCTCTATAGCCGCATCGAAGCGATCGAGCGCTTCGCCGCCGATGTCGCGCATGAACTGAAAAATCCGCTCACGTCGCTGCGTTCGGCGGTCGAGACGTTGCCCCTTGCCAAGAACGATCAGAGCCGCGAGCGGCTGCTCGAAATCGTCCAGCACGACGTCAAGCGGCTTGACCGTCTGATCTCAGATATATCCGACGCGAGCCGCCTCGACGCCGAGCTGCAGCGTCAGGACGCCACTCCGGTTGACATTGGCAGGCTGCTCAAGACCCTCGTCGCGGTTGCGAATGAGGTCAAGCGCGACGATTGCATCAAGGTCACGCTGCGCTTCGAGGGCGGCGCCGCGCGCGCCTTCCAGGTGCCGGGACACGATTCACGACTCGGGCAAGTCGTGGACAATCTAATCGAGAACGCGCGCTCGTTCTCGCCGCCCGGCACGGTCGTGCGCATCACGTGCCGGCGGACCAAAAACGATGTCGAGATCTTCGTCGACGACGAGGGGCCGGGCGTGCACGCGGATGCGGTCGAAAAAATATTCGAACGCTTCTATACCGATAGGCCGCAGCAGGGATTTGGCCAGAATTCCGGGCTTGGCCTGTCGATCTCCAAACAAATCGTCGAGGCGCATGGCGGCGCTATCTGGGTGGAAAATCGCACGGCCAACGCCATGGCAGCCACCCCGGATGGGGCGCCGAAGGTGCTCGGCGCGCGTTTTATCGTCCGCCTCCCGGCCATGTGATGGCGAACTCCGTTAGTCCATTGCCGCGCCAGCGGAAATTCAGACGGCAGCCCATCGGGCTGATTGAACTCCGATTTGCCACCTTGGCGGATGCGAACGGATGACATCGGCAAGTGTTCACGCTTCTTGCGTTCTGGTCGGAGCGCGCGCTGTGTTGATTCGCGGACCGTCAGGCTCCGGCAAGTCGCGTCTTGCCCTCCAGCTCATCCAATCGGGACGTGGGAGGTATCCGCCTTTCGCGCGACTGGTCGGTGACGACCGGATCCATCTTCAGCCTGCTGGTGGGCGGCTCGTGGCGCGGGCGGCCGAGACGCTTGGCGGACTCCTGGAGGTTTGCGGCGTCGGCATTGTACAATTGCCTTACGAACCGGCCGCCGTGGTCGGGCTTGTGGTCGACCTTGGCATCGATGTCGAACGCATGCCGGCTGCGGAGGACCAGGAGACCGTCGTCGAGGGCATAAGGCTACCGCGGCTTGCGGTCGCAGCGGCCGACCCCGCCTTGCCGGCCGTCGTTGCGCTCCTCACCTCTTCGCCACACGGTTTTAACCGGCCGGGTCCGCAGTCCATAGGAAGATAATCCGGCCGATGACAATTGCAGCCGCGGGTGTTTCGCGACCGGGTGGGAGATTGGTAACCTTAACAGTCTATTCCGGCAGATATGGCGTTTTGGCGATCGCCGCCCCTGGCAATAGCCAAGTCGTGCCGCGGAAATCCGATTCGACTTTGGTATGCCGCAATGCAACAACAGCCGAAGTTTGCCGAGAAGGCCTCTTGCGCTGTGAGTTCGGATCGCAATGATGGGGACCCTTTCGTGCGGTGCAACCAGGACGCGCCCGTGGTGGGTTCCATGATCGGTCTTGTGCTCGTCACCCACGGGAGACTTGCAGTCGAGTTTCGCGCGGCCCTTGAACACGTGGTCGGACCGCAAAAGCAGATCGAGGCGGTCACAATCGATCCGGAAGATGACGTTGAGGCCCGCCGCAAGGACATCATCGCGGCCGTCAAGCGGGTCGACTCCGGCGACGGCGTCGCCATTCTGACCGACATGTTCGGCGGCACGCCGTCCAATCTCGCCATCTCGGTCATGGGTCAGCCGAAGGTCGAAGTGCTTGCCGGAATCAATCTGCCGATGCTGGTCAAGCTCGCCAAGGTTCGCGGCTGTTGTCCGCTGGCGGAGGCGGTCGCCGCCGCTCAGGAGGCGGGGCGCAAATACGTCACCATCGCCAGCCGGGTGCTCAACGGCAAATGAGCGAATCGCCGGAAGGCAGCGAGCCCGCGCCCGACCGACAGCCCCCCCGGCCAAACGCCATCGTGCGAGATTTCACAATCTGCAACAAAAAAGGATTGCACGCCCGCGCCTCGGCGAAATTCGTCCAGACGGTGGAAAAATTCGACGCCGACGTGCGTGTCACCCGGGGTGGCGAGAGTGTCGGAGGTACCTCCATCATGGGCCTGATGATGCTGGCCGCGGCGCCCGGCACTTCAATCACCATCGAGGCTACAGGCCGGCAAGCCGCCGGTGTCATCGACGCGCTGGCCGCTCTGATCAATTCCCGGTTCGGCGAGGACGATTGATCGCATCGCGTAAACGCTGATCAGCCCGAGTCCGCGATGCCGTGTCCGCGCCAGCGGACGGACTGGCGACCTCCACCGCCTTTTTCAGATCGGCGACAAACCGCCGATAGGCTTGGTGTTTCTCGCTTTCGTCCTTGATGCGCAACGGCGCCGAGGGGTGCACCGTGACAAAGAGCTTGCCGCCATCGGCGAGCTCAAGCGCCGTGCCGCGCATTTTGCCGATGGTGACGGTCTTGCCGGTAAGGCTTCGCGCCGCGGTGACGCCCAGCGCGATGATCGCAGCCGGCCTGACCAGCTTGCGCTCGTCATCGAGCCATATCTTGCAACGATCGATCTCATAATTGTTTGGTCGCTTGTGCAGCCGGCGCTTGCCGCGCATCTCGTGTTTGAAATGCTTGACCGCGTTGGTAACAAAGGTCCGCTCGCGCGCGATGCCGGCGTCCTGCAAAGCCTGGTCCAATATGCGCCCGGCCGGACCGACAAACGGCTTACCTGCCACATCCTCCTTGTCGCCGGATTGCTCGCCCACCAGCATGAAGGTCGCACGGCGCGGACCTTCGCCGGGCACGGCCTGCGTCGCGTCGCGGTAGAGCGGACAGCGCGTGCAGTTCGCTTCGGCCGCCGCAAGCCGGCGCAATGAAGTCATCGGCTCCTGAACGCGCGTCTCCATACCCGCACAATGCTTGTTCGGCTCCACGGTTCGAGATGTTCGACATAAAGATTTCTTTATATGTTTATTGCCCCAGCCCGCCGGGCCTGCTATAGCCGCGGCTGCTGTGGCGGGAACGCCCCGCAGATCGTCTCCCACACCAACGAGCGCGAAGGACCATCATGAGCACTTCGACCCAGCCCAAGGCCGCATCCCACGCCGGGGCGTCGCACGCCGATTATGTCGTGAAGGACCTTGGGCTCGCCGAATGGGGCCGTAAGGAAATCTCCATCGCCGAGACCGAAATGCCCGGCCTGATGGCGACGCGCGAGGAATACGGTCCGGCCCAGCCGCTCCGCGGCGCGCGGATCGCCGGCTCGCTGCACATGACGATCCAGACCGCGGTGCTGATCGAGACCCTGAAAGCGCTCGGGGCTGATGTGCGCTGGGCCTCGTGCAATATCTATTCGACGCAAGATCATGCGGCTGCCGCGATCGCCGCCGCAGGCACTCCGGTCTTTGCGGTCAAGGGCGAGTCGCTCCCGGATTATTGGGAATACACCCATCGCATCTTCGAATGGGCCAACGGCGGTTCGCCCAACATGATCCTCGACGACGGCGGCGATGCCACGCTCCTGATGCATCTCGGCTCCAAGGCCGAAACCGATCCGGCGGCGCTCAATCATCCGGACAACGAGGAAGAAGAGGTGCTGTTCGCGGCGATCAAGCAGCGGCTCAAGCACAAGCCCGGCTGGTATTCGCAAGCCGCCAAGAATATCCGCGGCGTCACCGAGGAGACGACGACGGGCGTGCATCGGCTTTATCAGATGCAGAACGAAAGCCGGCTCCTGTTTCCCGCGATCAACGTCAACGACAGTGTCACCAAGTCGAAATTCGATAATCTGTACGGCTGCCGCGAATCGCTGGTCGACGGCATCCGCCGCGGCACCGACGTGATGATGGCCGGCAAGGTGGCGATGGTCGCCGGCTTCGGCGACGTTGGCAAGGGCTCGGCCGCGTCGCTGCGCCAGGCCGGCTGCCGCGTCATGGTGTCGGAAGTGGATCCGATCTGCGCACTGCAGGCGGCGATGGAAGGCTACGAGGTCGTCACCATGGAGGACGCCGCGCCGCGTGCCGACATCTTCGTCACCGCGACCGGCAACGTCGATGTCATCACCATTGAGCACATGCGCAAAATGAAGGATCGCGCCATCGTCGCCAATATCGGTCATTTCGACAGCGAAATTCAGGTCGCGGCGCTGAAGAACCTGAAATGGAACAACGTCAAACCGCAGGTCGATGAGATCGAATTCCCCGACGGCCACCGCGTCCTTCTGCTGTCTGAAGGCCGGCTGGTGAATCTCGGCAACGCCATGGGCCATCCGAGCTTCGTCATGTCGTCGTCGTTCACCAACCAGACGCTGGCGCAGATCGAGCTTTGGAGCAATCCGGGCAGATACGACAAGAAAGTCTATACGCTGCCGAAGACGCTCGATGAGAAGGTGGCACGGCTGCATCTCGACAAGATCGGCGTCAAGCTGACGCAACTGTCGGCCAAGCAGGCGAGCTACATCAACGTGCCGCAGAGCGGCCCGTTCAAGAGCGATCAGTATCGGTATTGATGCCGTCATTCCGGACCGCCGCGAGCGGCGAACCCGGAATCCATAAACCCGGTTTGTGAATATGGGGTCCGCGCCTTCGGCGCGTCCCGGAATGACAGCCCTTCGGGCCCTGACTTGCCGCTCCGTCACCCCGATGTTATCTGCGCGCCATGAACGTGGTGCCCATCGCCAACATCCGCAACTTTTCGATCATCGCCCACATCGACCACGGCAAATCGACGCTCGCCGACCGGCTGATCCAGCTCACCGGCGGGCTCGAGGCGCGTGAAATGGTCGAGCAGGTGCTCGATTCCATGGACATCGAGCGCGAGCGCGGCATCACCATCAAGGCGCAGACGGTGCGGCTGAACTACCGTGCGCGTGATGGTGCGGATTACGTCCTCAATCTCATCGACACGCCAGGCCACGTCGATTTCGCTTACGAGGTCAACCGCTCGCTCGCCGCCTGCGAGGGTTCGCTGCTCGTGGTCGATGCCAGCCAGGGCGTCGAGGCGCAGACGCTCGCCAACGTCTACCAGGCGATCGACAACGATCATGAGATCGTGCCGGTGCTCAACAAGGTCGATCTGCCGGCCGCCGAGCCCGACAAGGTGAAACAGCAGATCGAAGACGTGATCGGGCTCGACGCCTCCGACGCCATTCTGATTTCGGCGAAGACCGGGCTCAACGTCGCCGAAGTGCTGGAAGCGATCGTGCACCGCCTGCCGCCACCCAAGGGCGATCGCGACGCGACGCTCAAGGCGCTGCTCGTCGACTCCTGGTATGACGCGTATCTCGGCGTCGTCGTTCTGTTCCGCGTCGTCGACGGCGTGCTGAAAAAGGGCCAGCGCATCCGCATGATGGGAACCGGCGCGAGCTATGAGGTCGACCGCGTCGGCGTCTTCACCCCCAAACGCGTAGAGCGCGACGAACTCGGCCCCGGCGAGATCGGATTCCTCACCGCCTCGATCCGCGAGGTCGCGGACACCCGCGTCGGCGACACCATCACCGACGACCGAAAGCCGGTGGATGCGCCGCTGCCCGGCTTCCGGGCGGCCATCCCGGTCGTGTTCTGCGGACTATTTCCGGTCGATGCCGCCGATTTCGAAGCGCTGCGCGCGGCGATGGGCAAGCTCCGGCTTAATGACGCCAGCTTCTCCTACGAGATGGAAACGTCCGCCGCGCTCGGCTTCGGCTTCCGCTGCGGCTTTCTCGGCCTGCTGCACCTGGAAATTATCCAGGAGCGGCTTGAGCGCGAATTCAATCTCAATCTGATCGCGACCGCGCCGTCGGTGATCTACCGGATCAAGCTGCGCAGCGGGCAGAACCTGGAGATCCACAATCCGGTCGACATGCCGGACCCCAATCATATCGAGGAAATCCAGGAGCCTTGGATCGAGGCCACGATCCTGACGCCGGACGAATATCTCGGCGCCGTGCTCAAGCTCTGCCAGGACCGCCGCGGCGAACAAAAGGAGCTGACTTACGTCGGCAACCGCGCGCTGGTGAAATACAATTTGCCGCTCAACGAGGTGGTGTTCGACTTCTACGACCGGCTCAAGTCCGTGTCGCGCGGCTATGCTTCGTTCGACTACCACCTCACCGATTATCGGCCGTCGGACCTCGTCAAGCTGCAGATGCTGGTCAACGGCGATCCGGTCGACGCGCTCGCCATGCTGGTTCATCGCACCCGCGCCGAGAACCGCGGCCGCGCCATGGCGGAGAAGCTGAAAGAACTGATCCCGCCGCACATGTTTCAGGTGCCGATCCAGGCCGCGATCGGCGGCAAGGTGGTCGCCCGCGAGACCGTGCGCGCCTTCCGCAAGGACGTGACGGCGAAATGCTACGGCGGCGACGTGACGCGCAAACGCAAGCTTCTGGAGAAGCAGAAGGAAGGCAAGAAACGGATGCGCCAATACGGCAATGTGGAAATTCCGCAATCCGCCTTCATCGCCGCCCTCAAGATAGATGGTGATCGCTGAGGATTTTGGGGCGATCGCTAACAGCGATCAGCGGCCGAAGCGCCGGCGCTTGCGCGTGCGGGCGAGGAAGGCGAGCAGCAGTCCCGGAATGCCCAGCACCAGCCAGAGCGGCTTCAACAGCACCGTCAGGATGATCGGAGTCCACAGCGTCTTCCAGATATGCCGCTCGATCACTGCCTGCAGCAGATTCAAACTGCCCGGCGATACCCGATACCAGGCGGCGCCGGTGGGTGTGAAAGCCAAATGGCCGTCATGGATCCAGAAGAAGATGTCCCAGCCGAGCGCGAGGAGAGCCGCCACGATCAGCAGCCAGCCGATGACGCGCAGGACGATCAAGGCACGCC
>JBOHIU010000102.1:0-4365 GCA_050725855.1 Xanthobacteraceae bacterium | reverse complement strand
CATTGCCAGTTCAACAGCATGCCGCCACGTTGCCATGATCCATTCCTCGTTCAGCCAATCGTAAACGAGGAATCCGCAAGCAAACCACTCGTTCCATGATCGGTTTCATGGAATCTGTCGTCTAGTGCCGGAAGCGGGTCGAAAGGATTTTGTAGCCCGGGTTGAGCGTAGCGAAACCCGGGGGCGGCGGTGAAATCCGAAATATCGTCTCCCGGATTTCGCTCCGCTCAATCCAGGCTACAGCGCTACGAAGCGTATTCGCCGTGCCCGATCGTGATGAGTTCGGCGCTCCACTGCCGGATTGATTTGACGAAGATCGGAAATTGCGGCGAAGGTTGTTTGACAGCGTTGGCTCATCGCTCGCGCGCGAACAAAGACACGCGGCGCGAGAACGGAAATCCATTCTCGTCCCTCCGCCGCAGGCCGCGGAGCGACTGAGGTTCGGATGCATGTGCCCCCTGGCGCAGACGTACGTCAGGGAGGATAAGGTGTCCGCTCCCTCATGCAAGACTGGCTCCCCAGACAGAACCCCGATGGATCCTGCCGAAAGTCCGCTCTTCACCGACCTTTACCAGCTCAACATGATGCAGGCCTATCTGGATCGTGGTGACATGGAGACGGCGGTGTTCGAATTCTTCGTGCGCACGCTGCCGCCGCGGCGCGGATTTCTGCTGGCGGCCGGCCTCGAACAGGCGCTCGATTATCTGGAGAATCTTCGCTTCACCGCAGCCGACATCGCGTGGCTCGGGAGCACCGGGCGCTTCAAGCAGAACCTGCTCGATTATCTCGCCGCCTTGCGTTTCGACGGCGATGTTCACGCCGTGCCGGAAGGCACCGCGTTTTTTGCCCATGAGCCGATCCTGCGCGTCACCGCACCAATGCCGGTCGCGCAATTCGTCGAAACCCGGCTGATCAATATCCTTCACTTTCAGTGTCTGGTCGCGGCGAAAGCGGCGCGCTGCGTGCTGGCCGCGGCCGGAAAGCTCCTGGTCGATTTCGGCTTTCGCCGCGCGCACGGCGCCGAAGCCGGGCTGATGGCGGCGCGCGCGAGTTTCCTCGCCGGCTTCGCCGGCACCGCCACGGTGCTGGCCGGAGAAAAATTCGGCATTCCGCTCTACGGCACCATGGCGCATTCGTATATCGAATCGTTCGGCGACGAGGCCGAAGCGTTCGAGACATTCGCGCGGGCGCGGCCCGACAATCTCACCTTGCTGCTCGACACCTATGACACCGAGGCCGCCGCGCGGAAGGTCGTTGCACTGGCGCCGCGATTGAAGGCGGCCGGGATCGCGATCCGCAGCGTGCGCCTCGACAGTGGCGACTTGGTCGCTCTGTCGAGGAGCGTGCGCGATATTCTCGATCGGGGCGGACTTGCCGAGGTGGCGATCTTTGCCAGCGGCGGTCTCGACGAGGATTCGCTTGCCGCGTTGGCCCGCGAGCGTGCGCCGATCGCCGGATACGGAATCGGGACGAGCCTCACCACGTCGGCGGATGTGCCGAACGTCGATTGCGTTTACAAGCTGCAGGAATACGCCGGCTTGCCGCGGCGCAAGCTGTCGGCCAACAAGGCGACTTGGCCGGGACGCAAACAGATGTGGCGGCGCTACGGCGACGACGGCCGTATGCTGGCGGATACGCTGGCGCTGGAAATCTCGTCCTCACGCGTTGCCGCAGGCGAAGCAGGGCAGGGCGCGGGCGAGCCGCTGGTCCATCCGGTGATGCGAAACGGCCGCCGGCTGAGCCCGCCCGAACCGCTCGCTGCGATCAAACAACGGGCCAAGCGCGAGCTCGAGCGATTGCCAGAACCCTTGCGGCGCCTCGATCCGGACGCGACATATCCGGTCGAGATCGGCCGGGATCTGCGGGAGCTTGCCGCCGCGGTTGATCGCCGCGTGCAATCGTCACTGGCGCGCTCCAAAGGGTCGCAATGAACCAACGCGCAAGGTTCGGCGATGAAGGCGCCCTCATCGTCGTGGACGTACAGAACGACTTCTGCCCCGGCGGTGCGCTGGCGGTTCCGCGGGGCGATGAAATCATTCCGATCGTGAATGGTCTCGCCGCACGGTTTCGCAATGTCGTGCTGACGCAGGATTGGCATCCGCGCGGCCATTCGTCCTTCGCCTCATCGCATCCCGGCAAGGCGCCGTTCGAGACCATCGCGGCGTCTTATGGTCCGCAAATGCTGTGGCCCGACCACTGCATTCAGGGAACGCGCGGCGCCGCGCTGCATCCGGCGCTGGAGGCGTCCCGTGCCGCCCTGGTACTGCGCAAAGGCTTCGATCCCGCGATCGATTCCTATTCGGCGTTCTACGAGAACGATCGCAAGACGCCGACCGGCCTGCTCGGGTACCTGCGCGAACGCGGTCTCACGCGGTTTTTCTTTGCCGGTCTGGCGTTTGATTTTTGCGTCCGTTACTCGGCCGAAGACGCCAGGCGCGAGGGCTTCGACACTTTCGTGGTCGAGGACGCCTGCCGCGGCATCGATCTCGACGGCTCGGTTGCGGAAGCCCGCGCGAGTCTCGCGGCGCGCGGCATTCCGTGCATCAACGCCGGCGAATTCGCGTGAGACGCCCGGCCCCCTTTCATTGCGCGTCGCGGCTTAGGGATAACGGCCGAATTCCGCATGTCCCGCCGGTTGCCAAGCTTTAGAAACACTTAGGGGTGGAGAACCCGGCAACGGCCATCTGTGTGCAATGCACAAAATGGCTTGACTCTGCGTCCAAAGCGGCCAAAGTCACAAGAGCTTCACCGGGAACACCGATGCGCCATAATTCAGCCGGGCCAAGATCCAGTTTGCCGTCGCTGATGATGCCGTGCCCGACCTGCGCCGGCCGCATGGCCTATAGCGGTTGTCGAATCGTCGGTCCGGATGTCGAAGACACCGTTTACGCGTGTAAGCGCTGCGGCGCGGAGCTCATCCGCACCTCGGTGCGAAGCAAGAGCGAGACGGACGGGCGCAAGACAGCGGCCTGAGGCACCAGCCGCCGACGACGACCGATCAGTCCTGCCTCAATTGCATCTGAGCCAGAACGGCGCGCCCGAGCAGGCCGTACGGATTGGCGAGCGTCTCCAGCATTTCGAAATGGTTGTAGCCTTCGCCGACGATCAGCTCGACCGGTTTGCCGGCGGCTTTGATGGCGGCGGCAAACTCGCGCGTCTGCCGTTGAAACTCCGGCGTCTCGTAGGTGCCGTGACTGAGCACGAGCGGCGTGTGCAGCCGGTCGAGGTGACGCATGGCGCTCAGCTCTTGCTCCATGGCGTCGGTAAACTTGACGTATTTGGAACGCTTCGACAGCCGTACCGGCTTGAGATCGTACATCCCGCTCGACAATGTCGCGCCCCTGAGGATGTCCAGCGGCAGCCCGTCTTTCGCCCAGTCGTGGGTGACCGTGCAGCCGGAGAGATGCGAGCCGGAGGAATGCGAGATCAGATACAGCCGGTTGCGGTCGCCGCCGAATTTCTCAGCGTTGCGGTACACCCAGCCGACCGCGCGACACACCTGCTCGACCATCGGAAACAGGCTGCCGCCGGCGCCATCGATATTGACGAAGTCCAGCACCACGAAGTTCGCGCCGAGATGCACGAACGGTTCGGCCAAATAGGTGAACTCCGCTGCCCCGCCGTTACGCCACGCGCCGCCATGGACGAAGATTGCCACCGGCGCGTTCGCTTTCGCAGTCCGGTACACGTCGAGGCCTTCGATCGCCGTCGGCCCGTAGGCGTACCGCTCCGGCTTGCCGATGCGGACCAGCGCCGCGGCGCTGCTCGCCAGCCGGCGCTTCGCCAGCTGATCGCGGTTCGGCGCGTAGGCGGCCTGGTCGTAGGCGTCGTCCAGCTCCTGCTGGTCCATATCGAGCCAAACGATAGGTCCTTTGGCTGTCGCGGCGGCCGTTGCACTTGCGGTGTTCATTGTCTTTCAATGTCCGAGCTTTTCACGATTGCGGGAAGGCGGAGCACCAGCGCTCTCCGATTTTAGAGGCGCCGCGGATCGTTTCCAAGGCTGCCAGCGCAGGTGCGCTATGCGAGCCGCATCTGCCGCAGCAAAGCGCGGCCGATGAGACCGTAAGGATTGGCGAGCGTCTCGAGCAATTCGAAATGATTATAGGCCTCGCCGACGATCAGCTCGGTCGGCTTGCCTGCGGTTTGTACGGCCGCGAAGAACTCGCGCGTCTGGCGCTGAAATTCGGGCGCCTCCTGCGTGCCGTAAGCGAGCATGAGCGGCGTGTGCAGTCCGTCGAGATGGCGCTGCGAACTTAAAGCCTCCACCATCGCGTCGGTGAACTTCACGTACGAGGAGCGTTTCGAGCGGCGCACCGCTTCGAGATCATACATGCCCGACAGCAGAAGCGCGCCCTTGCAGAAATT
>JBOHIU010000101.1:0-16138 GCA_050725855.1 Xanthobacteraceae bacterium | reverse complement strand
GTTACGTCTTACGATTCGAGCTTTTCGCGCGCCGCATTCAGCGCGCGATGGTGCACCACGGCATCCGGGGATGCTCTGGCCGCGCCCGGCGGCGATCGGCCTTCCAGCAGAGAGCACGCCGAGAGTTTGCCGCGCACACGAACCGCTATTGCGTCGGCTTGCTTGATGCCATCACGGTGACCGGCGCCTGCCGATAATAATCCGGAAACAAGCGCTTGAGATTGCCTACCTTCGGCAGATCGTTGATCACGATATACGGATAGTCGGGATGCAGGACGGCAAAGTCCTGATGATAGGTCTCCGCCGGATAGAACCCGGGCAACGGCCCGACTTTCGTGACGATCGGTCCGGGGAAGACATGCGCCTTGTCTAGTTGCGCAATGTAGGATTCCGCCACCCGCTTTTGCTCGTCGTTGGCATAGAAGATCTCCGACCGGTACTGCGTACCTTCGTCGGGCCCTTGGTAGTTCAGCTCGGTCGGATTGTGTGCGACCGAAAAATAGATCTGCAGAACCTTGCCGAGCGAAATCTGCCGCGGATCGAACGTCACCTGCTCGGATTCGGCATGCCCGGTGCTCCCAGTGCTGACCCTCTCGTAATGCGCGGTGTTCTTTGCCCCTCCGGCATAGCCGGAGAGCGCTTCGGTAACGCCCTTGGTATGTTCGTAGACCGCCTGCATGCCCCAGAAACAGCCGCCGGCGAGCACGATTTTCTCCAGTCCGCTATTTGCCGTCGGCGCCGGATCGAGTGCCGGCGGTGGAACGACGACGGCCGGCTCTGCCGCATGCGCGAGCGTCATCGCGCCCGCGCAGACCGAGACAAGAAATAATGTCGTCGTCAGTAACGCACCCAGAGACAAGCCGCGATTGTTGTGGGCATCAATCCGATTCGTGGCTGGCATGGATAAGCCTCCATTGACCTCGGGCATCCGACGCGACTGCACCGCAGAAAGTCATAAGTGATCGTCGCGGCGCGAGCCAATCACAATCGGTTCGAGAAAAAGTCTTCCCTCGCTCACGATTCTGTGTTTCGGCCGCGGGCGGACGCTGCCTCAACGTTCGGCGCGACTTAACACATTCATGAGTTCGGCGACCTTTCGCCTCTGCTCGACCTTGTTGCCCGAGGCGATCGCGTATTCGACGCAATGGCCGACATGATCGGCGAGAATCTCCTCTTCGGCACGACGCAAGGCCGTCCGCGCCGCCGAGATCTGGGTGACGATGTCGATGCAATAGCGGTCGCCCTCGACCATGCGCGCGAGCCCGCGCATCTGCCCCTCGATCCGCTTCAGGCGCTTGAGAACCGACGACTTGGCTTGCGGCTGCATGCTGCGTATATACCCCTACCGGGTAGGTGTTTCAAGGAAACAGATCATGCAGCAATCGGCACAGTCGCACGGTTCCCGCACCGCTATTGACCCGGTCTGCGGCATGCGCGTCGATCCGGCCGCCAGTCCTCACCGGGCGGAGTACCGGGGCAAGAGCTATTCCTTCTGCGCCGCCGGTTGCCGCGCGAAATTTGCCTCAGAGCCGGAACGCTATCTGCACAAGCCGACGCAGCCCGCAACGGCGCCGCCCGCCCATCGTCCCGCGAGCGGCACCATCTACACGTGCCCGATGCATCCGGACGTGCAGCAGATCGGACCCGGCTCTTGCCCGATCTGTGGCATGGCGCTTGAACCGGCGGTCGCCGGCAGCGAAACACCGCCTAATCCCGAACTCGCGGACATGACGCGCCGATTCTGGATCGGTCTCTTGCTGACGCTTCCGGTAGCCGCGCTGGAAATGAGCGGGCACGCCATCGATTTGAGTGGCCGGATTACGCCAACCCTGTCCAATTGGCTGCAACTGGTCTTCGCCACGCCAGTGGTGCTCTGGGCGGGCTGGCCATTCTTCGTGCGCGGCTGGCGCTCTGTTGTGACGCGCAGACTCAACATGTTCTCGTTGATCGCCCTGGGTACGGGGGTGGCGTGGCTCTACAGCGTCGTCGCAACGCTTGCGCCTGGACTTTTTCCTGCCGGGCTCCGTGAGCACGGCGGCAGCGTCGCCGCCTATTTCGAGGCAGCCGCGGGAATTGCCGTTCTGGTTCTGCTTGGCCAAGTCCTCGAACTGCGGGCGCGCGAGCGCACGTCGGGCGCGATCCGCGCGTTTCTTGACCTCGCACCCAAGACTGCGCGGCGTATCGACGAAGAAGGAGCCGAAACCGACATTCCGCTTGATCGGATCGTCGTTGGCGATCGCCTACGCGTGCGGCCGGGGGAGAAAGTGCCGGTGGACGGCATGATCATTGACGGCCGCTCGGCAATCGATGAGTCGCTGGTGACCGGCGAGTCGATGCCGGTGAGCAAGGCGGCCGATGCCAAAGTCATTGCCGGCACGCTCAATCAAAGCGGCAGCTTCGTCATGCGCGCCGAAAAGGTCGGGCGCGACACCTTGCTCGCACAAATCGTGCAAATGGTCGCGGCGGCACAGCGCTCGCGTGCGCCGATCCAGCGGCTTGCCGATCAGGTCTCTTCCTGGTTCGTACCGGCGGTTATCGGCGTTTCGCTCGCCACCTTTGCCGCCTGGTCGTTCTACGGACCGGACCCTCGTTTCGCTTTCGCCTTGGTTGCCGCTGTCAGCGTGCTCATTATCGCCTGCCCCTGCGCGCTCGGCTTGGCCACACCGGTATCGATCATGGTCGGTGTGGGGCGCGGCGCGCAGGCAGGCGTGCTGGTCAGGAATGCCGAGGCGCTGGAGCGCATGGAAAAGGTCGACACCCTGGTGATCGACAAGACAGGAACCTTAACCGAAGGCAAACCGAAGCTCGCCGCCGTTATTTCGACCGCGGGATTTTCACAAGCCGAAGTGCTGCGCTTTGCGGCATCCCTCGAACGTGCGAGCGAACATCCGCTGGCTGCGGCCGTTGTCGCCGCCGCCGCGGAGCGGCAGATCGCTCTCGCGGCCGTCGACGAATTTACCGCCCTGACCGGCAAAGGCGTGACCGGCACGGTCCAAAGCCGCAAGGCTGCCATTGGAAGCGCGAAATTTATGACCGATCTGAGCGTCGGAACAGCGGCGCTGGAGGGCGAGTCCGAGCGCCTGCGCCGTGATGGCGCCACCGTCGTGTTCCTCGCCGTCGATCAGACGCTCGCCGGCCTTCTCGCGATCGCCGACCGCGTCAAGGCAACCACCCCCGCGGCGTTGAACGCGCTTGCCGCCGATGGCGTTCGCATCGTCATGCTGACTGGCGACAATCGCCTCACCGCGGCGGCAGTAGCGCGCCGCCTTGGCATTGGCGATGTCGAAGCCGAAGTGCTGCCCGACCGCAAAGGCGCTGTCGTCGAGCGGCTGCGACGCGACGGCCGCATCGTTGCCATGGCCGGCGACGGTGTCAATGATGCTCTGGCACTTGCCGCCGCCGACGTCGGCATCGCTATGGGCACCGGCACAGACGTGGCGATCGAGAGCGCGGGAATTACCTTGGTCAAGGGCGATCTCGTCGGAATCGTGCGTGCCCGGCGGCTGTCGCGCGCGACCATGCGCAATATCCGGCAGAATCTCCTGTTCGCCTTCCTCTATAACGGCGCGGCCATACCCATTGCCGCGGGCGTGCTCTATCCGGTATTTGGCTTTCTGCTATCGCCGGTCATTGGCGCCGCGGCCATGGCTTTGTCGTCAGTCAGCGTCATCACCAATGCATTGAGATTGCGGCTGGTAAACTTCGATTGAACGGCTAGTGCGGGCGGTTCAGAAGTTCGTAAACGAAAGGGTCGCGCCCCCAGTTACAGCTTGAACGTCTCGTAGGTCGCCGGATGAAACAGCTCGTCGACGGAAACGCGCCGTTCCGACAGGCCTTCGGCGTGATGCTGAGCGAGGAAATAGTCCAGCACCTTGCGGTTGGGCTCGACGCCATAGGACCAGAAATCGTGCCCCATGAGATCGCGCGCTTCCTTCAGCCGTTCCTCCACGAACGGCAGCGTCACTTTGGTGGCTGATGTGTCCGAAAGCTTGGCGAGGCCAGTCTGTTTGGAAGCCTCGAAGGCCTTGAGCACCGCGCCCGGCAACCATGGATGTTTTTCCGCAAGCTCGCGGCGAATCCCGACCGCGTGCATGATTGGAAAAAAGCCGGTGCGCTTGAAATAATCCTTGGCGACCGATGTCGGATCGGGAAACAGCCAGCCGATATTCCGATGGCCCTTCTCCACCAGCGTCGGCGGCCGCGGCGCGATGAAACCGTCGATCGCGCCCTCCTCAAGCAGTGCCGAGATGGTCTTGCCCTCGGGCGCATTGTCGAGACGCACGCCGGGCGGCAGCTTAACGGTGATTTTTTCCGGCCGGCCCGCATGCTCGATACCGCCGCGGATCCAGTGGATATCGGAACGTTTGATGCCGTAATCGTCCTCCAGAAAGGCCCGCGCCCACACATTCGCGGTGAGCTGATATTCCGGCACGCCGACCTTGCGGCCCTTGAGGTCTTGCGGCTTCTTGATGCGGTCGGTGCGCACATAGACCGAGGTATGGCGGAACGCGCGTGATACGAACGCCGGTACCGCGATGTAGGGCGAATTGCCCTGCGCGGTCTTCACCGTGTAGCTCGACAGCGACACCTCGCAGATGTCGAACTCGGTGGCGCGGAAGGCGCGGAAAAAAATCTCCTCCGGCACGAGCGTCATAAAAACCGGATCGACGCCGTCGATCTGCACGGCGCCCTCGATCAGCGCGCGGGTGCGGTCATAATCGCCGACGGCGACAGAGAGCTGAAGCTTTGACATTGCCTGTCCTTTCGTGGGGCTGCGTCATTGCGAGGAGCGAAAGCGACGAAGCAATCCAGGCTTTCGCGCCGTACTGGATTGCTTCGCTTCGCTCGCAAATGACGCGGGAATTTAAACGGCGTCGTTCGTGTCCACATAGCCGTGCGAGGGCCGGCATGCCAAGGTGTTTTGCCACATCCTTGGCGCGCAACAGGAGGTGATCCCGTGCGCCTGCCGATATACCAAGTCGACGCGTTCGCCGAAAAGCTGTTCGGTGGCAATCCGGCCGCGATCTGTCCGCTGCAGTCCTGGCTGCCCGACGCCACCATGCAGGCGATCGCGGCGGAGAACAATCTGGCCGAGACCGCCTTCTTCGTACGCGAGGGCAACGACTATGCGCTGCGCTGGTTTACGCCCACGGTCGAAGTCGATCTGTGCGGGCACGCGACGCTTGCCTCGGCGCATATCGTTTTCAGCTTCATCGAGCCGGGGCGCGACCGCATTGGCTTTCGCACGCTCAAAGCAGGAACGCTCACCGTGGCGAAGAGCGGCGACATGTTGATGATGGATTTTCCGGCGCGACCCGCCGAGCCGGTGGTGCCGCCTCCCGGCCTGCTCGCCGCGCTGGGCGGCTCGCCGCGCGAGGTTTTGAAGGCGCGCGATCACATGCTGGTCTATGACAGCGCGGCGGAGGTTTCGGCACTCAAGCCGGATTTTACCGCGCTTGCCAAAGTCGAGGATTGCTGGGGAGCGATCGCGACCGCGCCGGGCGAAGACGGCGTCGACTTCGTCTCGCGCCTCTTCGCCCCCGCAAAAGGCATCCCGGAAGATCCGGCGACCGGCTCCTCGCACTGCACGCTGGTGCCGTATTGGGCGAAGCGGCTCGGCAAGACCAAACTGCAGGCGCGGCAATTGTCGCGACGCGTCGGCACGCTCTCCTGCGCGCTCAACGGCGAGCGGGTCGCCATCGGCGGCCGCACGGTGCTTTATCTGGAGGGGGAGATTGAAATTTGATCCGTCACCCTTCGAGCCTCGCGGAGCCTGTCATCCGGCCGGCCACTTCGGGCCGGACCCGTTGGCTCGCACCTTCAGGATGACGAGAAAGGAGACTCCGCCGGCGCAATGTCCGTGATCTTGAACTGGACGCGCTCTTCGCCGTTCCAGCGGTCAAGCGAAAACGAGCCGACGGCGTGGATTTGCCGGCCGCGGTTTTGCGTAAGCGCCGCCCCAAGTTTCTGCCCGGCGGCGCGGAAGGCGATAGCGTTGAGGCCACAGCCGTCGTTGGATTTGAGCCGCGCGCGCACGTGTACCTGGCCGACTTCCTCGGCGTAGGTCACCGTGTGCGCCGGCAGCGCGATGATCGGCTCGGGATTGCCCGAGCCGAACGGGCCGGCGCGGCCGATCATGGCGATGAGATCGGCGTCGGCCGCCGTGGCACTGACCGCGCCGTCGATCAGGAGCCCGCTGTTGCGGCGCGCAAGGTCGACGGCGGCGGCGAGTGCGGATTCCAGATACGCGCGCAGTTCGGCGAGCGCGCCTTTGCGCAGCGTCACACCGGCGGCCATCGCGTGGCCGCCACCTTTGAGGAGCAGCCCGTCGGCGACCGCGCGCCGCACGGCGCGGCCGATGTCGACGCCGGCGATCGAGCGGCCCGAGCCGGTGCCGGTGCCGCCGGGCTCGAGTGCGATGGCGAAAGCGGGCCGGCCGAATTTTTCCTTCAACCGCGCGGCGACAAGGCCGACAATGCCGGGATGCCAGCCTTCGGCAGCGGTGACGACGACCGCGCCTTTTTCCTCAAGGCCAAGTGCGGCCATCGCTTCAGCCTCGGCCTGCGCCAGTGTGCCGAGTTCGATCGCTTGCCGCTCGCGATTGAGCCGATCGAGTTCGGCGGCGATCTTTGCAGCTTCGGTCGGATCGTCCTCAATCAATAGCCGGACGCCAAGGTCAGCGCGGCCGATGCGACCGCCGGCATTGATGCGTGGGCCGAGCAGAAAGCCGAGATGCCAGGCTTCTGGCGGGCCGGACAACCGCGCCACATCCATCAGGCTCGTGTGCCCTGCCCGCTCGCGGCGGCGCAGCGCAATGAGCCCCTTGGCGACGAAGGCGCGGTTCAATCCGACGAGCGGAACGACATCCGCGACGGTGCCGAGCGCGACGTCATCAAGAAACGCAAGCAGATCCGGCTCCGGCCGATCCGCGGTCCAAAAGCCGCGCTGCCGCAGCTCGCGATTGACCGCCACCACGGTCATGAACACGAGGCCGACGGCGGCGAGATGACCGAGCCCCGAAAGATCGTCACGCCGGTTCGGATTGACGATCGCCAAAGCCGGGGGCAGCGCCTCGTCGGCCAGATGATGATCGATAACGACGACGTCGACGCCACGAGTTTGCGCCTCGGCAAGCGGCTCGATGCTGGTGGTGCCGCAATCGACGGTGACGATCAGCGTCGCACCGCGCTGCGCCAGCGCCCGCACGGCTTCGATATTCGGGCCATAGCCTTCGAACAGGCGGTCGGGAATGTGGATCAGCGGCTCGATGCCGCAACGGCGCAGAAAGCGCGCCAGCAATGCCGCCGAAGTGGCGCCGTCGACATCGTAATCGCCGAAGATCGCGATGCACTCGTTGCGCTGCACCGCGTTGGCCAGGCGGTCGGCCGCCTCCTTCATACCGGCCAGCACATGCGGATCCGGCATGGCGCGCCTGATCGCCGGATCGAGAAAGGCCTCGACCTCATCAACCTCGACATTACGGCCGGCCAGGATGCGGGCGAGCAACTCGGGAATCTCGTGGCGCTGCGCGATCGCTAGCGCCCGCGCCGATGCGCGCTCGTCGAGCCGGTCGCGCCAAGCGCGCCCGGTCGCCGAGCTTTCGACACCGAGGAACAGGCGATTCGGGGACATATTGGCTATGGTAGCACTGTCTGCTCCACGAGGCCGGAGCATGACGGTGAAAGTGTAAGCGCCGGACGATTACTGCTGCCGCGATTTACGGCTCACTCGCATTCGCGAATGGCGAGAGCTTCCTGCGACTCAAAACTTATCCAACTGCCAGTGTTCAGCCTTGATCCAGCGCACGGTCCCGCTCACAGAGCGCATCACCACGGTTTCGGTTTCGATCACGCCGTTGCCGAACTTGACGCCGGAGAGCATGCGGCCGTCGGTGACGCCAGTTGCCGCAAATAGGCAATCACCGCGAACCATGTCCTCGATCTGATATTTCTTGCGGGAATCCTTGATCCCCATGCGGGTGACGCGCTCGCGCATTTCGTCCGTGTCGACGATGAGCCGCGTCTGCATCTGGCCGCCGATGCAGCGCAATGCCGCCGCGGCCAAAACACCTTCCGGCGCCCCGCCGATACCGAGATAAATGTCTATGCCGGTTTTGTCCGGCTGGGCGGTGTGGATGACACCGGCGACGTCGCCGTCGGTGATCAGGCTTACCGCGGCGCCGGCGTTGCGGACCGCAGCGATCAGGTCGAAATGGCGCGGCCGGTCGAGAATCATGGCGGTGATCTCCTCCGGCTTGACGCCCTTGGCTTTGGCCAAGTTGCGAATGTTCTCGTCGCCCGGCGCATCGAGATCAACCACGCCTTTCGGGTAGCCGGGGCCGACGGCGATCTTGTCCATGTAGATGTCGGGCGCGTGCAGGAACGCGCCCTCCTCCGCCATCGCCAGCGTGGCGATGGCACCCGGCATATTCTTGGCGCACAGCGTCGTGCCTTCGAGGGGATCGACGGCGATATCGACCTTTGGTCCGAACTTGGTGCCGACCTTCTCGCCGATATAGAGCATCGGCGCCTCGTCCATCTCGCCTTCGCCGATGACGACGGTACCGTCGATCGGCAGCCTGCCGAGTTCGCGGCGCATGGCGTCGACTGCGGCCTGGTCCGATTTCTTCTCAGCGCCGCGGCCGCGCAGCCGCGCCGCCGCAACCGCCGCGCGCTCCGTGACCCGCGCGATCTCAATCGAAAACACCCGCTCAATCATGGGACTCCTTGCAACCGTGAGCGACGCCATCAGCCCTTCCCTGCCAATTATCGGCACCAATTATCGACGCCAAGTATCGACGCGAAGTATCGCAGCGAGCCTAGTTCTTCTCGATACGGATCACTTGCGGCCGCCCCGAGATTACACGGTCGCGGCGGACCGCGGAAAGCGCCCTGCGCACCCCATCCTCACTGGTCGCATAGGTAATCATGATCACCGGCACAGGCTCGCCGGAGCGACCGGATGGCGAAGCATGTTCCGTCCCGGCGGCATGGCGCTGCACGATCGATTCGAGCGAAATGCCCTGTTGCGCCAACCGGCGCGCAATGGTGGCGGCGGTGCCGGGGCGGTCGCGCGCCAGGAACCGGATGTAGTAGCCACCTTCGTGGCGCTGCATCGGCGCCTTGCGGTTGGCCGTCATTTGCGCCGCCGGGCGGCCGAAGGGCAGCGGGCGGGCGCCGCACGCGATATCGCCGAGATCGGAAACCACCGCGGATGCCGTCGCCATACCGCCGGCGCCCGGTCCGACCAGGGTGATCGGCGCAAGGCCCTTGGCGTCGACCGTGACCGCGTTGGTGACCCCCATGACCTGCGCGATAGCGGATTCCCTCGGCACCATGGTCGGATGCACGCGCTGCTCGATACCAAGCTCTGTCTTCACCGCCACCCCTAGAAGCTTCACCCGATAGCCAAGTTCGGCCGCGGCATCGAGATCGGCCAGCGTGATTGAGGAAATGCCTTCGACGGAGATGGCAGTGGCTTCGAGCTTGGTGCCGAAGGCGAGGCTTGCCAGGATGGAGAGCTTCTGCGCGGTGTCATGGCCTTCGACGTCGAACGTCGGGTCAGCTTCGGCGTAACCCAATCGCTGCGCCTCGCGCAGACAATCGGCAAAGGCAAGGCGGTCCTGCTCCATACGCGAGAGGATGTAATTGCAGGTACCGTTGAGGATGCCATAGATGCGCGCGAACGTGTCGCCGTTCAGCCCCTCGCGCAATGTCTTGATGATTGGAACGCCACCGCCGACCGAAGCCTCGAAATTCAGCGCGACGCCGTGCTTTTCCGCCAGCGCCGCGAGCTTCTGGCCGTGGCGGGCGAGCAGCGCCTTGTTGGCCGTGACGACGGCTTTGCCCGAAGAAAGCGCGGTCTCCACCGCAGCCTTGGCGGGATCGCCGGCGCCGCCAATGACTTCGACCAGCACGTCGATGTCGGGAGCGCGCGACAACTGGAGCGGGTTGTCAGCCCAGCGATACCTTTTCAAATCGACGTCGCGCTTTTTCGCCCGCGAGCGCGCACAGACGGCAACGATCTCGATCGAGCGGCCGCACCGCGCGGCGAGCTTGTCGCGGCCTTGCTCCAGGAGGCTGATGACGGAAGAACCGACGGTGCCCAGCCCGGCAAGGCCGACTTTCAGCGGCGCGGTCATGCATCTCCTGCCTACTCGTCGATATCGGCCGAATGGCGCGAATCCGACAATGGGATGCTGTCGTCTAATCGATCTTGATTGCGGCTTCTATGGCTTTGTTGACCGGCGAGCCAAGCCGTGGGACTTTCCAAGGCCTCGCCGTCCATTGAGCCGAGCCGCCTTTAATGCAGCGCCGGCGCTGCGCGCGTGACGATCGCGTGCATATCGACCCCCGCCGGCAAAAGCCCGAAAGCGCCGCCGCGCTCGCCGACAAGCCGCGCCGCACAGAAGGCATCCGCCACCGCCGACGGAGCATGCCGGATCAGGAGCGCTGCCTGCAGCGCCAGCACCAGATCGCGGACCAGAGCCCGCGCTTGGGTTTCGGCGATGACTGCCGGCTTCGCCAATCGGGCCGCCAGCGCCGCGCTGAAGGCGGCAAGCCGGCGGTCGCTCCCGGCAACCTCCCGTATCTCGCCAAGCACCGCCTCGCCGGCCCTCGGCTCACGGCTAATCACCCGCATCACGTCAAGACACATGACGTTGCCGGAGCCTTCCCAGATCGAGTTGACTGGCGTCTCGCGAAAAATCCGCGGCAGTACGCATTCCTCGATGTAACCGTTGCCCCCAAGGACCTCCATGGCTTCCTGCGCCAGTGCAGGCGCCCGCTTGCAGACCCAGAACTTTGCCGCTGGCGTCACCAAGCGGCGAAACGCGCGCGCGGTTTCACTCTCCTCGTCGTAGGCCCGCGCCAGCCGGAACGTGAGCGCCAGCGCCGCCTCGGCCTCCAATGCGAGGTCGGCCAGCACATTGGTCATCAGTGGCTGATCGATAAGCTTTTTCTGAAAAGCGACGCGATAACGGGCGTGGTGAATCGCCTGCGCCACCGCTTGGCGCATCAGTCCCGACGAGCCGATGGCGCAGTCAAGCCGTGTGTAGTTGCCCATTTCGATAATGGTGGGAATGCCGCGTCCCTCTTCACCGACGAGTTCGGCATAGGCGTCGAAAAACTCCACCTCGCTCGAGGCATTCGACCGGTTGCCGAGCTTATTCTTGAGGCGATTGATCCTGATCGCGTTGTGCTCGCCGTCCGGACGGAAGCGCGGCAGCAGGAAACAGCTTAAGCCGCGCTCGGTTTGTGCCAGGACCAGAAAGGCGTCGCACGTCGGCGCCGACATGAACCATTTGTGGCCCGTGAGCCGAAAGGCACGCTCGCCGTCCCCGGAGGAAGCCACGGCGCGCGTGACATTGGTGCGCAGGTCGGACCCGCCCTGATTCTCGGTCATGCCCATGCCGAGCAGGTTAGTCTTCTTCTGCGCCGCTGGAATGAAACGCCGATCGTATTGCGTGCCGAAGATCCGCGGCAGCCAATCGCGAGCCAGATCGGGATCGTGCCGCAACGTCGGCACGCTTCCGTAAGTCATGGCGATCGGGCAATACACGCCGCTCTCGATCTGGGTCAGCATGTAGGTGCCGGCGGCGCGCGCCACATGCGCTCCGGCAAGCGGCGCCGCCCACGGACTGCTGTGCAAGCCTGCGCCCACCGCGATGGTCATCAGCGCGTGCCAGGCGGGATGGAAATCGACCTCGTCGAGACGATGACCGAAGCGATCATAAGACCGCAGCTGCGGCGGGTTCTCATTGGCGGCAAAGCCGAGCGCCACGGTTTCGGCGGCGCCCAGCGTCGCACCGAGCGTCGTAAGCTGCGGCACCGCCCAGGCGGCGCCCTCGCGAGCCACCGTTTCGCGAAGCGCACCATCGCTGGTGAAAAGATTATACGGTTCGAGCGGCGGCGGCTGGTTGGTGACCTCGAACATCACCGCTCCTCCATACCCTTTTCGACTTTCGGGCGCGGCCGAGGCGCGACCAGCCGTCGCCGAAGGGCTCAGGTGAAGCCGGCTGCCGACGACACCGTGCGCTCAGCCGCGCTTCGCCAACGGTACGACGTTGTGCAGCAGTCCTGGGCCGGTCTCAAGAAAACGCCGGATATTGCGTGCCGCCTGGCGGATGCGCTGCTCGTTTTCGACCAGAGCGATGCGCACGTGACCCTCGCCATACTCGCCGAAACCGGCGCCCGGTGACACCGCGACGCTCGCCTTCTCGACCAGCAATGTGGAAAATTCGACGCTGCCGAGCGGCAGGAATGGCTCGGGAATCGGCGCCCAAGCGAACATCGAAGCCGGCGGGGGCGGCACCTGCCAGCCGGCGCGGCCGAAGGCATCGACAAGCGCTTCGCGCCGGCGCCGGTAGGTCGCGCGCATCTCGTGGATGCAGTCGTCCGGACCGTTGAGTGCCGCCGTGGCCGCCACCTGAATAGGCGTGAACGCGCCATAGTCGAGGTAGGATTTCACCCGCGCCAATGCGGCGATGATGCGCTCGTTGCCCACCGCAAAGCCCATGCGCCAGCCCGGCATCGAATAAGTCTTCGACATCGAGGTGAATTCAACGGCGACATCCATCGCTCCCGGGACCTGCAGCACCGAAGGCGGCGGATTGTCATCGAAATACACTTCCGCGTAAGCGAGGTCCGACAGCACCAGCAGTCCATGCCTTTTCGCAAACGCAATCAGGTCCCGATAGAATTCGAGGTCCGCGACACAGGCTGTCGGATTGGACGGGTAGCAGACAACGACCGCGATCGGCTTGGGGATCGAATGCAGCACGGCGCGCTCAAGCGCGGCGAAAAAGGTGGGGTTTGCTTCCACAGGCACCGCCCGGATGGTGCCGCCGGCCATGAGAAATCCGAAAGCGTGGATCGGATACGTCGGATTGGGAACGATGATGACATCGCCGGGCGCTGTAATGGCCTGTGCGACATTGGCAAAGCCCTCTTTCGAACCCAGCGTGGTCACGATTTGCGTCTCGGGATTGAGCTTCACGCCGAAACGTCGCGCATAATAGGCAGCCTGGGCGCGACGCAATCCCGGGATGCCCTTCGAAGCCGAATAGCGGTCGGTGCGGACCTTGCCGACCGTATCCTTAAGCTTCTCGATCACATGGGCTGGCGCCGGCAAATCAGGATTGCCCATGCCGAGGTCGACAATGTCGGCGCCAGCGTTGCGCGCCGCCGCCTTGGCGCGGTTTACGGCTTCAAAAACATAGGGAGGAAGCCGGCGGATGCGATAAAATTCTTCCATGATCGTTCCAACGCGTGGTTCTTGGCGGATCCCGGTCAGTGATCTTCTATCACGGCTTGGCCGGAGTGGCAGCATTCTGGGTCGAACCGGTCGCTCCGCAATCCTGCGGGGTGCTGCCGGTTTTGTCCGCCACGGCCACCGAACACAGGTGATTGCGATCGGAGATCAGATTGTCCATGGCCTGTTTGACTTGATCCGGGCTGAGAGTCGTTTCGTTAGGTGCCGGGGGGTCCGAGAGCACCACCGGAAACGCGGTCGACGAACATCCACACATGAGCGCGCAAGCCGTCGCCACGGCCGCCGCTGCGAGGACCAGCCTCGTCATACGCACGCTGAATGTCATCCCGGCCCCAGCCCGACTCAAGCCCGCAGCGAGAATTCCTTTCGGCTACCCAACCGGGTCTCGGCCTCCCCGACTCTGTGCCAAAAATGGATTTGTGGATCCGATGCTTATAAAGCCGGTTAGAACAGCACACAAAGTTCGAAATAACGCGTTAATATGTCGAAACGAGGGTCGCATTTGAGGGCCTTCGAGGACGGCGAGCCGCCCCAACGCGTGGCGACTAAACAAATGTCCGGGGTAGCTTTCGCGTCTGTTGTCTGAACCTGTTCTGCCTTGCGGGGAGCAATCGAGAAAACCATGTCTGCGAAAGGCACCGGGCGGTCTTGCAGCCGACCCGCCATTGAGGAAGGCGCGTGCAGACTCCATCGCAACCAGCACCGGTGAAGATCGGCGGCGTCGACATTGACGAGTTCTCGGGCAACCTGGCGCGCCTGATCGAGCAAGGCGGGCACGCACTTGCGGCCTATTTGAAGCCTCGGGAACGAGGCCGCGACGATCGCGAGTTCGCCGATGAAATCACCGAGGTGGTGAAAACTCTCGCTCAGGTAGCCCAATATTGGATGGCGGACCCGCAGCGCTCCGTGGCGGTGCAGACCCGCCTTGGCAAAGCCTATCTCGACCTCTGGGCCGCGGCGGCCAGACGGCTCGCGGGTGAAAACGCCCCGCCGGTGGCCACACCTGCCCCCAACGACAAGCGCTTCGCCGACCCCGACTGGTCTTCGAATCAATTTTACGATTTTCTCAAGCAGGCCTATCTGCTCACCACGCGCTGGGCCAATGAACTGGTCGCCGACGCCGCCGATCTCGATCCGCACACCAAGCAGAAAGCCGAATTTTATATGCGGCAGCTCGCCAACGCGCTGTCGCCGTCGAATTTCGTCCTGACCAATCCGGAACTGCTGCGCGAGACTCTCGCCAGCAACGCGGACAACCTGGTCCGCGGCATGCGCATGCTGGCGGAGGATATCGAGGCCGGCCACGGGCATCTGCGGATCCGGCAATCCGATTCAGCGATGTTCGAGGTCGGACGCAATCTGGCAGCCACGCCCGGAAAGGTGATTTTCCAGAACGATCTGATGCAGCTCATTCAATATGAGCCGTCGACGCCGAACGTGCTCAGGCGCCCCCTTCTGATCGTGCCGCCGTGGATCAACAAATACTATATTCTCGATCTCACGCCGGAAAAGTCGTTCATCAAATGGTGCATCGATCAAGGACTTACCGTTTTTTGCATATCGTGGGTCAATCCTGACGAGCGTCTCGCAGAAAAAACCTTCGGAGATTACATCGATGACGGTCCGATCGCGGCCCTGGACGCCATCAAGGCTGCGACCGGCGAGGATCGGGTGCACGCGGTTGGCTATTGCGTCGGCGGCACCATGCTCGCCGTGTCTCTAGCCGCAATGGCCGCACGACTGGACAAGCGCATCATGTCGGCGACGTTGTTCGCGGCTCAGGTCGATTTCACATACGCCGGCGATCTGAAGGTCTTTGTCGACGAGGAGCAGGTCGATGCGCTTGAGCAGCGCATGGCCGAGCGCGGTTATCTGGAAGGCGGGGCCATGGCGACGGTCTTCAACTTCCTGCGTTCCAACGATTTGATCTGGCCCTACGTGATCAATAATTACTTGAAGGGCAAGGCGCCGTTTCCATTCGACCTGTTGTATTGGAACTCCGATGCCACGCGAATGCCGGCCGCCAATCATTCGTTCTACGTGCGGTCCTGCTATCTGGAGAACAAACTGTCCCAGGGCAGGATGACGATCGGCAACACGCGGATCGATCTGAAGGCGATCAAAGTCCCGGTCTATAATCTCGCAACGCGCGAAGATCACATCGCTCCGGCCAAGTCTGTGCTGCTCGGCTGCAAATATTTCGGCGGCCCGATAAGATTTGTTCTGGCGGGATCCGGACACATCGCCGGCGTCGTCAATCCGCCGGCCAAGAACAAATATCAATATTGGACCGGTCCGCGGCCGCGCAGTTCCAACCTCGACAATTGGATCGCGAAGGCCACCGAGCATCCGGGCTCGTGGTGGCCCGACTGGCTCGCCTGGCTCAAGCGCCAGGACGAGACCGAAGTTCCGGCCCGCGCGCCGGGTCTGGGCACGTTAGCCGCCATCGAGAATGCGCCGGGTAGTTACGTCAGGGTGCGCAGTTAGAGCACACGCGAAAGGCCGATAGATAAGGCCATCTCAGGGAAACAATGCCACCTGTTCGAGGCCGACGATCTCGGGAAACCCAAGCATCACGTTCATGTTCTGCACTGCCTGCCCCGAAGCGCCCTTGGTCAGATTGTCCAGAGCCGAAACAATAATAGCCCGGCCGGCAATACGGTCGGCGGCCACTCCGATGAACGTCATATTCGAGCCGCGAACGTGCCGGGTCTGCGGCACAGCGCGGAACGGCAGCACGTGGACGAATGGCTCGTTGGCGTAGGCCTTCGCCAGCAACGCATGGAGATCTTCGGGCGACGCCTTGAGCCCGCGCACGTAGATGGTGGAGAGAATGCCGCGGTTCATCGGCACCAGATGCGGCGTG
>JBOHIU010000100.1:0-16349 GCA_050725855.1 Xanthobacteraceae bacterium | reverse complement strand
CGCGAATGCTCGGTGCGAAACAGGATCACCTTGGGAACGACAAAATAGAGATAGGCGGAGCCGAACGAGCCGGGGAAGCGCGCCTTGGGATGTTCGTAGTCGCCGACGCTGACGAGGTTGATGTTGCCTTGGCCGTCAATCTGTCCGCCGGAGAGAAAGAACACGTCGACGCGACCCTGGCCGGCGCAGTCGAACAATTCGCGGGCGCCATCGGTGAAGAATGTGTGGGCGCGGCTGCCGAGCAGCGAGACGTAAGGCCTCGATGGACTGCCTTTTAGATTGGCGCGCTCGCGCGCGAGCAGCGCCGCGGTTGCGGGGATCGGCGACTGCGCCCCGACCGCGATGTGGCGCACGTCTTCAATCAGCCGGCAAATCGCGTCGGCCAGCAATTCCTCGTCGCGGAAATCGCGTTCTGAGTGAGCGATGGCACTCACGTATTACCTCCCCCCTTGAGGGGGAGGTCGACGATGCTTGATGCAATCAAGCGTCGTCGGGAGGGGGGTGATCGGCAATGCTGCTGACCCCCCTCCCTAACCCTCCCCCTCAAGGGGGGAGGGGACATTCTCAGTTCGCGCCGTCGCTCTTCCATTTCAATATCACTGAGCTACGCCGCGACTTTTTCATAAACATAGCGATCGAGATATTGCGCAAAGCCTTCCGCGCTCGCGGCGAGCCGCGCGTATTCCGCAATGTGGGCGGCGTCGACGCCGTAATGGTCCGGCAACGGCAGCGGCCAGGCGCCGCGGGGTTCGACCGCGACCGCTTCCACATAGAAGCCCGGCAGCGTGCCGGCGGCGAGAATCGGATCGCGCAGCAGATCGCCGTCGTGAATTTTCTCCACGGTGACAATCGTCTTTTGCGCGGCGTGAGCCATGGCGATCAGTTCGCGTTGCGTGCCGATGAAGACGTTGCCGGCACGATCGGCCATCGGCGCATGAAATAGAGCCACGTCGGGCTTGAGCGCCGGCAGCAGCACAATCGGATCGGCCGCACTGGAAGAGTCTTGACTGTAAGCGCCTTGGCCGAACGGATTGTCGATCACCTTCCAATCGGGGCGATGAGCGAGCACATCGGAGCCTATGAGCCCGCGTAGCGGCATGAACGGCACGCCCTTCTCGGCCGCCTGGAATTGCGCATGGAGCGCCGGGCAGGTGGCGTCGCGCATCTTGATCGCGCCCGACAGCATCGCCGTCACGAAGCGTGGCGCCGGTCCGAATTCGCCGAGACTGACCGCAGAGGTTTCCAGCGTCTCGATGCAGCCGGCGCCGATCAGCACGTCGGCCTGCAGGCTCGATGTCGGCAGCGTGACCAGATGGAGGCGCTTGATGCCGCACCGGATCAGCGCCCGCGTCGCCGCCATCGCCGCTCCCGAACTTTCGCGCGGCACCGCCAGCATGCAGCCGTCGCCGATCGGCGCGAGCGCTTCAGCGAGTGAGTGAGTGATCGTTGGCATTACATCGATCTCACCGCATCCACAGCCTGTTCCCTCTCTTCTTGAGCGGGAGCGTTAGGGAGGGGGGTAAATGGCTTGTGCGGCACTCCAATGACCCCCTCCCGACAACGCTTGACGCGTCAAGCGTTGTCGGCCTCCCCCGCAAGGGGGAGGCGATAAGACTTGCTGCCTCACAGTCAGCACCTACGACAGCGACGATCTTACGTTATCGGGCGTGAACGGCGCCCGGCGGATGCGTACTCCGGTAGCGTCGAACACCGCATTGGCGATGGCGGCGGGCGTCGGGCGGCTTGCCGCTTCGCCGGCGCCGGAGGGGGCGATCTCGGGATGGCCTATCATCACGATATCGATCTCGTCGGGCGCCTCGGTGACGTCGAGGATCGGATAGGTGTGCCAATCCACGCTAGTGACGGTCTTCTTGTCGAACTTGACCTCTTCCCAAAGCGTGCGGCTGGTCGCCTGCACCAGGTTATTCTCGATGGCGTGATGCAGGCCGTCCGGATTGACGATCTGGCCGCAATCGTGCGCGACCGTGAATTTTCGCACCCGGATCTTGCCAGTCAAGCGGTTGACATCGACTTCGGCGATCACCGCCACCCGCGTTGGGCCGCGCTGCGCATAGGCGATGCCGCGGCCGCCCACCGTGTCGCCACTCTGATCGCGGCGTGGCGACGGCCGCGCCTGCCAGCCCGCCTTTTCGGCCGCCGCCTTGATCACGGCAATGTCGCGCCGATCGCGGGCGTAGCGCAGCCGGAATTGGACCGGATCGACTTTCAGCGCGGCGGCCAGTTCGTCGATGAACGATTCGCTGGCGAAGTGAATCTGCGGCCCGACCGGATCGCGCATGTGCGCGCTACGCAACGGCGATGCGCGATCAAGGAGCGGCGCAATCGTTTCCCAGGCGACGCGCTTGTTGGCAAAGCCATAGGAGTCGGCGGGAAAGCCGAACCCGTCGCTCGATTTGAGAGCGACGCCCATTGTCTGTCCGGCGAGCGTGTCGCGCGGATGGCTGCCGTTGGTAGCCACATCGATGCGCGAGAAGCCCTTGCTCAAGAAGTCGTAGGCGATGACATTGCCGGACGCATCGAGCGCGGCGCGCGCGCGATGGATCGATGCGGGAGCCTTCGGATCCCACGCGGTGCCTTGGTCGCGCATGTATTGCACGCGGACCGGTTGGCCGACGGCTTTGGCCAGCACGGCGGCGTCCGCGACGCAATCGTCCGCGTCGCTGCGGCCATAAGAGCCGGGACCTGTCGTCCAGATCACGCGGACGTTTTCCTGCGGCATTTGCAGGATCGCCGCCAGGCCGGTTTGCACGAAATGCGCCTTCTGCGTCCCGGTCCAGCAGGTGACCCGGCCGTCCTTGATTTCGACCAGCGCACAGCCCGGTCCCATGCGGGCGTGGGACTGGAAAGGCCACTCGTATTCCGCCTCGATCACGCGTGCCGCCGATTTGAACGCCTCGTCGACATTGCCGGTTTGTTTGCCGAGATCGCGCTTGCGGACCGGCGCCTGGCGGATGTGATCGTAAAGCGTCGCCTGGGCGGGGAACGGAGGAGTTGGATCGGACCATTCGACGTCCAGCTTCGACGCTGCTCTGATCGCATCCCACTCCCGTTCGGCGACGACGCCGAGGAAGCCCTTGTCCCAGACCACTTTGGCCGACGGAATGTTCGCGATGGATTTTTGGTCGACCTTGACCGGCACGGCGCCGGCGATGGCGGGCCGGATCATGCGGCCGTGCAACATGCCGCGAACTTTGATGTCCATGGCGAAATCGGTCTGCGCGAAAACCTTACCGGCGATGTCGTCGCGCGGAACGGGCTTGCCGACGATGGTATAATCCCTCGGATCCTTCGGCGTGGCCTTGCCGGGAGCGTAGAGGTGATTGCCGTATATTCCGTTCCAGTCGAGGTGGACGTTGAAGAACTTGCCGCCGATCAGTTCGACGTAGCTGACCTTTTTGTTTGCGTCGCCCGTCGCACCGACGATGCCGTTCTTCACCGTCAATTGCTGGGTCGGAACGCCGAGCTGCTTTGCCGCCATCTCGACCAGCACACGGCGGGCCTCGGCGGCGGCCATGCGCATCTGCTTGCCGCCGTCCTGGATGCCAGTGGAGCCCGAGGCACCGCCTTGATTGACGCTGGTGTCGGTGTCGCCGATGAAGAGTTTCATGCTCGCGAAGGGAACGTCGAGTTCCTCGGCGATCATCTGCCGAATGGCGACGGAAAGCCCTTGGCCCATGTCCATCTTGCCGAAATAGGCCGATACGGTGCCGTCGGCATTGACCGCGACATAGGACGAGAGCTGATCGGGCGTGAGCGGCGGTTTGCGTACGGCGGCCGTGGCCTCGTCTGCCGCGTATGCGGGATCGAACGAAGCCGGAGCGCCGACGGAAACGACAAGCGCGCCGCCGGCCTTGAGCAGTGCTCGGCGCGAGAAGCCCGCGGATTTTTCATGTCTGGTCATGACGCCTCCCTCAACCCATCATCGCGGCTGCGCGTTTCACGGCGCGGAGAATGGCCATATGAGTCCCGCAGCGGCATTTGACGTGGCGCAGTGCGCTGCGGATTTCCGCATCGGTCGGCTTTTTGTTGTCGCGCAGGAAAGCCGCGGCTTTCATGATCCAGCCGTTGATGCAATAGGCGCATTGCGGTACTTGTTCCTGCACATAGGCCGTTTGCAGCGGATGCGGGTGCTCGGGGGTTCCGAGGCCGGCAAGCGTGACGACTTTCTTGTTGCCGACGGCCGCAATCGGACGCCTGCAGGAGTGGATGGCCTCGCCGTCGAGATGCACGGTGCAGGCGCCGCACTGCCCGAGGCCGCAGCCGAAATGCGGATTGTTGAGGCCGAGATCGTCGCGCAAGACGTAAAGCAGTGGCGTTTTCGGCTCGGCCTCGACCGTGCGATCGACGCCGTTGACGTTGAGCGTGAATTGTTTGGTCATGACGAAGGCCTCCCTGAAGGGCGCGAGCAGCGGTCCGATGGCGAGTCCTCGCGAGCGTGGTACGACGCGGCGGAAGCGGGCCCTGAGATTATTCCCGAAACGGCGGCAAGGGAATGCTTGCAGCGCATAATTCCGCTGTGCTTAGTGACTCGGAAAACCGGCGAGGACATGGAGCCATGAACAGAGTTTGCGCGGCTTTTATCGCGATCTTGGCGTCGATTGCCTGCATCGGCACGGCCGCTGCACAGTCCTCAAAGCCGTGGCGCCACGGGCTGATCATGCCCAAGAGCGACGCCGGCATCCTGATGATGGCAGCAGAACGGGGATTTTTCAAAAAAGTGGGGCTCAACGTCCAGATTGTTCCGATCAAGGACGACGGCATCCTGCTAAAGGCGCTTATTTCGGGCGATCTCGATAGTTTCGAGGGCGGACCGAGCGGCGCCTTGATCGCTGCCTCGCATGGGGCCGACGTGAAGGTGATTGGCTGCTCGTGGCTGGTGGTGCCGCACGGAATTTTCGTCCACGACAACATCACGTCGATGGCGCAGCTCAAAGGCAAGACCATCGCCATCTCTTCGCCGGGTGCATTTCCGGATATTTTCGCCCGCGGCGCGCTCACGCACTTCAATATCCCCGAGGACGCGATGCATTATGCGAGCCTCGGCGGCGATCTCGACCGTTATCGCGCGCTGGTCGCGCATATCGTCGATGCCGCGGTGGTCTCCGGCGAATATGTCCCGATCGCCGCCAAGGAACACATCAAGATGCTGGTCAGCGCCCAGGAGGCGCTGCCGCTGATGCCGCGGATGTGCCTGCATTCGACCGGCAAGACACTGGCCGAACGGCCGCAGGACGCCGCCAAATTCCTCGCCGGCGAGATGCTCGGATTGCGTTATGCCGTCACCCATAAGGATGAGGCGGTGAAGGTCTCGCAGGAGGTCGCCAATATCAAGTCGGACGACCCACGGCCGGCCTACATCTACGATCTGGCCATGAAAGAGCACGCCATCGGCACCGACTTGCCGATCCCCATGGATAAGTTCAATTGGCTCGATAACGAGCTGGTGAAAGTCGGCAGCCTGCAGAAGCCGATGGATCTCTCTAAGGTGCTTGACGGCAAACCGCGCGAGGATGCGCTCAAGCTCATCGCGCAGATGCATTGAGGGTCGTGCCATTTGCCACGTTTTCCCGGCGCGGCGCAGCACGCAGCAAAAAGCGTGATGCGCTGCAGACCCGGGACCTTAACAGGTGTTGAAATTGCCACGATCCCGGATCAGCGGCGCGCCGCTCCGCGCTGCGCCGCATCCGGGAAACGGTGAGCGCGAGCGGCGATTCCATGGGTGAGGTCAGTCTCGTTGACGTTTCCAAGCGGTTCACGTTACGCGTCGATGGCGGCGTGCAGACCGTCAAGGCGCTCGACCGCTTGAGCTTCACCGTGCGCGACGGCGAGGTGCTGGCGCTGATCGGTCCGTCCGGCTGCGGCAAGACGACGGCTCTGCGCATTGCCATGGGACTCGAAACCGCGAGCGGCGGCCGTGTCACGGTCGACGGAGCGCCGATCGGCGGCTGCGGCCATGATCGCGGCATGGTGTTTCAGCATGCCGCCTTGCTGCCGTGGCTCAGCGCGCTGAAGAACGTCGAGTTCGGCCTGGAAATGAAGGGCATGCGCGGCGCGGCCTTGCGCGAAACCGCGATGAAATATCTGACGCTGGTCGGCCTCGCCGGCAGCGTCAACCGCCGGCCCTATCAGCTTTCCGGCGGCATGCAGCAGCGCGTCGGCATCGCCCGCGCGCTGGCGATCGATCCCAAGGTCTTGTTGATGGATGAGCCGTTCGGCGCGCTGGATGCGCAGACCCGCGAGACCCTGCAGGGCGAGCTCTTGCAGATTCACGCCCGCACCGGAAAGACCATCCTGTTCGTCACCCACGATCTCGACGAGGCGGTTCTGCTCGCCGACCGCGTGGTGGTGATGCAACATGGCCGGTTACACGAAATCGTCAAGGTGCCGCTGCCTCGCCCGCGCGGCGATCTCGCCAAGATCCGTGGCTCCGAGGCGTTCGCGCAGACGCGCTATCATATCTGGCAGACGCTGCACGACGGCGCCGAAACGGTGCATTGAGGATTCTGCCATTCATGGCCGATGTTGTCGAAAGCCGAACCGTCGCGGAAGAGCAAGAGGCGCTTGCGCCAAGCAGACGCGCGATGCCCCGCTGGATCATCACGCTCGCGGCGCTTTGCGTGTTTCTGGCGTTCTGGGAATTTTTTGGCCGTCAGATCAACCCGATTTTCGGCTCTTATCCGACCGCGATCTTCGCCGCGTTCGTCGAACTCGTGCGTAATGGCAAACTGGCGACGGCCTTGGTGCAGAGCCTGCAACCGTTCGTGCTCGGTTACGGCATCGCCATCGCGATCGGCGTGCCGCTGGGCCTCGTGCTGGGGCGTTTCGCCGTGGCCGAGGCGGCACTCGGGATATTCATCACCGGCGGCTACGCCATGCCGCTCATCGCCTTGGTGCCACTCCTGATCCTGTGGTTCGGGCTGGGCTTCGCGGTGAAAGCGGCCGTGATTTTCCTGATGTCGATCTTTCCGATCGTCATCAACACCTGGCTCGGCGTGAAATCGGTGCCGCGAACGCTCATCGAAGTCGGCAAATCGCTGGTCGCATCCGACTCCGTCATCTTGCGCCGTATCGTACTGCCGGCGACCTTGCCCTACATCATGGCCGGCATTCGGCTGGCGGTCGGTCGTGCCGTGGTCGGCATGGTGATCGCCGAGTTTTTTACCGAGATATCCGGCCTCGGCGGCATCATCATCAACTCGGCCGACAATTTCGACACCGCGACGATGTTCGTCCCGATCATCGTGCTGATGGTGATCGCGGTCGGATTGAACTGGCTGATCGGCTCATGCGAACGCCGCATCGCGCCCTGGCAGGCCGAGATCGCCGGACGCGACCAGAATTAGCCGGTGGCGGCGCTCACTGGATAAATGCACGCCCGGAGCGCGCGAAGGGGATCGCCGGACGGCGAAAATAGGCCGTGAGCTATTGAGGCTGCTGTTTTCAGCTGCGCATTGCGAATCGGCGCAATATCTAGTCCAATCCGGTCAACTTCGGTAAACGCGAAAGACCGCGCTTTCAGCACCCGGGGGTTACCCTTGCGCGAGAAGGAACTCCGCATCGCGCTCGTCTGCTTCGGCGGTGTTTCGCTCGCGATCTACATCCATGGCGTCTGCAAAGAAATCCTGAAACTGGTGCGGGCTTCCAGCGCTTTGCATCGCATCACCGATCGTTCGCAGCGTGCCAAGGCTACGTACTTCGACCACGCTGATGCGAACGATCCCGAACACGACACCGAGGCCGATTATTTCCTGCTGCTCCGGGAGATCGGCCGCAAGCTGGAGCTGCGGGTCATCGTCGACACGCTGGCCGGCGCATCGGCCGGCGGAATCAACGCCACCATGCTGGCGCGGGCGCTGAGCCACGATTTGCCAACCACGAGCCTGCGCGATCTCTGGCTCAAGAATGCCGACGTCACGGTTCTGTTGGCGCCGGAAGCGCGTGCCGGTGCGTTCAGCAAGGCGATCCTGCGACCTTTCATCTGGGCGGCGGCGGCTGCCGGCATGCTCGGACCCGTCAAGGATAAGGAGGTGCGCCGCAAGCTTTCACTGTTCCTGCGCTCGCGCTGGTTCAAGCCACCATTCTCCGGCCCGGGCATGGCCGAACTGATGTACGAGGCCGCGACCGCCATGGGCGAGCCGCGGTCGCCGTCGGCTTCGCTGTTGCCGTCGGGGCAGGGCCTCGATTTGTTCGTGACGCTGACCGATTATTACGGCTACCGCCAGCTTCTGCAGATTCACGATCCGCCGCTCATCTACGAGCTTGAACATCGCCACGTTCTGCATTTCAAATATCGCCGGCGGGCCGACGGCGCGGTGGAGAGCGATTTCGATCTCGACAATGCGCCGGCGCTGGCGTTCGCGGCGCGGGCGACCTCGTGCTTCCCCGGCGCGTTTCCGCCGGCGCAGATCGTCGAGATGGACGAACTGCTTGCCCGCCGCGGCGCGCAATGGCCGCAGCGCGAAAATTTTATCGTGCGCAATTTCGAGCGGCATTTGCGCGCCGACATCGATCCGGCCACGGCGGCGTTCATCGACGGCGCGGTCCTCAACAACCGTCCGTTTCGCGAGGCGCTCACGGCAATCCACAATCGCTCCGCCTATCGCGACGTCGACCGGCGGCTGATCTTCATCGATGCAAAGCCCGAATCCATTCGATCCGGTCCTCATGCCGAGCTACCGAGTTTTTTCTCGACGATCAAGGGGGCGCTCTCCGACCTGCCCTCCGAGCAGCCGATCGCCAACGAGCTTGCCTGGGTGATCAATCTCAACACCCAGGTTCGCGGCATCAAGTCTATCATCGAGGGTGCGCGGCCGCATGTGAGCGGCCTGGTCGGAGACATCATCAACAAGTCGCTTGAGAGGCCGTTCACGATCGAGGATATCCGCGGCTGGCGCGAAGCGGTCAATTCGCGCGTCGCGCGGGAAGCAGGTTTCGCTCACGAAGGCTATGTCCGGCTGAAACTCACGTCGGTTCGCGGCTTCGTCGCGCGCACGATCGCCATGATTGGCGGCGCGCCTGCAAGCTCGCCGCTTGCCCGCGCCATGGAGGAGATCGTCAATGCGTGGGCGATCCAGCGCGATATCGTTTACAGCCAAAGCGAGAGCGAGGTGCTCAAACATGAAGCTGCCACGTTACATCGGCTGCCGTTGTGGATCGAATTCCTGCTGTCCTTCGACGTCGATTATCGGCGGCGCCGTCTGCATTTCCTGATCGAGGGCCAGAACCGGCTGTACCGTCTGATCGACGATGGCCGCTTCCCGGGGCTCGATCCGGTCGTGGTGGACCGGCTGAAGCGGGAGCTTTACCTCCGGCTCGACGTGCTGCAACAGTGCGAGGAGCCGCGGTTTTTCAGCGCCACGGTGCACGCACTGGCCGAGAAGCTGTTCCACTACGCGCCTTCGGCGGCCGATGCGAAAGATCTTGCGGCCTATGCCCGTCGTGTCGTGGCAAGCGACGGCGTCAAGATCATCGATCAACTGGTCGAGACGCTTGGCCAGGAAATCGATCTCAATGCCACGACCCGCGATCTCGACGAACTGCTGGCCGGGATTGATCCCGCCGTCTGGCACCCGGAAGCCCGCCGCGAGGTTCTGGTCAATTATCTCGGTTTCCCGTTCTGGGACGTGCTCACGTTCTCAGTCAGCACCGGACGCGGCACCGGAGAGCTGCGGGAAATTCTCATCGACCGCATCAGCCCGGAAGAAGTGCACACGCTCAAGGTCTTTGCCGGCGCGAAGAATCTGAAGGGAATTGGCTTCAACAATTTTGCCGGGTTCTTTTCACGCAGCTACCGGGAAAACGATTATCTGCTCGGGCGTCTGCACGCCGCCGAACGGCTGATCGATATTGTCTGCGACGCGGCCGGCATCGGCCAGCAACACGATGGTATCGACGTGCTTGCGCTCAAGCGGCGCGCCTTCGAGCGTATTCTCAAGGCCGAGGAGCCGCACCTCGTCCATAGCGAAAGCCTAATCGCGGCGCTGCGCCGCGCCGTCGCGGAGATCGGAGCCTGATGAGCTAAAAACTTGTGAACCGCCACACCAGGCCGACGGTGAATTTAGGAGCCTGACAGCGCTTGCACGGCGCCAAACAGATCGCGCACCCGCCGTTCGGGCACATTGCGCGTGATGAACACGACGCGGCTTTTGCGGTTTTCATCCGGCCAGGTTTCCAGTTCGACCGGCGGGTGTGCGAGGTGCTGCACGTATTGGATCACGACCGGGCCGTGGCAGCCGACGACGTTGAGCAGGCCCTTGACGCGCAGCAGATCCGCGCCGCGTAATGCCGTCAAAGTCTCCATTGTTCGCCAAAACGTCGGCCAGGCGATCGGCTCGGCCATTTCGATGACGAAGCTCGCGACGCCGTCCGAGTGCTCGGCTTCGGCAAGAAAGCCGCTGCGCTCGGCGGTCGACGGCGCGATCATGCGCTGGGGATCGAGCGCGCCCGCCACCGCGATGTCGATCGGGGCTCGCGGGTTGAGGTGCCGCAGGAGGCGCGCCAGCTTCTCTACTGTCGCGGGCTCGGCGAGGTCCGACTTCGAGATGACCAGACGATCGGCGAGGATGACCTGCTTGCGCGCCTCGGCGGTGTCGTCGAGATTGGCCTCGCCGCCCACGGAGTCAACGACGGCGAGCACGACGTCGATGTGAAATTCGCCGCCGAGCGCGCGATCGGTGGAAAACGTTTGCAGGATCGGGCCGGGATCGGCGAGCCCCGATGTTTCGATGACGACGCGGGAAAACGGCGGCACGGTGCCGCGCTCGCGGTCGAAGATGAGCCGCCGCAGCGCGAGCTGCAGATCGCTCCGCGTGATGCAGCAGATGCAGCCGTTGCCGAGCAGAACGGTTTCATCGGCGCTGTTGCGCACCAGCGCGTCGTCGATCCCCACCGCGCCGAACTCGTTGACGATCACCGCCGTGCCTTGCCCTTCCGGCGAGCCGAGAAACCGGCGCAGTAGCGTGGTCTTGCCGGCGCCGAGAAATCCGGTGACGACGGTGACCGGAATGCGGGCGCCGCGCGTGCGCTTTTGCCTGCGCCCGAACGGGCCGGCCTCGCGGGAGGGGAAGAGATCGAGCATGTTTATTCACGTTTCCCGGATGCGGTGCAGCGTAAGCGAGCGCAGCGGTGCACCGTTGATCCGGGATCTTTGCAGACCCGGAGTTCGTGGCGCTCCCGGGTCTGCAGCGCACCACCATAGCGCGCGCAAGACGCGCGTGAACGCGCTTATGGTGCTGCGCTGCGCCCGGGAAACATTTCAAAAATCCATTTCCAGGATGTATAGGCCGCCGATATGGCGATCGACCGTATAGACGATGCCGCACTCGTCGACGAACACATCGTTCATCTGGATGGTGCCGGTCGGGGCGCCGGGAGGCGCCGGCGGCATGAACACGCCGACTTCCTTGGGCTGATAGGGATTGGAAATATCGTAGGCGCGAAGCCCGCCGTTGAAGAACGTGCCGAGCACGATCTGATCGTTCTGCCATGCGGTCGGTAGCGGCACGTTTTCGTGGATGTTATGTGCGCCGAACCGGCCGGCCTTGGCGTAGATCGTATGATCGGGCAGCGGGCAGGTCGAGATCGGCACCAGGTTGGTCTCGTCGCGCGCGTCCAGCACCCAGATGAGCTTCGGCCAGTCCTTGGCGTTGTTCTCGGTCGACTCGTCGGTCACCAGCATCAGGCCGCGATCGAACAGCGGCACGATGGTGTGCATGAAGCCGGTATAGGGCGGCGAGTTGGTCCACGACGAGACTTTCTTCGGGTTCGCCTTGTCGGAAATGTCGAGCACGAACATGCCGCCATCGATATAGGCGAGATAGCAGCGGTCCGGCTGCTGCGGATAGACGTTGGTGTTGTGGGCGCGGTAACCCTTGTCGAGCTGGTGCCTGGTCGGCGGCATCACGTTGTCGCCTTGGCGCGTGCCCGGCATCCACCAGCGGCCGACCTCGACCGGCTTCGACGGATTGCGCACGTCGATGCAGCGGTAGAATTGATCGTCCTGCGGGTGCGTCGGGGTGAAGTCGCGCGAGCCCGACGCGCAGTGGACGTATTCGCCGTCGCAAAACCAGAGCTGATGCACACCGCGCGAATGCGGACCCGAGCAGTCGAACAACGCAATCGACTTCGGACTTTCCGGCTTGGAGATGTCGAACAATTCAAAGCCCGCGGGCTGCAGATCCTTTTTCGAGGTCTGATAGGCCACCGCCATCAGATTGCCGCAGGTCTCCAGCGAATTGGAGCGCATGTTGGCGTGCGGCAGGTCGGTCTGGCACACCACCTTCGGCTTGCGCGGATCGGACACGTCGACCGCGGTGAAATTCTTGGGCGCGCTTTCGTGCGCGAGCCAGATGATGCGGCGCCCATCGGGCGCGATCTGCACCGACATGCCTTCGCCCATGCCGCCGAAGCCCGCGAGCATGTCTTGCGCCAGAAGCTTGAAATTCCAGACGACGGGCTGGTAGGTCGAGGTCAGCGGGCTTGATTCAGTAGCGGGCATTCAGGTTCTCCTCCTAAGCATTGATGCAGGCTAAAGGTTGTCGGGAGTTTCTCGTCGCACGCGATCCAGCGCTGACTGGATCGCTGTCTTCAGGGGTTGCAAATCTTCGCTGACTGCCTTCCAGATAAAGATCGGATTAGCGCGATCATACTCGTGCCGCAATACGTTTCCCACCGCGCGAATCTGCAACCACGGCTGGTCAGGTATGATGCCTTCGATTGAGCCTTCGAGCTTGCTCGCGGCCTCGGAAATTCGCGACACGCATCTTTCCATTGCGTCCTGACACATAAGATCCTGCACAAAATCATCGTAGGAATAGCCGCGCGTGTACGCTTGAATCAGTTCAATGTTTGCCAGAATGTCTTCGAGACGCAAAATCGGATTATCAGAAGGCAACGATACGATCCTTTTCGATAACATGTCGGAGCCGATCCTTCTGGATAGGCTCGGCGACGACATCGACCGGACGTTCAAGAATTTCCGCCAAGCGCCGGCTCAGCGAGTCAATGCGCCCGAAATAGGCAAACCCGCCTTGACGAGCCTCCTCCGTCAATCGCACCACCACATCGACATCGGAATCCGCGCGCTGCTCGCCGCGCGCCGCCGAACCGAACAGCGCGAGGCCCGTCACGCCGGCGGCGCGTAGCTCGTGCTCATGCGCCCGCAACTTCGATATGATCTCGTCGCTTTTCATGCCGCGATATTAGGCCTTTCCCTGCGCCTTTGCCATAAAGTCCGGCCGCAACGCCGTGCTCCAGTCCGGGACTTTCTTGATAGTCTTGTTCTGGATCAGAATCTCCGCCTGCTTCTGCATGTAAGCCTTGAGGTCGGGAAAGCTCGGATTGACCTCGACGCGCGATATTGCGGTCGCGAAGGTCTGCGGCGACATCTTGTAGCCCTTGCTGGCGTAGAATGCGTAAATCACGTCGCTGACCTTCTTCGGGTCGTTCTTGAAATCCTTTGCGGCGTCGAGCCAAGCCTTCAGATAGGTGACGATGACATCGGGCCGCTTCTCCACCATTTCGGCGGTCGCCGCCATGAACACCGGCATCGGATCGAACTTGGAGAAATCCATCAGGTCGGAGCCGATGCCGTCGGCCACCGCGATGACGTTGTAGGGCTCGACATTGACCATGGCATCGACGGTCTTGGCTGAAAGCGCCGCCACCATGTCGTTGACGTTCATCCGGATTTCGGTGAAGTCGCCCTTGTGAATGCCGAAATCCGGCATGACGATATCGTCGAAGTCGTTGCCCACCGAGGAGCCGACCAGATTGGCGATCCTTTTGCCGCGCAGCTGTTCGACTTTGGTGATATTGAGGTCCTTGCGCGTGGTGATACGCGCGGTCTTGCCGACGTACTCGATCACCGCGATGGCGACGATGCCGCCTTTTACGTTGCCGATGATGAAGGACGGGCCCGCGTAAGTGCCGAGATCGACTTGGCCGGCGACCATCTGCTGCATGGTGATGTTGCCGGAAGGCACGGCGAAGTCCTGCGCCGAAAGTCCGTGCTTCTCGAGATAGCCGGATTTCATCAGATAATAGGTCGGCATGCCCCAGATGTTTGTTTGGTAACCCTGCCGGATGGTTTCCGCCGCGGCCGCGCTGCGACTCGAAGCGAGTCCCAGGACCAGAGCGCCGGCGCCCGCGCCGGCCAGATACCGGCGTCGTGTCAACGGATGTTGTGTCATTGCTGTGCTCCCATTTCTTTCTGTTTGTTTGCTGCGGCGGTTACGGCCTGGTGGTCCGATTCCAACATTCGCATCTCGCTCCGGCACGCTCGCGTGCGAATGTTAGAGTCAAAGGACCGCTAATTTAGCAAATATAACCGGTAGTGGAGCTTTGGATTTGACATTCGTTTCACGCGTTCTCGGCTCGGGGGGTGGCGAATGTCAAATCCGCTCCACTAGCACGGGTCCCCTGACCGAGTAGGCGCAGGAGTTCCTTCTGATAATCGAGGAATTCGATGCTGAGCGGATCGCGCGGGCGCGGAAGCCGGATCGATATTTCGGCCTTCACCGTGCCGGGATACGGCGTCATCACGATGACCCGGTCGGCGAGGTAAACCGCTTCGGCGACGTTATGGGTCACGTAGATCACCGTCTTACGCGTTTCCCGCCACACGTCGGCAAGAAGGCGCTGCATGTCGTCGCGCGTCAAGGCGTCGAGCGCCGCGAACGGCTCGTCCATCAACAGCACCGCCGGATTGTAGGCAAGAGCCCGCGCGATTGCGACGCGCTGCTGCATGCCGCCGGAGAGATGATGCGGATAGGATTTGGCGAATCCTTCCAGTTTCACCAGGCGGAGTTGTTCGAGCGCGATCTTCTCGCGCTCGGCCTTGGGCAAGCCCTTCATTTCCAGGCCGAAAGCCACGTTGCCGAGCGCCGTGCGCCACGGAAACAGCTGCGCGAAGTCCTGAAAGACCACGCCGCGGTCCATGCCGTGGCCGGTGACTTTCTGGCCGGCGACGCGGATTTCGCCCGAGCTTGGCGCGAGGAAGCCGGCAATGATGCTCAGCAGCGTCGACTTGCCGCACCCGCTTGGTCCGACGATGCAGAGGAATTCCGATTCCTCCATTCCGAAGCTGACGCCGCGCACGCCGGGCACGGCGCCCGATGGCGTGTCGTAGGTGAGGGTAATATCCTGCGCCTCGATGTGGGCCATCGCCATTTCCTGTTGAGGGCTCCCTCAAATAGACTTCTTTACTTCGGCCGGCGCGGCCACCGGTTTGCGCCGGCTTGTGCGCGAGCCTGTCGCTCGCAGCCGACGACAACGTGGGAGGGCACCATGAGGATCATTAGCAGCGTTATTGCGGTCGCGACAATCGCGGCCAGCGTCGCGGCGGCAATGCAGCCGGCGTGGTCGCAACCCTATCCGAGCCGTCCGATCAACCTGATCGTTAATTTCGCTCCCGGCGGCGCCGGAGACATTCTCGGCCGCATCATCGGCAGTCAGCTCGCGATCGAACTGCACCAGTCTGTCGTGGTGGAGAACCGCGCCGGCGCCGGCGGCACCATCGGTGCCCGCGACGTCGTCAATGCGCCGCCCGACGGCTACACGCTGAGCGTGGCGCAGACGCCGGAAATTTCGATCAATCCCTATTTCATGCCGGACGTCGGCTACGATCCGGCGAAGGATCTGCAGCCGATCGCGCTCGCCGGCGTCATGCCGCTGGTGTTGGCGGTGCCGGCGAAATCGCCGTATGCGACGGCGGCGCAATGGGCGGCGGCGTTGCGCGCCAACACGCCGATGACGTTCGCCTCGGCCGGGGTCGGTACGCCCAGCCATCTCGCCGGCGAATTGTTGAGGCTCAAGCTCGACGCCAAGCTCGTGCACGTGCCGTACAAGGGCGCCGGTCCGGCCTTGAACGACGTGGCCGGCGCGCACGTCGATTTTTATTTTCCTGCCTATCCGAGCGCGGTGCCGCTGGCGCGGAGCGGCAAGATCAGACTCTTGGCTGTGTCGACCGCGAAGCGCGCGACGGCCGACCCCGATCTGCCGACGGTTGCCGAGGCGACGGGAATTGCCGATTTCGATTTTCCGCTGTGGGTCGGCTTCTTCGGCCCGCGCGGCTTGCCGATGGATATCGCTCAACAGCTCAATACGGCGATCAACAAGATCGTGCTTGAGCCGGCGATCAACGCCAAGCTGAAAGCGATCGGTCCGGATGTGCGGCCGTTGTCGATCGATCAGTTTGCTTCCTTCGTCCGCGCCGATAGCGCCAAGTACCGGCAAATCATCAAGGCGGGCAACTTGAAGCCGGAGTGACCGGCTAGGACTCGGGAGGCGCTATGCTGCGCCGATGTCGTCGCAGATATGGAAGGGCCGAA
>JBOHIU010000099.1:0-9704 GCA_050725855.1 Xanthobacteraceae bacterium | reverse complement strand
GACTCTTTCGGTCGGCACCATCCGCGGCGTCGAAAGCCGGGGCATGCTGGTGTCCGAATTCGAGCTGCAGATCTCCGACAATCACGACGGCATTATCGACCTTCCGGAGGATGCGCCGGTCGGCGCCAATTACGCGCAATGGGCCGGGCTCGACGATCCGATGATCGAGATCAACCTGACGCCAAACCGTCCCGACTGCACGGGCGTCCACGGCATCGCGCGCGACCTTGCGGCCGCCGACATGGGTCGGTTCCAGGATACCGCGATCAAGCCAGTCAAGGGCGAGTTCCCCTGCCCCGTCGGCGTGAAAATCGAGTCGCCGGACCTCTGCCCGACATTCGCGCTGCGCCTCGTGCGTGGTGTGAAGAACGGCCCGTCGCCGGCATGGCTGCAAAAGCGGCTGATCGCCATCGGGCTGCGCCCGATCAACGCGCTGGTCGATATCACCAACTTCATCACCTACGACCGCGGCCGGCCGCTGCACGTATTTGACGCCGCCAAGGTGCAGAACAATCTGACGGTGCGTCGCGCGCAAGCCAACGAGACGCTGCTGGCGCTCGACGGCAGGACCTACAAACTCGACGACGGCATCTGCATTATTGCCGACGATGAGGGGGTGGAGTCGCTGGCCGGCGTCATGGGCGGCGAGAAAACCGGTTGTTCGGAAGCAACCACCGATGTGCTGATCGAATCGGCGCTGTGGGAGCCGCTCAACATCGCGCGGACCGGTCGCAGATTAGGTCTCGCTTCCGACGCCAGCTATCGCTTCGAGCGGGGTGTCGATCCGAACTTCATGCTGCCGGGGCTCGAACTGGCGACGCAAATGGTGCTCGATCTGTGCGGCGGCACGCCGTCGGAGATTATCATTGCGGGGCGCACCGACGCGCCCGAGCACTTGATTGATTTTCCTCAAGCCGAGATCAAGCGGCTGGCCGGGCTCGCGGCGCCGCTGCCGGAAATGCGCCGCGTGCTTGAGCGGCTCGGTTTTTTCGTCGCCGGCCAAGGCGACCGGCTCAAGATCGCGGTGCCGTCGTGGCGGCCGGACGTCCACGGCAAAGCCGATATCGTCGAGGAGGTCGTGCGCATCCTCGGAGTCGACCGCGTCCCGGCGACGCCGTTCAACCGCGGCGAATCCCCGCGCAAGCCCGTGCTGACGCCGATCCAATTGCGCACGCGCAAGGCCAAACGCGCGCTGTCGGCGCGCAACTTGGTCGAGGCGGTGACCTGGTCGTTCATTGACAAGACAAAGGCGGAGCTGTTCGGCGGCGGCAAGCCGGAGCTGGCACTGGCCAATCCAATCGCGGCGGACCTTTCAGACATGCGGCCAAGCCTCATTCCCGGACTGGTGGCCGCCGCGCAAAGGAACGCCGACCGGAGTTTTGCCGACGTCGGCCTCTTTGAGGTCGGACAGATCTTTCGCGGCGACACGCCGGCGGATCAATTGACCGCTGCTGCCGGAGTGCGCCGCGGGCTCGCCAAGCCTTCCGGCATCGGCCGCCATTGGAGCAAACGCGACGGTGAGGTAGACGCCTTCGACGCCAAAGGCGACGCACTGTCAGTGCTGATAGCGGCAGGCGCGCCGTCGCAAGCCCTGCAAGTCGCGCCGAGCGGGCCGCCATGGTTTCATCCGGGCCGCTGCGGCACGATCCAGATCGGACCACAAAATATTCTCGGCCATTTTGGAGAACTGCATCCAAGCGCGCTCGAGGCGCTCGATGCCCAAGGTCCACTGGTCGCCTTTGAAGTGATCCTAGAGCGCATTCCCGAGCCGAAGATCAAGACGACGCGCGCCAAGCCGGCGCTTGATCTCTCGCCATTCCAGCCCGTCGAACGCGACTTCGCCTTCGTGGTCGAGCGCAACGTGAAGGCCGCTGATATCGCACGCGCCGCCGCGGGCGCCGACCGCAAACTCGTTACCGGCGTGACGGTGTTCGACATTTACGAAGGGATTGGAATCGAACCGGGCAAGAAATCGGTCGCCGTCGCCGTTACGATCCAGCCGCGCGAGCGCACCATGACGGACGCGGAGATCGACGCGCTCGCGGCGAAAATCGTCGGCGAAGTCGGCAAGCGCACCGGAGGCGTGCTGCGCGCCTGAGCGGCCGGGAGAAATTTCCTGCTCAAAATCGCGGCGCGCCGCGGTGGTGGATAGGCCTGCGCTTGCGCGCCGGCCGGCGCTCCTTCACTTCCGGCGCGCGTTGCCCGGCAAGCCGCCGCAACACGGCGTCGGCGGCGCGCTCGCCGGATTCCCAGGCGCCGCCGACCGTTCCCCAGAGGGTCTCATGCACGGCATCGCCGGCGAACCAGATGGCCTCATGGACCGGCTCTGCCAACACCGCGCGGGCGAAATGGCCGCCCGGCTTGGCCGCCGACATGGCGCCAAGCGCGAGCGGATCGGCATTCCAACGGGTGGCGCTCGCGCGTCTGACGGCTCTTATCACTTGGTTGCCGTAAAACTTGGCCAGCCACTCGCCGGCGAAATTGACCATGGCGGCTTGCCCTTGCGCCGAAAGCTCGCGCCCGAATGAGCCGGCGACCTCGATCAGGCACAGCGAAGTGCCATACACATTGCCGAGGATCGCGGCCGTATGCGTGTCGGCCGACTTCTCGAACACCAGATCGTCGCTCTCCAGCCCCAGCGGGTTGCCGTTGAATTCGAGCGCGATGTGGTCATAGCTCCCGAGCGAAAGCATATTGAACGCTTCGCTTACGCTTTGCGACAATTCGGGTTTAAAACGAATGCCGCCGGCGGCGAGCACGTTGGCGGACACGGTGATGATTGCCGCGCGGGCGGCAATCGCACCCTTTGGCGTCTGGACCTCGACGTTGCGGCTGAAATCGATCGCCGTCGCCGGCGTCGAAAGCTGAACTGCGAGGCCTGCGGCGCGCGTGGCCAGCAATGTGCCGAAACCCTGACGGCAGAACGCATCGGCGTTGCGCTCGGGCGCGTGCGCAAAATCGGCCGCCGACAACTGGGCCAGGTCCCTTCCGTAAGGGAACGGCCCGAGCACGAACGCGATGGTCGATTGCCAATCTCCGAGATCGCCCGGCAGCACTCGCCCGCATGCGACATCGGCCTTGCGCGCGGCATCGTCGATGGCGCGGGTGGCGCGCAGCTGCGCGGCCAGAAAGTCTTCCAGTTCCCCTTCGCGCGCATACCGCAGACCGATACGCACTTTTTGACTCTGCGGCGCCGGATAGATCTCGATTCCGTCGCCGGGCGTCAGCTTGGCCACCGGATTTTTATCGGGCAGATGAATCCAATGCGCCCCGCGATCGAACGGCACACCGAACGTGCCCGTTTCGGTAATGCACCGGCCGCCGAGGTGGCCGGCGGCCTCGATCAGCACGTAATGGCGGCCGGCGGCCGCGAGCCTGCGCGCGGCGGAAATACCCGCTGCGCCCGCCCCGACGATAACGACGTCGATCGCGCCGGAGCGCGCAGGCGGCGGCGCGCCAAGAGCGGGCCGCGCTCCAAATCCTGCGGAGGCGGCAAGAAACGAGCGGCGGCTCAGTCGCGGCATGGCTTATGATGGCTTTGCGGTGCGCGCCCCTTTGCGTCCTCATGCGAAGGCACAGCGGTAAAGGGGCGGTCTGGAGAAACCCGGAGAGTTGAGATCGGCGAACAGTACGATATCTCCATGCAGCAAATTGCAACAGGCGTCGCATAAAATTCTCGCGAGTTACGCGGCGGAACCGCGCGAGCCAAGTTCCGATGCCGAGGCGGAAGGCCTGCGGCAGCTTCCGAATCGCTCGTGATCGTGGTTACGGCCGGATACCCCTGCCTTGTGCCCGCCGACCAGCGCGGCTACCTCTGCCTCGCCTCAGAGGGTCATATGCTTGAAGACGCAATCAAAGCCATCGCCGAGATGTTTTCACCGCCGCTCCGCGCCGTGTTGTGGAAATCGATGGCGCTGGCGCTCGGCATCATTGCCGCGGCCGCCATCGCGCTCGACCGGTCGCTCATCTGGCTGGTCGGCGCCGGCAGCACGTCGGCCGAGACGGCGCTCGGTCCGCATGCCCACGTGCCGGTCGATGCTGTTGCTTGGCTCCTATCCATCGCCGCCGGCCTTGGCGTCGTTATCGGTGGCGTCATGCTGATGCCGGCCGTAACGTCGTTCGTGGCGAGCTTCTTCTCCGACCAGATCGCCGAGGAAATCGAACGCGAATATTATCCGTCCGAGCCGCCCGGCAAAGCGCTGCCGCTGTGGCGCGCAGTCCTGGAGGGCACCAAAACCGCGCTGCTCGCGGTCGCGGTTTATGTGTGCGCGGCTCCGTTCCTCCTCTTCGCCGGGCTGGGCGCGGTCATCTTCTTTCTCGCCACGGCCTGGTTGCTCGGCCGCATTTATTTCGAGCTTGCGGCCATGCGGTTTCGGTCGCCGACCGAGGCCAAAGCGTTACGCAAGCGCAACGCCGCGGCCATCTATATCCGCGGGCTGGCGATCGCCGCCTTTGTCTCGATTCCCATCGTCAATCTGGCGACGCCGCTGTTCGCCATGGCTTTCATGGTGCACACGCATAAGCGGCTTGCCGGACGGTCGTAAATTTGCAGCAGCGGCCGCGGGATTGACCCAGCTCCGTCAGTGCAGAAGGCCGACCGCTCGGTAAGCCGCAACCGCGCCGGGATGCAGCGCCACGCCGCCGAACTCAAGAGCGCGAGTGCCGTCGGAGCGCAACGGCTCGAACAGATCGTCAAGGCCTGCGAACAATGCGTTGAGTCGCGGCAACTCATCGCGTGCCGAGAAGATCGTTTCGGAAACGCCACGGACCAGGTTCTCCGGGGCGCGCGCATGCGTCACCAGCACGTTGACGACCGCGGCTTGCGCCACATCAGCATCAAGCCCGCGGAGGGCGCCTTTGCGCATGGTCGCGCGCCGATAAAACGACACGGCGCCCAGCACCTTTTCCAGGTCGCCGGTCGGGTAAGGCAGCACCCGCACCGCGATCCGATCGGCGAGCGCGCTCATCACCCTATTTGGAATCGGACACTGCAATTGCGCATCCACCTCGCCGCGGGCAAGCGCCTCGGCGCCGGCGGCAAAATCGAGATAAACGGAAATGACGTCGGAGATATTCCAGCCGAGCGCGCCAAGGATCACGCGCGCATGCTGGGCCATGCCGCTCTTCTCAGGGCCGACAACAAGTCGCCGTCCTCGCAAGTCGGCCACCGTACGCAAATCCGAGTCGGCACGGGTGATGAAAAACAGCGGACCGGCGTTCATCGGCGCCACCATGCGCAGATCGATTTTTTGTTGGAATGGCGCTTCACCATTCTTGGCGCGGCCGATCCAGTTGGCCGCCATGAAGCCGAAATCGATATCGCCGGCGGCGAGCCGGTTCGCGTTCTCGACGCTTGCCGTGGGCGATATGCTGACATCGACCGGAGCCAGTGCCGGATTGCGTTCAAGCACGACTTTCAGCGCCTGCCCCTGGCCGAGAAAAGTCGAGTCGCGCTCCGCCGTGCCAATGCGCAGTGTCATGTTTATTCCACTCATTCCCGCGCAAGCGGAAATCCAGAGAAAAATCGAAGGCTGACCAGGAAATCGACTGGGTCCCCGCCTTCGCGGGGACGAGCGGACTTTAGAACCTCGGGCGCTATCCCGGAAGCCGCTCGATGGCAGCGCCGCAGCGACCGAGCTTTTCCTCCAGGCGTTCGAAGCCGCGGTCCAGATGATAGACGCGGTTGACGATGGTCTCGCCCTCGGCGGCGAGCGCGGCAATGACCAGCGACACCGAAGCCCGCAGGTCGGTCGCCATCACCGGCGCGCCTTTGAGCCGCTCGACGCCCTCGATTGTCGCCTTTTCGCCATCGAGGTGGATGCGCGCGCCGAGCCGCGCCAATTCCTGCACATGCATGAAGCGATTCTCGAACACCGTCTCGATGATACGCGATGTGCCGCGCGCGCGCGTCATCAGCGCCATGAGCTGCGCCTGCAGATCGGTGGGAAAATCCGGAAACGGCGCGGTGGTCACTTCGACCGGTGCAAGGCCGCCGCCGTTGCGCGCGATGCGGATGCCCTGATTGGTCGGCGTGACCGCGACGCCCGTCTGCTCCAGTACGTTGAGAGCCGCTTGCAGCAAATCCGACCGGGTGTTCTGCAGGACGATATCGCCGCCGGCCATTGCCACTGCCATGGCGTAAGTGCCGGTCTCGATCCGGTCGGGCAGCACCGCATGGCGGGCGCCTGAAAGCTTAGCGACGCCATCGATCTCGATCCGGGGCGTTCCGGCGCCCGAAATACGCGCACCCATTTTGTTCAGGCAATCCGCGACGTCGACGATTTCCGGCTCGCGGGCGGCGTTCTCGATGACCGTCACGCCGTCGGCGAGAGCGGCCGCCATGATCGCGGAATGGGTGCCGCCGACCGTCACCTTTGGAAAAGCAATCTCGCCGCCTTTCAGACCGTGGGGCGCCCGCGCCACCACATAGCCGGCCTCGATCTCGATCCTGGCGCCGAGACGCTCCATCGCCATGATCAGGAGATCGACCGGGCGGGTGCCGATAGCGCAGCCGCCCGGCATCGACACCCGCGCTTCGCCCCTCCGGGCGACCAGCGGCGCCAGAACCCAGAAGCTCGCCCGCATTTTCGATACGAGCTCATAGGGCGCGGTGGTGTCGACGATGTTGGCGGCCGAGATGTGTAGCGTCTGGCCGTGATCAGCGGTCTGGCCCGGACGTTTGCCGCCGACCATGATATCAACGCCATGATTGCCGAGAATGCGCTGCAGCAGCGAGACGTCGGCAAGGCGCGGAACGTTCTCAAGGACGAGCGTCTGGTCGGTGAGCAGGCTCGCGATCATCAGCGGCAGCGTCGCGTTCTTCGCCCCCGAAATCGGGATGGCGCCCTCAAGGCGGCGGCCGCCGACGATGCGAATCCGATCCATTGTCACCCCTGTGTAGCGGCATGGCGAACCGCCGCCGGACCGCTAATCGGTGCTCCGATTGCGGCGAAAGTCGGGAGCCTGCCGGTCCGGCTCGGGCGCGGCATCCACGGAACCGTCACGGAGCGCCGGCTCGGTGGCGCGGCCGCGCGTCTGGGCTTTGCGACGTTTCAGGTTTTCTCGCAAAGCCGCCGAGAGCCGTTCGCTGCGGGCCGCCCATTTCTCCGCTTTGCCGGATTTCTTCATGGCAGTTCTCATTGGCATGAGCCAAAGCGCGCTTCTCCGCTCGTGTCGCTAGCCCGCAAGCGCGTAGCGTACGCTTGCGCCAGGAATCACCCTATGGCAAGGATCGCTGCCTCTGGCGAGCTTTGTTCGACAGGCGCTGCCGTAGCTCAGTGGTAGAGCACTCCCTTGGTAAGGGAGAGGTCGTCAGTTCAATCCTGACCGGCAGCACCATATTAACCCAATGAAATCAGGAGTTTCTTCGCTCTATTGACGTCTGTAAAAACTCCACTAAATCGGTGTCAGGAAATGATGCCTGTAACACCCGATTTCGGAGTCCCCATGCAGTACCTGTTCAAGCGTAAGGGCAGCAATAATTACTACGTCCGGCTACAGCCGCCCGGCCAGAAGCTCGTTGAAAGATCACTCGGCACGCCTGATCTGAAAGCCGCAGAGATTGCGGCGGCCGATCTTGTGAAGCAACATAAGGCATTCATGTACCAGCGGCGGCAAGCTCGCGTCGCTAGCGTGGTGCATGGTCCGTGGCAGCATGAATATGCGTCGGGCTTGCACACGTTACCCGATGGCGGCAGCGTCATGGCGACCGAACGGGACCTTACGTTCTCGGATGGCACCCGCCGACCGAACGGCGGTCCCGCGATCCATCTCATTGGCGCACGACTCTCGCCGCAACGCGAGTTCAACGCGCTTGACGATGCTTGGAGCGGCGCGATTGGCGCGGGTCCGATTGAGGATCAGCGGCCGAAATTCGTCGCCGTCAGGAGTAGTGCCGATGACGCGGTGCTGGAAACCTACATCAAGCACAAGGCCGTCACTGGCTATCGCGAGCGCGAAGCCCGTGAAATGTGGCGCATCTTCCGAACGGTCGTGAACAAGCCGCTACGAGACTGCACGCGCGAAGATGGCCGCGCCATTGTGCAGTATCTTGAGGATCAAGCGGACGACGATGAACGGCCGAAAAGTGCCACGCTTCGTCGCCGCATGGTGCCGCTCGTCGCGGCGGTCAATCTCGCCATTGACGAAGGCAAGTTGAAATTCAATCCGTTTTCATCCGTGGTGCCTGACCGCAATGACGAAGATGAACGCGACGCTTTCGACGACGACGATATGAAACTCATTAGCGCGAACCTGCACCGGCTCGATCCGAATGACCAATTGCTGGTGCGCGTGCTAGCGACAACCGGCATGAGGCGCGGCGAGGCATTTGAAATTGACAGCGAAAAGACGGAGGACGGAATCCGCTATTGCATGGTCGGGACCAAAACCCCGCAATCGCTCAGGCGCATTCCGTTTCCGAAAGACCTGTTACCGCATCTGCCACAGAAGATCACGAAACCGCTGATTATTGGCCGCAAGGACTCGGCGAGCAAGAGGCTACGCGAATTTTTACGCGAGATTGGCATCGCCGACTCCGACAAAGCGCCGATGCACTCGTTCCGCCATCGCGCTGCGCAACGCCTGCGGCGTGCCATTGCCGACGAGTCCTTGCGCGAGGCCATCGGCGGGTGGGCGGACGGCAAGAAAAAGACATCAAGGAAATACGGCAACAAACACGGCAAGGGCTTCCCGATTAAGATGCTCAAGGAAGCAATCGACCACATAGGCTTCTGACGGGCAATAATTGAAAAGGGCCAGCACGACGCTGGCCCTTTTTGTCCCGATGCGCGCCGATGACCGAGGGCAACGGACGCGCCGACAACCGGATCTATGCGCATCCTAACGCCTGCCGGCTGCCCACTTGGGCAAATCACGTCACTTTTGTGAAGGGTTTCGGATGCCGGCCGCGACTGATGACGAGCGGCGTGCGCTGGCGACCGGCGTCCGAAAGCCTCCAAGGGACGAAACCGCGGGAGCAGGATCGAAGTGGTGCGGCTTGCGCTAGGGATTTGAGCATTGCTGGTGCGGCGGCAGCGTGTAACCCCGTCGGCAGTTCGCTGACTGACGTTGCTGCTCATGGAAGTCTTGCTAACCGTGTCCGACTAACTTCGTTGCGTTAGGGGCCGCGTTACTCACAATTGTTGCCTTTACGCGCGAGGCGGGCGGCGGCAATCCGGCGGCGGGCCGGCTGGCGGCCAGCGCCCGTTCTTTTTAGTTCTCCACCGGGCCTTGCCGGACCTGCAGCGCATGAAACTTTGCTAGTCTGGGGCGCGTCGTCGGCACCGAGGTCGGTATTCTCTTGGTGCGATTAAAGCCCGATTTTTAGTTGGACCCGGGGTTTCCTGGAACACCTCAGACTGTCGCCACGGGCCATCATCGGCCCCGGAGCACGCTTTCTAGGGTTCTTATTTACGGGACCCCACGCCGATGACGCAACCCGGGAGGAGGAGATGGAGCAGCGGCATTGAGGAATACTGCTGGAGCGTGCTGTCGAACGAGGCGACCGGGCCAAACCGTTATGTCGTCAATCGCCGCGGTTACACGGAGATGGCGAACGTCCTTCGGCTCGGCGCCTTTGCGCGCACACAGCTGAATTGCGATGCAACCGAGGTGATCATCACAAGCACCGCCGGGAGTAACAGATCGGTCCAAAAAAGAGGACCATTGGGCTTTGGGCCAATGATACTGCAAAGACACTTACG
>JBOHIU010000098.1:0-2790 GCA_050725855.1 Xanthobacteraceae bacterium | reverse complement strand
GCGCCTCGGCGATGCCGTCAAAAATTTCAGCGGCCCGACTGTGATGGCGCGGCGGAAACAGCCAAATCGCTCCCGTCCGGTAGAGGCCGGGCTGCGCCGCCAGATAGGCGCCGCAGATGATCATGATAATGACGCCTTCGATAAAGGTCGCGCTCACCTTGACCAGGCCCGGCAGAACGTTGGTGACGGAAAAATTGCCGCTCGACAAATGATCGAGGATGTAGCGGCCGAACGCGGTGCCCTGTAGGCTCTTTTCGATGCCAGCGCTGGCCGAGCTGGTGCGCTGCACCACGACCTGAAATTGTCCACTGATCTGTGTGCCGAACAGGTACACAGTAGCGACGATGATCGCCAGGATGATGAGGCCGGACATGATGAGCGCGGCCCATTCCGGCAGCCGCAGCCAGCGTTCGAGCGGCCGGGCCCCAAGCCGCAACAGCATCGCGAGGATGACGGCGCCAAATACCATCAGGACGACGCCGAACAGGTACCAGATCAGCACAGGGACCACCGCGGCGCTGACAATGATCAGCGACCGTTTGAGGAGGTCCGCATAACTCGTCTGCGCCGGCATCGACTGGTCGGTATTAAAGAGCTGTCGCCAATGGAAACTGATTGCTCACGGTTCCGGTTCCGACGCGGCCGGCGTGGGCAATTAGGAGCCGTCCGGCTCCGCCGTTCTCGGTGCTATGGCTGAGAGCCTGGCCGTGCTAGTTCAGCCCGTGGGCGCTTGTGCGAAACCGCAATCGGGGAGCGAAATGGCATCCGGGAAGCCGAACGAGGTCAAGATCCGCGTCCATGACGAAGTGGACATAGCGGTGGCCCTCTACATGCCGGAAGGCGAGGGCAGGTTTCCGGTCCTGCTGGCGCCGTCGCCATACCGTTACGACAACAATAGCCTGCCGGCGACTCCGCAATTTCTTTGGCGTGAGACCGGCCCGATCGAGTTCTATCAGAAGCGCGGTTATGTCTATGCCCAGATGGACGTGCGCGGCTGCGGTAAATCGGGTGGCGAGTTTTGTCTGCTCGACCGCAACGAGCAGAGAGACCTCTACGACGTCATCGAGTGGCTCGGCCGGCAGCCCTGGTCGAACGGCAAGGTCGGCGGTATCGGCCAATCGTACTTCTGCATGTTGCAATGGTGGATGGCGATCCAGAAACCGCCGTCGCTGGCGTGCATCGCGGCTTTCGACGGGCTGAACGACCTCTACCGCGCTTCGATCTATCAGGGCGGTATCCTGGGAGACTTCTTCGGCTCTTATTGGTGGAATCAGAACCGCATCATCAATCGCAATCCCGCCAACGGCGAGCATCCGCGCGAGCAATCGTATGACTTGAATCTACACGTCGCGGAGCATCCGAACTACGACGATTTCTGGCGCGGTCGTTGTGCCGCCGAGCGCCTGCACGAGATCGAGGTGCCGCTCTATTCCGTTGGTGTCTGGGGCAAGGTCGATCTGCACACCCGCGGCAACATCGACGGCTTCCGACGCGCCAACGGGCCGAAGAAACTGAAAATGGTCGGCCCCATCAACGCCTTCGTTGCCAACCGCGAGTTCAACAGCGTAGAGCTGCACGAGAAGCTGCTGCTGCCGTTCTATGAGCATTACCTCAAGGGCAAGGAAACGGATTATCTATCGCGGCCTGCGGTCGAGTATTTCGTCCGCGGCGCCGACGTGGCACGCAGCGCTGAGGCATGGCCGCCGGCGGGTGTCCGCTACGTGAACTGGTACCTGAGCGGTGAAAAATCCGGCAGCGTCACTTCGCTCAATGATGGAGCGCTGGCGCGCGAGCAGGCCGTGGGCGAGGACAAAACCGGCTATCGCTATCCCGATCCCGGATGGATGCTCGGCGTCGTCGGTTTCGGCCCGAACAGCCAGCCCGATCCCGCTCGCCGCGTTCTCACCTTCACGACGGCGCCGCTCAAGCAGGATCTGGAAATTGCCGGTCCGATAAAGCTTGTGCTGCACGCCTCGTCGACGCGCACCGACATGGACTTTTTCGTCAAGCTATCCGAGCAGATGCCGCAATCGGAGGAGGATCGGGCCAAGGGCCTCAATCCCGCTTCGTATTGGATCACCAAGGGATGGCTGCGCGCCTCGCATCGCGCGCTCGATCCGCACAAATCGACCGAGATGGAGCCCTACCACACCCACACCGATCCGCAGCCGATCGAGCCGGGAAATATCTATCGGTTCGATATCTCGATCGAGCCGATGGCGCATCGCTTCAAGGCCGGCAATCGCATTCGCCTGGAAATCGTCAATGGCGACTCAGCGGTCACCGATGTGCTGTGGACGCACTACTACACGCCAAACAAGATCGGCGCCGATACGATCTATCATTCGGCGCAATATCCTTCCGCGCTCACCTTGCCGGTGATGGAAGGAGCGTGAACGCTGCTCGCTCCCTTAGTTGTGGCGATGGTCCGAGCGCGAACCGGCCGGGAATGCTGATCAGCAGCACGAAGCCGCCGGCGCTGGTCGCGACCGCCTCGCCACTGGCGGCCTTTGCGAAGTCGGATTGTCACTGCCGGCCTTAGGTTCAGGCTTTTCCGCTCATCCGCGCGAGCGCGCTGTCGGCATTGCCGTTCCTGGTTGCGTTCGTCGCGGTGAATTTCGCCGGATGGGGTATGGATTGGCTGGCGTCAGCGGGCTGGACCCGAGCCGGGTTCCATCGCAAATTTTTCGTCGGGCTTGGCGCTATCACATACGCGGTCGCGACGCTGATCGCCGCGACAACGCAGTCCAACACGCTGGCGGTGACGATGATCATTATCGCCAATGCGGG
>JBOHIU010000097.1:0-7149 GCA_050725855.1 Xanthobacteraceae bacterium | reverse complement strand
CGCTTTTGCAGTTCCTGCTGCAGTTTCTGCTGCTGCGCCTCGAACACCTTCGGGTCGGTCGGAGGGCCGTCATACGCCTTGGCGAAATCGGTGAGCGGCAGCACCAGACTGATCGGCTCGCCATTTGCGTTGATCGCCTGCACGACCAGGCCGTGGCCCTTTTTCATCTGCTCGATCATCTGGGGACTGGCTTCGTAGTCGGCCATGCAGCCGTTGGTGAAGCAGATCACGTAGGGCGCCGTCATTGGCTGGTTCTGATCGATGATGACGCGCGTTCCGTGAATGAGTTGCATACCGAGCGGAAGCGTCACCCGCAGGATCCTTTTCTGCTCCCCCTGCGGCTCGATCAACACGGCCGCGACGACGGGCATGCCCGACTCGATGCGCGCATCCTTGCCGGTGAAACAAACCTGTTTGGGATTGGGATCCTTGCTCTTGAGGCAGAACTTGGTCCACGGCGAGTAGATCAACTGCACCGGCTGCTGCTTTTGGGCCGGTTGCTGCCGTGCCGGCTCCGGCTTTTTGACGGGCGGCTTTTTCACCTGGGCCAGTGTCAGTGAAGCCGGGACGACCGCGAGCACAACTGCAAGAGCTGCGGTCTTGGCTGCGGTCTTCGCGATGACACCGACGGTGCGGCCGACCGGCCGCGCCGGCATCCACACGCTGCGATAGATCATGAGGTGCAGTCCTTCTTTCGTGTTACCGCCGGTAAAACCGGCACAGGCCCACCGACTTGCCCGGTCATGACTTGGCTTAAGGTGTTCCGAAACCGGGGGAGTCCCCACAGTCACCACGCGCCGTTTGCGCGGGTACCCCGGTTTGACGGTCATTCGACGCAGATTACGGCAACAGCGTGACACGCCCCCAATGTCAAATAACCCAATTGCGCCGCCCGATAAAGCCTCCATCGTCCCGATTCCGAAGTTCGCATCAATGATGCGGACTTCCGAACCGCCACCACTAGCAAATCTCCATCAAAATCGACGACAGTTCGGCACTGCACAGTAAGGCCACTGGATCGTGGTACATCTGATCAATGCCCTATCGAAGGAGCCTTGCCTCGAATTGGATGCATCAGGGCCACTCAATGCGACGCTGAACGCCATTCGGCGGCGGGGTCCGCCACTTTACATCGCGCTCGCCCTCGCCGCGGCCTGGCCGCAGATTGCAGTAGCGGCCTACGCGATCGCCATGCGTGGCACGCCGGCGATGCCCAAAGGCTTTGTGGCGCCGACCTATGCCAATCCCGATGCGCCGAAAGGCGGCCGCCTTATCGAAGGCGTGCTTGGCACCTTCGACAGCCTTAATCCGCTGATTGTCATGGGCGTAGCCGTGCAGGCGGTGCGCGGCTTTGTCGTCGAAAGCCTGATGGCGCGCGGCTACAACGAGCCGTTCACGCTCTACGGCTTGCTGGCGGACGGCGTCGAAACCGACGACGCGCGCGATTACGTCACCTTCCATCTTGATCCCGTGGCGCATTTCTCCGACGGCGCTCCGGTCACCGCCGAAGACGTGGTATTTTCCTGGAAGCTGTTGCGCGATCACGGCCGGCCGAATTACCGCGCGTATTACGCGAAGGTGGTTCGCGCCGAAATTCTCGACGCACGCACCGTTCGCTTCGATCTGACCGGCGACAACCGCGAAATGCCGCTCATTCTTGGCCTCATGCCGGTCCTGCCGAAACACGCCATCAATGTGTCCACCTTCGAGCAGACGACCTTGCAGAAGCCGATCGGCAGCGGCCCCTACGTAATTGGCGAGGTTCGGGCCGGCAGCAGCATCACCTTCAAACGCGATCCGAATTACTGGGGCCGATCGCTGCCAATCAATCGCGGCCTGTGGAATTTCGACGAGGTCCGGTTGGACTATTATCGCGACGCCAATTCCTATTTCGAAGCCTTCAAAGCCGGGCTTTATGATATTCGCAGCGAGCAAGATCCGACCCGGTGGCAGACCGGTTACGACTTTCCCGCAGCGCGCGACGGACGCATCGTCAAGGAATCATTCTCGACCGGACTGCCGAAGCCCGCCTCAGATTATGTCTTCAATACCCGCCGTCCGGTCTTTACCGATATTCGCGTGCGGCAAGCCATCTCCTTGTTGTTTGATTTCAACTGGATCAATCGCAACTTTTTCTACGGTCTGTATAAGCGTAGTACGAGTTACTTCGATGATTCGGAATTGTCCTCCTACCATTGGCCGGCCGATGCCTACGAGCGTGCATTGCTCGCGCCGTTTCCGAGCGCCGTACGCCCCGATGTGCTCGATGGGACATGGTCGCCGCCGAATTCCGACGGCTCGGGTCACGACCGGACGCTGTTGCGGCGGGCTCTCACCCTGCTGGAGTCTGCCGGCTACGGCCTCGAGGGGACGAAACTGATCAACCACGCCACCGGGCGCCCATTGAGCTTCGAGATCATGGTGACGAACAGGGACGACGAGCGGCTGGCGATCGCGTTTTCGGCCAATCTGGCTCGCGCGGGCATCGACGCGCGGGTGCGCCCGGTCGACGACGCGCAATACGAGCAACGGCTTTCTTCGTTCGATTTCGACATGATCGAGTACCGCTGGGAGGAATCGCTCTCGCCTGGCAATGAGCAGAGCTTTTACTTCGGTTCGGCCGCGGCCGAAGAGCAAGGGTCGCGCAACTATATGGGAGTTCGCAGCCCTGCGGTCGACGCCATGATCGCGGCGCTTCTCAGGGCGCGCGGTCGCAGCCATTTCGTCGACGCGGTGCGCGCGTTGGACCGTGTGCTGATATCCGGCCAATACGTCGTGCCCCTGTTTTATCTGCCTAAGCAATGGGTGGCGCGACAGACATATATCGAACATCCGGCACAGACTTCGCTGTTCGGCTATTTGCCGGAAACCTGGTGGCACGAACCTGGCCGGGGCCTGCAATGATCCTCGGTGAACCGCCGAACATACCGGCGACACAGCAAGGCCGGCGCAATGTCGCGATCGATGAAGTCTTTCGCCGCATTGCGCGAAAGCATCCTCAACAGCTTGCGCTGATCGATGCGCCGAACCGGGAGGCATTCACCGACGGACCTCCCCGGCGGCTTACCTACGCCGAGGCCGACCATGTGGTGTGGGCGATCGCGGGCCGCCTGCGGTGCATGGGACTGCCCACGGACGCCGTTATCGGCATTCAGTTGCCGAACATCGTCGAAGGCGTTCTGACGATTCTCGGTGTCCTGCGGGCCGGAATGATCGCGGCGCCGATGCCTTTGCTTTGGCGCCGCGCCGACGCCGTCGCGGCGCTGTCGCGTGTCGGCGCAAAGGCTTTAATCACGTGCGGGCACGTCGGCGGCTTCAATCACTCCCACCTCGCGATGCGGGTCGCTTCGGAAGTCTTTTCCATCCGCTACGTATGCGGTTTTGGCGCAAAGCTGCCCGACGGAGTTGTGTTGCTCGGCGACCTGTTTTCGGCCGATCGGCTTGATCCAGTTCCCCCGCCGGAGGGAGACCGGCTGATCAATGCCGCCGCCCATCTCGGACTCATCACCTTCGAGACCGGAGAGAACGGCATCGTCCCGGTCGCCCGCAATCATCTGGAGCTACTTGCCGGCGGGGTTTCGGTTGCGCTGGAGAGCAGGCTTGCCAAGCAAGACCGAATTCTTTCGACGATCCCGCCGTCGTCGTTTGCCGGCATCAGCGTCACTCTCATGCCGTGGCTGCTGAGCGCCGGCACGCTGTCGCTTCACCATCCCTTTGATGCCGATGTGCTGGCACAACAGGGCGATTCCGATAATTGCGGGACGCTTGTCCTGCCGGGACCGGTCGCACTGCGTCTTTCCGAAGCCGGCGCATTCGCGGACAGGGGGGCGGCCACAATGCTCGGCGTATGGCGCTCGCCGGATTATTTGGCGGAAAGCTCGGCTTGGCGCGACCGCGCGATGGCTTTTGTCGACGTGCCGGTCTTCGGCGAGGCTGGTTTGATCGCGGTACGCCGGGATGATCACGGTCGGCCGGCCCCGATCCCTTTCGGCCCGATAGAGATGCCGCGCGGAAGCGCCAGTGCGATGATGGCGATTGAAGTCGTTCGCACGCCCGGAAGCACCATCGCGTTGCGCGGCCCGATGGTGCCACGCCAAGCGTTTCCGCCAGGGGTAGAGCACTCCGGATTGCCGCACCTCAAGATCGACCACTGCGGTCTCGTCGATACCGGCTATTACTGCCGCATCGACAGCCTCACTAAAGCGATGGTTATCGTCGGCCCGCCCGCCGGAATTGTCAGCGTCGGCGGTTACCGCTTTTCGCTGCACGACCTTAAGGAGGCGGTCGGTCGAATTGACAGCAGTGCGACGCTCGCCGCCCTGCCCGATCCGGTTATCGGCCGAAGATTGATCGGCAATGCCGATAAGCGCGACGCGATAAGGGCCGCGCTGAATGCGGTCGGTGTCAATCCGATTGTCGCCGCCGCATTTCGCGATCGCAGTGAACGAGCCGAAGCGGTGCGGGCGTGACCGGGATTCCGTCGGAATGCAAACGGCTCACGAAAAGAACAAGCTTGCCCATTGCCAAGCTCTCGCCGCCGCATTGTCCGGTGATCCAAAAGCCGCTTGTATTTCTTTCGGCAGCGCCGCAGCCTTGAAGCGTCGAGCATTCAGAAAGCTTCATTTAACCGGCCATTAACAGCGCTTTGGCATGGTCCACGGCAGTCGCTTCAACGGCATCCCTCCGGCAACCTGCCATGGCCCTGCAAGGTCCGTTCGTTGTCGTTGCCGGACGCCCCGCGTCCGACATTGTGGAGGCGTTACGCGCCGCCGGCGCATTTCCGATCGTCGAAGCTGAGTGGCCCGATGCCGCGGCCGCTCTCTCTTCGGTCGAGCCCGAGGCCGTGGTGCTGGCCGACGCCTGCGACGACGATGGCCTCGTTGCCGCATTCGCCGGAGCGCTTGCCGAACGTCTGAAAGCCCGCGACCGGCCGTTCATGCCGGTGATCGCGCGCACGCGCGAGGACAGCTCGGCGTTTCTTTGGCCCGGCGCGATGACAATCGCGGCCAGCGCGCCAGCCGAGCGCATCGCGAGCCGCTTGTCGTCAGTGATGCGAATCCGCGCGCTCCATTCGACTGTCATCCGCCGCACCCACATGCTGGCGACGCGCGGGGAGTTGCCACCCGAATTGCCCACGAGCGACCCGCTCGACGACGCCAGCGTGCTGCTGGCCGGCCGCGGACGTTCCTACCCGGCTCTTTCGGTGGCGTTCGGCGAGCGTGTCGGCTTGGTCGGCGCATTGAGCATCGAGAACGCCGCACGCGCGTTGCACGCCCGCGACCTCGACGGTCTGGTCATCGGCGACGGTTTCGGGCCGCGCATCGTCGATGCTCTGCTCACCGTGCTCGCCGATAACGTACGCTTTCGCGACCTGCCGGTCGCGGTGCAGGGCGGACATCCGGCCTCGGCCGAACGGTTCGCCGCGCATCTGCCCAATCTCGAACGCATCGCCGACGCGCCCGAGCGCCTCGCCGAGCGATTTCTGCCGTTCGTGCGCCTGCATGCCTTCGGCGTGCGGCTCAAGCGCATGATCAAGTCGCTCGACGCCAAGGGCATGATCGATCCCGACACCGGGCTTCTCGCCCATGAAGCGTTTTGGCGAGATCTCAACCGCGCGGTCGACGCCGCGGAAAAGCGCGGCGTCGGGCTTTCCATCGCGCGCTTTTCCTTCAACGGCAGCGACCGGCGCAGCGGCATCGATGCCGCGCGGCTGTTGAGCCGGCTCATGCGCCAAGTGGACTTCGCCTGCCGCGAAGCCGACAATTCGATCTTTGCCGTCTTTACCGATACCGACCTGCGCTCCGCCCATGTGGTGGCCCGCCGCCTCGCCAGCATCCTGAAGAACACCACCATGGCGCCTGACCGCAAGCATGTCGGCATCGAGGCGGCGGTCACGCTCGCGACATTGCGGCCGAGCGATAGCGTCGACACCCTGGTCGCGCGCGTCGCCGGCAAAGTCGCGAAATAATCCGCGATTTCGAGTTCGCGGGCATCCGCGCCATACGGGTCGGACCGGCGGCCGGGAGCGATCAGGGGCGCGAAAATCCCCGCGCATCCCCACGTAACGCCACATGAGGTAGTCTGACGGAATAGATTCGGAGGTATTTGCGCATGAGCCCTGCCCCCATCGTGCCCGCTTCCGTTCACATCGAGGTCGTCTCCGATGTGGTCTGCCCCTGGTGCTATATCGGCAAACACCGGTTGGAAGCGGCCATTGCGCTCAATCCGGACATCGCGGTCGGCATCAATTGGCGGCCCTATTTTCTCAACGACTGGATTCCGCGCGATGGCATCGATCGGCAAACCTACCTGGAGACCAAGTTCGGCTCCGCGGAACGCTACGGCGCGATCGCCGAACGGGTGGCCACTGCCACGGCCATGGAGGGTTTGGTCTACGCCCCCGAAAAGATCTCGCGCCAGCCGAACACGCTCGATTGCCACCGGCTCATTCTCTGGTCGCGCAGTGCCACCGATCCGGCGCGCGTCAAACAGCGGCTGATGGAACTTTACTTCGCCGAAGGCGCGGATCTCAGCGACGCCAGGATCCTGATTCAGGCCGCCGCGGATTGCGGCATGGATGGCGACCTCGTGCGCCGGCTTCTCGCCAGCGATGCCGACATTGACCGCGTCGAGAACGAAGCGACGAGTGCCAAGGAAGCCGGTATCGACGGTGTGCCCTGCTTCATCCTTGGCGGTAGCGTTATCGTCACCGGCGCGCAGTCGCCCGAATATCTCGCCAGCGCCATCGAGCGCAGCGCCGGCCGGCAGACCAGGCTGCGCGAGTAGGTCTCCTTCCATCCGCTCTGCGCGCAGGCGGCCAAGGATCAAGAGTCAGGTCATCGTCCTCGCCGCGCAGCGTTAGTCCGCGTCGGGATTTCCAGCCAACACTGTCAAACAACGATCGTCGCAATTTCCGATCTTCGTCAGATCAATTCGGCGGTGGATCGCCGAACGCATCACGATCGGGCACGGCGAATACGCTTGGTAGCGCTGTAGCCCGGATTGAACGAAGCGAAATCCGGGAGACGATATTTCGGATTTCACCGCCGCCCCCGGGTTTCGCTACGCTCAACCCGGGCTACAAAATCCTTTCGACCCGCTTCCGGCACTAGTAAGAAACTCACTTGCTCGGCTGGTGCCGCATACTCC
>JBOHIU010000096.1:0-12451 GCA_050725855.1 Xanthobacteraceae bacterium | reverse complement strand
TGGTCGCGGCTGCGCTGGTCGCCGCCGGCCCTTCCGCGCAAGCGGCCGGATATTGTGCCCGCGCTTCGCAGTGCCGCGGTCCATTGCCGCAAATCTGCGAGCGATGCAGCAACGGTCGCACGGCCTGCGCGCATTGGGCCTGCGAGGCGCACAGGTGCACGGTGCAGATCTGCGGCCGGGTGACGCGCTACAGGTAGTCCGGACCGTGCCACCGCGGCGCGTTTGCGTTCGCCGCCGGGATTGCGTGTTGCGAATTGCGGGTCAGCCTCGCGGCTGATCCCGGTTGGCGGCGGCGCAAACCTGACTATGTTGCCCGCATGCCGATCTATAGCGCCCTGATTGCCGCGCTCTGGCTCATCCTGGTCGTGTACTGGGCGGTGTCGGCGTTCAGCGCCAAGCGGAGCATCGGAGCCCGCGCCTGGCGGCGTGAAATCGGCCTGCGCCTCGGCATCCTCGTGGTCGTGTTGCTTGCCATACGTCTGCCGATCGTCCGCCACGCTTTGCGCAATGGGCGTGCCTATGCGGTGAACACCAGCGTCGCGCTCGGAATCATCGGCGTCGTGCTCTGCGGGTTAGGCGTTGGGCTCGCGCTCTGGGCACGCTTTTCCCTCGGCACCAACTGGGGCATGCCGATGTCGCGGAAGCAAAATCCGGAACTCGTTGTGCACGGCCCTTATGCGTTCGTGCGCCATCCGATCTATGGCGGGATTATCGTCGCCCTGATCGGCTCGGCGCTTGGGCAGAGCCCATTCTGGCTCGCGCCGCTGGTGCTGTCCGGCGGTTATTTCTTCTACAGCGCCCGCCGCGAGGAGCGGATCATGACCGAGCAATGCCCGCAAACCTATCCGGCCTACATGCGGCGCACGAAGATGCTGATTCCGTTTGTTGTTTGACGGTGCTTCCCCATTGCCGGACACACGGGTCGGCCTTCGGCCGCCCGAGTGCATGCTTGATCCAGCAATCGATGCGGCGCTGCCGCGTGTCACGGCGCTTCAGCATGGACCACCGGGTCAAGCCCGGTGGTGACGAGGGGGTGCGCAGGCGCATTTGCGAGTCTGGCGGCCAGCCCCTATTTGCGCGCTGCCATGTCCGTCGGCGCCGATGTCAAACATCACCAGTTCGACTTGTTCCGGTCGCCGGAGCCGCCTGCGCGGCCATCGATGCCGGAAGGCTTCCGCTATGCGCCGGAGGTGATCGATGCCGCCGGAGAGGCGCGTCTGGTCAAAGCGTTCGCCGATCTGCCGTTCAAGGAATTCGAGTTTCACGGATTCCTTGGCAAGCGTCGCGTCGTGTCCTTCGGCTTTCGCTACGACTACAACGGCGGCGGTTTGCAGGAGGCCGCGCCGATGCCGCCGTTTCTCTTGCCGCTGCGCGAGCGCGCCGCCGCGTTCGCCGGGCTTGCGCCCGAGCGCCTAGCGGATGCGCTCGTCACCGAATACCGGCCGGGCACCTCAATCGGCTGGCACCGCGACCGGCCGCACTACGATGACGTGATCGGCATCTCGCTGTCGTCGCCCTGCACATTTCGCATGCGGAGGAAGCACGGCACCGGTTGGGACCGCGCCGCGCTGCAGCTTGATCCCCGCTCGGTCTATCTGATGCGCGGCCCTTCGCGCTGGGAATGGGAGCATAGCATCCCGGCGGGGGATGCGTTGCGGTATTCGGTGACTTTCAGGTCGATGCGGGAGGGTGGAACAACACCGAGGTGCCGTGACGCTCGGATCAGAAACGTCATGCCCGGCCTTGTGCCGGGCATCCACGTCTTATGCTTCACGGAAGAAAGTCGTGGATGGCCGGGACAAGCCCGGCCATGACAACCCGCTCATTCACCTCTGCCAGATTTATCTATTTATTCGTTGATGCATCGACGTGAGTACCCAGCCGACCGTGAGGCAAACCGCGAATATCGCTTCTCTCTTTGCTGGTTGCGATCGCTGCTGCGAGCTTCAGCCTTCAGCGAAATTGACTGAATGCTTTTAACAATTTCATGGTTGATTCATACTCTAGCTTATCGCCCTCAAAATCGCATCTGTACAAGCCCTGCAAGTTCGACGGTAGCACTACGCCATGCTCCACCAACAGGATTACCTTTTTGCCGTATAAGGCCATGGCCGCGCCGATCTCGATCAGCACGTTGTCGTTGAGCTTGTTTAGCTCATTGCCATCTTTATCGAGATATTTTCCTTCCGCGCACGTGGATCACGCCCGCACTACAAGAACGCATGTCATCGAATACCTTCTCTGGCACCGAAATAGCCGTCGCCTCGCGTTCCACGGAAACAACTGGATCAAAGCCGCCGAACGTCAAGAGCTCTTTGATTTGGGCGACGATCGCCTTCTGCTTTCCATGAGAAATGAAAACACGACTGGCCTTCGCCGCCAGCGCTCCTACAGCCTGGGGAGTGCTCGCTGGGGGTGCTGGCTTCGCTGTTTCGTCGGGGCCGCCAGACTCCACCACATCCAGCGTACCTTGTTCTGGAAATTCCGGGGTTGCTGTCGGCGCGGGTACGCCAGGGGAGTCCAAGTTTATGAAAGGACCTGTTGGCGTCTCACGAATAATCCCAGCATAGCGTCCATTTTCCTTGATGATCTCCAGCGCGGCGGCAACGCGGTCTGGAGGCAAACTCATAATCTTAAGAACGTTTCCCGCGATTATGTCATTAGGAAATTTCGCGCGCCGATATTTCTCAAAAAAGTCATGCAGGAGCCTCGGTTTCAGTATCGCTTCGCGTCGCGCTGTAAGGTCTTCTCCTTCCGCTTCCGGCGCCACCAACTTCCGGCCCAAGGGCGAGAGCGTCATCCGGGAGGCGTTCCACCCTCCATCGATGAGGCCGTATGCTATAGCCGCGCCGGTGAGGACCTGCCATCCGCTGCTCGTAGGACTTATGCCCAGCGCAAGGGCTACATCAGGCGGAGATCCACCGTCGCCAGCAAAATTGTCCACAATAGGGGAAGCAATCTTTTGAGCCTGTTGAAGTGAGGTCAGAGGGAAGTCAGATTGCTTGTAGTAGGTTCGCTTGCCAGTAATAGATTTCGTGCTGGTCGGAACTTTGGAAGGTTTTCTCCTGTTCTTCGCCATCGTTCGAACCCCCTTGATTCATCGAAAATACGAACGACGCTGCCGTTGGTCAACGATTGGTTGTAAGGCGTGCTTCAGAAATGAGGCGATGGGTCTGACTTCTTCAAATCGACTCAAAAGTGCAGAAAAGCCCTATCGCTCGCGAGTTTTCTGGACCCCTCACGCCGCCTTCCTGGCCTTTTCCGCCAGCCCGGCGAGCGCGCGCAAGATGCCGGCGGCGCCTTTGAGGCGCGCCTGCGGCGTCTCCCATTCGTCGAAGAACACGACTTTCATGTCGGGCCGCACGCGGGCGCCGACGGGATGCTTGGCAATATACGAAATCAGCCCGTCGGGATTGGCAAAAACATTGTCGCGGAAGGCGAGCACGGCGCCTTTCGGCCCGACCTCGATCTTTTCCACGTTGGCGCGGCGGCACAGCGTCTTGATGGCGACGATCTGAAGGAGATACTCGACCTCCTCGGGCAGCGGGCCGAAACGATCCACAAGCTCCGCGGCAAACGCCTCGATGTCACGATCCTCGTCGATCTCGGACAGCCGCCGGTAGAGCGACAGCCGCACCGGCAAGTCGGTGACGTAATCCTCGGGGATGAGCACCGGCGTGCCGATGGTGATCTGCGGCGACCATTTTTCCGCGACCGGCGCGGTGATGCCGGCCTTGAGACTCATGACGGCTTCCTCGAGCATTTCCTGATAAAGCTCGTAGCCGACTTCCTTGATATGACCGGATTGCTCGTCGCCGAGCAGATTGCCGGCGCCGCGGATGTCGAGATCGTGCGAGGCGAGCTGGAACCCGGCGCCGAGCGTGTCGAGCGATTGCAGCACCTTGAGACGCTGCTCGGCCTGCGGGGTGATCTTGCGCTTGGCGGGAAGCGTCAGCAGCGCATAGGCACGCAGCTTGGAACGGCCGACGCGGCCGCGCAGCTGATAGATTTGCGCCAGGCCGAACATATCGGCGCGGTGCACGATCAGCGTGTTGGCGGTCGGGATGTCGAGGCCGGATTCGACGATCGCGGTCGAAAGCAGCACGTCGAACTTGCCGTCATAGTAGGCCGACATCACGTCTTCGAGCGCGGTCGAGGCCATCTGGCCATGGGCGACAGCGACGCGGACCTCGGGCACCACCTTGTCGAGAAATGCCTTGGTCTCGGCCAAATCCTCGATGCGCGGGCAGACGTAAAACGCCTGGCCGCCGCGGTAGCGTTCACGTAGCAGCGCCTCCCGTACCACCACCGGATCGAACGGGGAGATGAAGGTACGGACGGCGAGCCGGTCGACCGGCGGCGTGGCGATGATCGACATTTCGCGCACGCCGCTCAACGCCAGCTGGAGCGTGCGCGGAATCGGCGTCGCCGTCAGCGTCAGCACGTGCACTTCGGCGCGCAGTTGCTTGAGTCTCTCCTTGTGGCCGACGCCGAAATGCTGCTCCTCGTCGACGACGATGAGGCCCAAATCCTTGAACTTGATGGCCTTGCCGAGGAGCGCATGGGTGCCGATGACAATGTCGATCTGGCCCTCGGCGAGGCCTTTTTTGGTCTCCGCCAGTTCCTTCGGCGAAACGAGCCGCGAGGCCTGCGCGACCTGGAGCGGATAGCCTTTCAGCCGCTCCCTGAAGGTCTTGAAGTGCTGGCGCGACAGAAGCGTGGTCGGCACCACGATGGCGACCTGCTTGGCGTTCATTGCCGCGATGAAAGCGGCGCGCAGCGCCACCTCGGTCTTGCCGAAACCGACGTCGCCGCAGATCAGCCGGTCCATCGGCTTGCCGGCCGACAGATCGTCCAGCACGGCCGATATGGCGGCGTCCTGGTCGTCGGTCTCCTCGTAGGGAAAACCGGCGCAGAACTCGTCGTAGAGGCCGGCGGCGACCGAAAGCCGCGGCGCCTCGCGTAATTGCCGCTCGGCCGCGATCTTGATCAGTTCGCCGGCAATCTCGCGGATGCGGTTCTTCATCCGCGCCTTGCGCGACTGCCAGGCGGTCGAACCGAGCCGGTCGAGGTCGACGTGGCTGTCTTCCGAGCCGTAGCGCGACAGGAGTTCGATGTTCTCGACCGGCAGGAACAGCTTGTCGCCGCCGTGATAGTGGATTTCCAGACAATCGTGCGGGGCGCCGGCGGCCTCGATGGTGCGAAGGCCGACGAAGCGGCCGATGCCGTGATCGACATGGACGACGAGATCACCGGCGGACAGGCTCGTCACCTCGGCAATGAAGTTTTCGGAGCGCTTGCTCTGCCGGCGCGGGCGCACCAGCCGCTCGCCGAGAATGTCCTCTTCGGTGATGATGGCGGCATCGGCGGTCTCAAAGCCGGATTCGATGCCCAGGACGACGAGCGCGGTTTCCGGACGCGGCAGCGCCAAGGCCTGCGGCCACGACGCCACCGAGGAGAGATTGTGCAGCCCGTGCTCGGCCAGCACATGGCCCATGCGTTCGCGCGAGCCTTCGCTCCACAGCGCGATCACTGTGCGCTTGCCCGTGGCCTGCAATCCTTCGACGTGCCTGGTCAGGGCCTCAAAGACGTTGGTGCCGGGCTCATTGCGCTCCGCTGAAAAATTCTTGCCGGCGCGTGCGGCGACATCGATCGCGTCCCCCTCCCTACCTTCCCCCGCATGCGGGGGAGGACTGGGTGGGGGCGGCGCGGCGAATGGCGACAGCCGGGCCAGAGCAGACTTGTCCAACCGCGCGCGCCATTCGGTTTCGCTGAGATAGAGCTTGTCCGGCGGCAGCGGTTTATAAGGCGCGCCGCCGGCGTCCTGGTTCAGCGCTTCGCGGCGGGCCTGATAGTAGTCGGCGATCTGCGCGAGACGCTCATGCGCGGCCTCCTCTGCCAATGGTTCGAGAATGATCGGAGTGGCAGCACTCCTTTCTCCTCGCCCTGGAGGGGGGAGGTCAGCAGCCGAAGGCTGCCGGGTGGGGGTTATCGTCTCTGCTCCTGAGGATTCCGACCCCTCCCCGGCGCGCTCCGCGTGCCGACCCTCCCCTTTCAGGGGAGGGAATAGAATGGATTGCCCGCCCAGATAATCGAACAGCGTATCCATGCGCTGCTGGAACAGCGGCAGCCAGTGCTCCATGCCGGCGTAGCGGCGGCCTTCCGTAACCGCCTGGTACAGCACGTCATCCGGCACGGTGGCGCCGAAGGCTGAGACATAGCCGGTGCGGAACTGGCGAATGGTGTCGCTGGTCAACTGAAATTCCGAGATCGGCACGAGATCGAGCGCGCGCATGTCCATGTTGGTGCGCTGCGTCTCCGGATCGAAGCCGCGGATCGATTCCAGCGTGTCGCCGAAGAAATCGAGCCGCACCGGAGACTCCATGCCGGGCGCGAACAGGTCGAGGATACCGCCGCGGACCGCATAATCGCCCGGCTCGCGGACGGTCGAGGCCCGGCTGAAACCGTTGAGCTCGAGCCACTGGACGATGCCGTCCATCGGCAACATGTTGCCGGCTGCGGCGGCGAGCGATTGCCGCGCCACGCTGTCGCGCGCCGGCACCCGCTGCAGGATGGCGTTGACGGTGGTGAGCAGCACCGATGGATGATTGCGGCCTTTGACACGGGCGAGCCGGGCCAAGGTCGCCATGCGCTGCGCCACCACGGCGGCATGCGGCGACACCCGGTCGTAAGGCAGGCAATCCCAGGCCGGAAATTCGAGAATTTCGGTGTCCGGCGCAAAGAAGGCGATCGCCCGATGGAGCATCGCCATGCGGGGCCCGTCGCGGCAGATCACAGCGACGCTGACCGCGGGCGGCGTCTGTCGCGCCGCGATCGAACGGGCAAGATCGGCAATCACCAACCCTTCCGCGCCGTCAGCCACGCCCGCAAGCAGGAGCGGCCGCCCGGAAACGAGGCGCTGCGCCGGCGCGCGTGCGTCAGTTCGAGCCGTCACCGTTTGGCCTCGCCCATGTCATGAAAGAGGATGAGCTGGCGCAGCACCGCCGTATCGTATGTCTGCGGAACGTTCCGGCTCCCGACCACCCAGGCGTAAAGCTCGGCATTGGGGACTTCGATCAGGCGCTCGAAGGCGTCGAGCGCGGCATCGTCGAAGCGATCGATATAGGCATCGGCGAAGCGGCCGACGATCAGATCGGTTTCGCGCACGCCGCGGCGCCAGGCGCGGAATAACAATTTCCGCCGCCGCACATCCAAGCCTTCGCTCGATCGTTCCGTCATTGCATTCCATTCTTCTTGGCGCACGATCCTTGCGGAGAACCGGTGGCCACTTTCCGGGGATCATGCGCGCCAACGCCAAAAGCCCGGACGGCGCCGGGCGCGGTGTATATAGAGCCGGCGGGCGCGGATGTCAGCGGGTGCTTGGGGCACGGCCGCATGCGCGACGCCGTCGCGCACCGTTTCGTTATCTGTCAGCTACCTGACGGACAATGCACGCGGCTCGGGGCACAATCGCGCCATTGCCGGGTCAATGCCCGACCCGCTTGGTCGAGGGCAGCGGCTCATTCTTCTTCGTTGGCACGAACAATGCTGAGCAAATTTCCGCACGCGCCGGGAGCCTTCGACCCGGAGACCACGGCCATTCTCAGTGCCGCCCTCGATGCCGCTTGGGACACGGTGGTCAAATCCGGCAGTCCGCTCGCGTCGGCCGAGCGGGCCGAGGAAACGCGCGATCTGCTGGCGAGGAGCATCATCGCCGACGCAGAAAAGGGCGAACGCGATACACAGCGGCTGACGGATAACGCGCTCGCGCATCTTGCGCGTGCGCGGTGAGTATTGCACAGGCTCCGGCGAGCTGAATCGGCGGAGGGAGAACGGACCAATTTCCACGGGGGCAAGGGGGGAAGCGCGTATGGCGCTGAATAATCGCAATCGGTTGCTTGCTTCATTAAAGCCTGAAGACCTTTCCATTCTGCGGCGTCACTTCCGCGAAGTGGTGATCGAGCAGGGTCAATTCCTTCATGAGCGCGGCGAACGGGTGGACGGAGTTTATTTCCCGCAGAGCGGTATGATCTCCCTTATCGTGGAAATGCCGGAGGACCGCACCATCGAAATCGGTACGGTGGGTTCCGAAGGCGCGATTGGACTAACGACGGGCCTCGGGTCGCGCGTTGCCTCGGTCAGCTCGCTGGTGCAAGTCTCCGGCGGGGCCCTGTGCATCCCAGCCTCGCGTTTCCGCACGGCAGCGGCGCAGAGTCAGCACCTGCGCGACATGATCATCCGCTACACGGAATTGCAGATGGGCCAGATCGAGCAGACCGCGGCCTGCAATGCGCTCCATGAAGTACCCGCGCGCCTGTGCCGATGGTTGTTGCAGACCAGCGACAAGATCAATGACGATACCATTCCATTTACCCGCGAATTTTTAGGCAACATGCTCGGCGTGCAGCGGGGTACGATTGCCGTAGCGGCGGCGAAATTCGAGGCCGCAGGTCTCATTCAGGCGCGACGCGGCCGCATCGAATTGTTGAACAAGAAAGCCCTGAAGAAAGAAGCCTGCTCCTGTTACGAATACATCAATCGTCACATTGACCGGCTGGTTCCCAAGGTGGCCGCCGACAAATAGCGCGGCAGCGCCGCGCGGCTGACGCAGCGGTGGCCATGGTGACAGCGGATCAGAAGCCGCTTATCCAAATGCTATGCGCCCGCCGCTGCTCAATCCGCTGTTTGCCGCCGTATCGACGCTTCCCGGCATCGGCCCGCGGCTGGCGGCGCTGTATGCCCGGTTGCTCGGCCGGGATGGCGAGAAGCCGCGCGTCATCGATCTGCTGTTTCATCTGCCAACCGGATGCATAGACCGGCGCGACAGGCCGAAACTAAGCGAGGTCGCGCCCGACACCGTGGTGACCGTCGCGGTCACGGTCGAAAGCCATCGTCCGCCGCCGCCGAACCGGCCGCGCGCCCCCTACAACATCGATACCGCCGACGACACCAACACGTTGACGATCACCTATTTCAACGCCCGCCGCGATTATCTGGAAAAGCTCTTTCCCGAAGGCGAGACGCGCTACGTATCCGGCGTGGCCAAGCTCTACGATGGCCACCTGCAGATGGTGCATCCCGATCGGGTCGTCGACCAAGCCGGCCTGGCCCAATTGCCGCTGATCGATCCGCTGTATCCGCTCACCGAGGGGCTGCATCCCAATCAGTTGCACCGCGCGATTGAGGCGGCGCTCATGCGCCTGCCGAAAAGCCTTCCGGAATGGCAGGACGCCGACTGGCTCAAACGCAACGGCTTTCCCGGCTTCGCCGACGCCTTGCGCCGCGTTCATCATCCGGACGATCCGGAGGATGTCAGGCCGGATAGCGCGGCCTGGGCGCGGCTCGCCTATGACGAACTTCTGGCCGGACAACTCGCTCTCGCGCTGTTGCGCGCGCATCAGCGGACGCGCGCCGGGCGCGGCACGGCGGCCGAGGGAGAACTACGCGCACGGACCGTTGCCGCCCTGCCCTATTCGCTGACGGCATCGCAAGAACAGGCGGTCACGGATATCATCGCCGATCTGGCTCGTCCGGCGCGCATGCTGCGGCTCCTGCACGGCGATGTCGGCTCCGGCAAGACCGTGGTGGCGCTGCTCGCGGCCGCGCACGTCATCGAGGCCGGCAGGCAGGCGGCATTGATGGCGCCGACCGAAATCCTGGCGCGACAACATTTTGGCACCATCGCGCCGCTGGCGGAGAAAGCGAGCCTCCGCGTCGCCATTTTGACCGGGCGGGAGCGTGGGCGCGAGCGCGCCGCGATTCTGGGCGCGCTCGCCGCGGGCGCGGTCGATCTCCTGGTCGGCACCCATGCGCTGTTTCAGGAGGACGTCGTTTTCCACGATCTGGCGCTCGCCATCGTCGACGAGCAGCACCGGTTCGGCGTGCACCAGCGGCTGGCACTGGCGCGCAAGGGCGATGCTGTCGATCTCTTGGTCCTCACGGCTACGCCGATCCCACGCAGCTTGGTCCTCACCTATTTCGGCGACATGGACGTCTCCGCGTTGCGCGACAAACCCGCCGGCCGCCAAAAGATCGATACTCGCGCCATTCCGCTCGATCGATTGAACGAGGTGATCGACGCCGTGGCGCGCGCGCTCGACGAAGACCGCCGCGCCTATTGGGTCTGCCCGCTGATCGAGGAATCCGAGCTTGTCGACCTTGCCGCCGCCGAGGAGCGATTGCGCGACCTCAAGCATCGCTTCGGCGACAAGGTCGATCTCGTCCACGGCCAGATGCGCGGGCCGGACAAAGATCGCGCCATGGCGCGCTTTGCGTCGGGAGAGACACGGCTTCTGGTCGCGACGACCGTGATCGAGGTCGGTGTCGACGTACCGGAAGCGAGTATCATGGTGATCGAGCACGCCGAGCGCTTCGGTTTGGCGCAGCTCCATCAACTGCGCGGCCGCATCGGCCGCGGCGCCCAGCGCTCGACGTGCCTTCTGCTCTACAAAGGGCCGCTCGGCGAGACCGCCAAGGCGCGTCTCGCGATCATGCGCGAGACCGACGACGGCTTCCGCATCGCCGAGGAGGATTTGCGGCTGCGCGGCGAAGGCGACGTGCTCGGTACGCGGCAGAGCGGCGTGCCCGGCTTCCGCGTCGCCCGATTGGAAGTGCATGGCAAGCTTCTGACCGCCGCGCGCGACGACGCCGCGCTCGTGCTGGCGCGCGATCCAAAGCTGTCCTCGCCGCGCGGCGAGGCGCTGCGGCACCTGCTTTATCTGTTCGCCCGCGATGAGGCGATCAGACTGCTGGGCGCGGGCTGATTTGGCCTATGCCGGTCAACGGATTAGATCCAAACCGATTGGATCCTTCCGTACCCGCCGTACAGAACCAGATGATCAGCACGATCCAGCCGATGACTGGAATGAAATCGATCAGAAGCCACCAGCCGGTGCGATCGATGTCGTGCAGCCGTCGCGCCGCCACGGCGATGCTCGGCAGAATCGTGCCAAGTGCGAATATCGAATCAATCAGCCTTATGCCGATCACCCGGTCGATGATCACCGCGACGATCGAGCCTAGGACAACAAACAAGACCCAGTACCAGTACTCCGACCGGCTCGCGCGGCCCGAAAAATTCACGTAATTGGAATAGCCTGCTTGGATCGCTTCGCCAAAGCCCATATCAGCCCCCTTTGGTCATGCTTCCTTCCGGGACCGAGAATAGCAAAAACCCGCCAGAGGCGAAACGGGTTGATTGGGGCTTTGTTGGCGGTGCGCGTTCAGACCTGGTCCAGAGCCATGCCTTTGTCCGCAAGCTCTTTTTTGGCCTTTTCGTTCTTTGTCAGATGCTCCAAGCCCATGCCGCGCAGCACATTGAGCGCTTTTGTGAACTGAATGTTTTCATAACCCACGATCTCGACCCGATTGCCCCAGGGATCGCGGAAGTCGAGGAACGGACCGTCAAGCAACGTGACGCCGGCGGCCTCAAGGGCCTTGCGGGCGGCTGCCTTGTCGTCGACGACCAGACCGAAATGGCGACCGTCGTCGGCCGGTTGCCGGCGTCCCTTTTGCAGAGCGATGAACTGATCGCCCAGATCGATGAACGCCATGGTGTCGCTCCTGCCGCGCAGCTCGAATTTGAAGAGACGTCCGTAGAACGCCAGCGCGTCGTCGATGTCTTCCACCTCAAGCGCGATGTGATTGAAGCCCAAAATGCGTGGTCTCTCGGTTTCAGTCACGGGCTCCTCCTGTGCGGGTCTGAATCTTAGGTGGGCAAGGCCGGTTCACGGTGCAACCGCGCTCACCGAATATCATCTGCTTGGAAGCTCGACCGCCGCAATCATTTCGCGGGACTGGGCGCCGTACTCTGCGCCGCCTGCGCTACCCGCGCTGTTTCGGCGAGTGCGGAAAGCTTGTCGGTGCGATCGCCGCCCGGTTGGATAACCCCGGCCGAGATCAAAAGCTGCATGGCCTCTTCGACCGTGATGTCCAGGTCGATGACGTCACGCCGCGGCAGATAAAAAAAGAATCCGGTGGTCGGGTTCGGCGTGCACGGCAGGAAGGCGGAGACGTGCTCGGTCGCCGGCAGCCGCGTGGAAATCTCGGCGCTTGGGGACTGCGTCAGAAAGACCAGCGACCACATGCCCGGCGCCGGGAACTCGACCAAACCGACCTTTCGGAAGCTCGATCCCGAACTGGAAAACAGCGTCTGGAATATCTGTTTGACGGTGCGATAGATCGGCCGCACGATCGGCATGCGATTGAGCAGGCTCTCGCCCAGACCGACGAACTTGCTGCCGACAAAATTGGCGGTCAAAAAACCGAGCAGCGTCAACGCCACAAAGGCGATGATCAGGCCAAAACCCGGAACGTTGACCGGCAGGTAGGTTTCCGGACGGTACGCGGTCGGAATGAAAGGCCGCACCCAGTTGTCGACCCAGGTGACGAACCACCAGACGAGCCACAGCGTGACCGCCACCGGTCCGGCCACGATCAGTCCGGTCAAGAA